>JANMSR010000345.1:0-5274 GCA_031389565.1 Burkholderiales bacterium
GCGTCGCCGGTGAGGCGCTCATAGGTGCTGCGGTCGATCGCGATGGCACCGAACTGGCGCGCGTAGTCGCGCCAGACGCCGAGCACCTGCACCCGCACGGTCGCGGCGCCGAGTGGCAATTCGATGGTGCCGCCCGGCCCGGCGCCGTACAGCGCCACCACGGCTTCGCTGACATAGACGCCCGGCACATCGCCCCGGGGCGGCAACGGCGCGGCCAGCAGCGGCAGGTTGCGCGCCGGCTCGGGCAGCGGCCGCGCGATCAGGCTCACCGCCGGGCGCGCCGCGTCGAGCACCAGGGCGCGCGTGCGCGAGGCTTCGACGCGGGCCACCCCGGGCAGCGCGGCCACCGCAGCGGCAAAGCCCGGCGGCAGGAAGGCCTGATCACTGGCTGCGCTGCTGGCCGCCGTGCGCACGTACAGGTCGGCCGGCAGCACCTGGTCGAGCCAGCGCGACACGCCTTCGCGGAAGCTCGCCACCATCACCGTCAGCGCCACGGCTAGCGCCAGGCTCGCGACCACGCCGGCAACGGCCACGGTGGCCGTGTCACGCTCGTGCCGCGCGCGCTGCACGGCCAACAAGACCAGCGCTGACGAAGGCGTGCTGCCGCGCGCCAGCAATGCATTGACGAGCGCCGGCACGCAGGCGATGCCACCGACCAGCAAAAAGGCCACCGACGCATAGGCGGCGATCGGCAGTCCGCCGATCGGCGGCAACAACGCCAGCAACGCCCCGGCAGCCAGCAGCAGCGGCCCGCGCCACCACGGCGCCGCCGTGCGCTGCCCGCCACCGAGCCCCTTCAAGGCCTGCGCCGGTGCAAGTGCCGCGGCCTGCCGCGCCGGCAGCCAGCCGCCGACCAGGGCCGCCGATGTGCCGAGTGCCGCGAAGCCCAGCGCGGCCGGCCACGAGAACGCCAGCGCCGGGGCAACGCCGGGGAAGTAGCCGCCGCCGAGGTCGCCGGCCAGCCATTGCAGCGCCACCTGCGCCAGCAGCGTGCCGGCGCCCACGCCGATCACGCTGCCCACCATACCGAGTGCCGCGCATTCGGCCAGCACCAGTCGGCCGCGCTCGGCGGCCGAGAGGCCGAGCACGCCGAGCAGCGCCAGCCCGGGCGTGCGCTGGGCCACCGCCAACGCCAGCACCGAGAACACCAGGAATGCGCCGACGAACAGCGCCACCAGGGCCAACACCGTGAGGTTGACGCGGTAGGCCCGCGAGACGTTGGCCACGCGCTGCGCCGCGTCGTCGGCCGCAGCGACCGTCCAGCCCGGTGGCAGGCTGGGCGCGAGCGCGCCGACGCCGGCCCCTGGGGCCAGCCGCAGGTCGATGCGCGTCAGGCGGCCGTCGAAGCCGAAATGGGTTTGCGCGCCGGCAATGTCGATCACGCCCATCGCCGCGCCGCCGGCGGCCACCTGACCGGCCACGCGCAGCGCCACCACGGCCAGGCCGTGCTGAACCCGCAGTGTGTCGCCGGGCTGCAGCGCGAGCCGTTGCTGCGCGCTGGCGTTGAGGAACACCGTGTCGGGGTCGACGACGCTGCGGCGGTCGACGCCGCTGGCGGTTCGCGCCAACAAGGCCGGCGCGACCGCGGCGACCTGGAGCGCGTCTACTCCCACCAGCTTGACCGCCACACGCTGGCCATCGCGTGAGAGGGCGTAGCTGTCGATCTCGACCACGGGGCTGGCCACTCTGACGGCGGGCTGGGTGGCCAGCGCATCGACGAGCGCATCGTCGCAGCCCTCGCGGCGGCGGCACACGAGTGCCGCATCCGGCTCGCCGTTGGCGGCGCGCACCGCGGCCGAAAATTCGGCCAGCGCCGACTGGTTGATCAAGTGCACCGAGAACGCCAGCGCGACGCCCAGGGCGACGGCCAGCAGCGCCAGCGCCTGGCGCAGCGGGTGCGCGCGCCACTCGGGCAGGGTCAGCGCGCGCAGCAGCAGAGCGGTGTTCGCTCCCGGAGCCGGGCCCGGGGGGCGAAGCGAAGTGTCTTGGGGGCTCACATCCACTCGATGCCGTGTGCCGACAGGCGCAACACCCGGTCGGCGCGCGCGGCGGCCGCCTTCGAGTGCGTCACCAGCACGCAGGCCGCTCCTTCGGCGCGCACCTGGGTGGCCAGCAACTCGATCACGCGCTCTGCGGTGTCGGGGTCGAGATTGCCGGTCGGCTCGTCGGCAAGCACCAGCGGCGGCCGGTGCACCAGGGCGCGCGCGATTGCCACGCGTTGCAACTGGCCGCCCGACAGCGTGCGCGGCAAGCGCGCGTCGAAGCCGGCCAGCCCGACCGCGTCGAGCATCCGGCCCACGCGCGCCGCGTCGGGGCGACCGAGCAGGAGCAGCGGCAGCGCGATGTTCTGCGCTACCGTCAGGTGCGGCAGCACGTGAAAGGCCTGGAACACGAAGCCCACGTTGGCCCGCCGCCAGTGCGCCAGCGCGGTGTCGTCCAGGCCCTGCAAGGCGCGGCCGGCCAGCTCGACGCGGCCGGCGCTCGGCGCGTCGAGCCCGGCCAGCGCGTTGAGCAGGGTCGACTTGCCGACGCCCGACTCGCCGAGGATGGCCACGACTTCGCCGCGGGCGACCTCGAACGACACCTGCTCGAACACCGGCGCTTGGTCGTAGCGCTTGGCGAGTTTTTCGACACGCAGCAAGGCGGCACTCATGCCGGTCGCCAGTGCGCAACGGCTGCTGCGACCTGCGACGCGGTGTCGCTGTCGTCGCAAGCCACGACACTGCGCTGCATGCCGCGCAGCCACGTCAACTGGCGCTTGGCGAGTTGGCGCGTCGCGGCGACACCGCGTTCGCGCACGGTGGCGGCCAAGGCATCGCCCGTCAGGCCTTCGCCGAGCGCGGTCCAGGTCTGGCGGTAGCCAACGCAGCGCATCGAGGGCAACCCGGCATGCAGGTCCCGGCGCGAACGCAAGGCGCGCACTTCGTCGACCAGGCCTTGCGCGAGCATGGCCTCGAAGCGCAGCCCGATGCGCTCGTGCAGCCAGGCCCGCGAACGCGGCTCGAGCGCGATCAACGCCACCGGTTGCGCCGCGCGCGGCGCCGAATGAAAGCTCGACAGCGTGCGGCCGGTGGCCCGGAAGACTTCCAGGGCACGCCCGATGCGCTGCGCGTCAGTGGGTGGCAGCCGGGCGGCACTGGCCGGGTCGACGCGCGCGAGATCGGCATGCAGCGCCGGCCAGCCTCGTGCGAACGCCTCGGCATTGAGCGCGGCGCGCAGGGCCGGGTCGGCGGCGGGCACGGCATCCAGGCCATCGATCATGATTTTGAAGTACAGCATCGTGCCGCCCACCAGCAGCGGCAGCCGGCCGCGCGCCGTGATCTCGTCGACCAGCCGCGTCGCGTCGGCGACGAACTGCGCGGCCGAGTACGCCTCGTGCGGATCGAGCAGGTCGATCAGGTGGTGCGGCACCGCGGCGCGCTCGGCCGCGCTCGGCTTGGCGGTGCCGATGTCCATGCCACGGTAGACCAGGGCCGAATCGACGCTGATGATTTCGAGCGGCACACGCTCTGCCAAGGCCAATGCGATGGCGCTCTTGCCGCTGGCCGTGGGCCCGGCCAGGCCGATCCACCGTGGCGCCTTCATGCTGTCGTCATGCTGCCTTCGGCACGCCGTGCCGCTGCACCAGGGTCCAGGCGATCGCCGTGGTGACCAGGCCCCAGAACGCGATGCCCAGGCCCATCGGCCGCAGGGTGCCGTCCATCGCCTGGCCGAGCCACAGGCCGACCGCGAACGCGGTCAGCGCCAGCATGCAGCCGGCCAGCGCCGAGGCCACGCCGGCCATCTGCGGGAACGGGCCGACCGCACCGGTCTGGCCGCAGGGTTGGTGGATGCCGTGGCCGAACGCGAACAACCATTGCGAGCCCAGCACCATCGGCACCGTGCCCAGCGACGGCACCCACGCGCACAGCAGCATGCCGATGCCGCCGGCCAGCGTGAACAGCGCGCCGCGCCGCACGGCACCGAGCAGGCCAACGCGCAGCAGCCAGCGGCGGCAGAAGAAGGTGCCGACCACGTACGACAGCGAGCCCGAGGCCATCGCCAAGCCGTACTGCGCTGGCGTCAAGCCGAGCACTTCGATGTAGACGAAGGACGACGCCGCGAGCAGCGTGAACAGGCCGCCATAGGTGGCCGTGACCAGCAAAGCCCAGGCGCGAAACGTCGGGTGTGCCAGCACCTGAAGGGCATTGGCGGCCAGCGTGGGTCCGTGCAGCGCGCGCGGGTTGCGCTCGGCCAGCGTTTCCGGCAGCGCGCGCCAAACGTAGACCAGCACGATCAGCGCAAAGCAGGCAACGGCGGCCAGCGAGCTGCGCCAGTCCCAGGCCATCGCCAGCATGCCGCCGAGCAAGGGCGAGCCGACCGCCAGCACACCCAGCCCCGACAGCCCGAGCGACATCACCCGCGCGCCCTGGTGTGGCTCATAGAGATCACGCACCATGGCCCGCGCGCAGACGACGGCCGCTGCCATCGTCGCGCCCTGGGCCGCACGCCAGAAGATCAGCCAGCCGATGTGCGACGCGGCGCTGGCGCCGATGCTGGCCAGCACCAGCAGCACCAGGTTGCCGAGCAGCACCGGCCGCCGACCGAAACGGTCGCTGAGCGGGCCCCACACCAGTTGCGACAGGCCGAAGGCCAGGATCAGGGCCGACATCGTCAATTGCGTCGCGCTCATCGGCGCGGCCAACTCGCGGGCCAGCAAGGGCAGGGCCGGCAGGTACAGGTCGGTCAACACCGGCTGCAGGCCGAGCAGCAATGCCAGCGCGAGTGCGGCAGTGTGCGGCGCCACCGCGGCAGCCTGCGCCACCGTGCTGCCTCGCTCACGGTGGGCTGTCGATCCGGTCATGCGCCGAGGGTACCAGCCGGTGGCGTCCTACAAAATTTCACAAACGAACGGGATAGGATGTGGGTTCGTCCACTGAGGAGTTTATTGATGACAACCCGTACCCGACGCACGCTGGCCACCCTGGTGGCCATGAGCTTGAGCTTTGCCAGCCTGGCGCAGGCTGCAGCCATCGCACCCGCAGGATCCGCACCGACATTGATTGGCACCGAGCAGGCCGCCGCGGCACAGCCCGGTCGCGCGCTGCTCGAGCAGACCCTGGCCCGCGCTGATGTCATGGCGGCACTGCAGTCACGCGGCGTCAACGTCGACGCAGCCCGCGACCGCGTGGCCGCACTCACCGACGCCGAAGCGGCGCAGGTGGCGGCACAGATCGACCAGGCTCCTGCAGGCGGCAACGCGCTCGGCGTGATCGTGACGATCTTCGTGGTCCT
>JANMSR010000407.1:0-9542 GCA_031389565.1 Burkholderiales bacterium
ATGATCCTGCTGTTCTCGGTGCAACTCGGCTGGCTGCCGGCCTCGGGCTACGTCAGCCCCTTCGAAGACCTGCGCGCCAACCTCGCGGCGATGATCATGCCGGCCTTCGTGCTCGGCAATGCGATCGCCGCGGTGCTGATGCGCCACACCCGCAGCGCGATGCTCCAGGTGCTGTCGGCCGACTACGTGCGCACCGCGCGCGCCAAGGGCCTGCGCGAGCGCGCCGTGGTGCTCCGGCATGCGCTGCGCAATGCACTGACGCCGGTGATCACGCTGGGCGCGCTCGAGCTCGGCACCCTGCTGTCGGGCGCGGTGCTGACCGAGCAGGTGTTCACCATTCCCGGCTTCGGCAAGCTGATCGTCGACTCGGTGTTCAACCGCGACTACGCGGTGGTGCAGGGTGTCGTGCTGGTGACGGCCACCGCCTACATCACGCTGAACCTGCTGGCCGACCTGGCCTACTTCCTCGCCAACCCACGGCTGCGCCATTGAGCCTCTCGGCCGCGCTCCCCGCCGTCGGCGTCGCCCCGGCTGCCCATGCCGGGCCGTGGCGTCGCGCCTGGCGCCGCCTGCTCCGCCGCCGGGCGGCGATGATCGGCCTGGCGATCGTTCTGGGCTTCATCGTGCTGGCCGTCTTCGCCCCGTGGATCGCGCCGCACGACCCGATCGCCACCAGCTGGAGTGCGATCCGCAAGGCACCGTCGGCGGCGCACTGGTTGGGCACCGACGAGATCGGCCGCGACGTGCTGTCGCGCGTGATCTGGGGCACCCAGGCCTCGCTGCTGGCCGGCGTGGTGTCGGTGTCGATCTCGCTGCTGCTGGGCGTGCCGATCGGCCTGGCGGCGGGATTCCTCGGCGGCGCGGTCGACGCGCTGATCTCGCGCATCACCGACGCCTTCCTGGCCTGCCCGTTCCTGATCCTGGCCATCGCGATGGCCGCGTTCCTCGGGCCCAGCCTGACCAACGCGATGATCGCCATCGGCGTGTCGGCCACACCGATCTTCGTGCGCCTGACGCGCGCACAGGTCATCAACGTCAAGGTCGAGGACTACATCGAGGCCGCGCGCGCGGTCGGCAACCCGCCCTGGCGCATCGCGCTGCGCCATGTGGTGCCCAACATCGCCGCACCGCTGATCGTGCAGGCCACGCTGGCGATCGCCGCCGCGGTGATCGCCGAAGCCAGCCTGTCCTTCCTCGGACTGGGCCAACAGCCGCCTGCGCCGAGCTGGGGCAGCATGCTCAACACCGCCAAGAACTATGTCGACAACGCGCCCTGGATGGCGATCTGGCCCGGGCTGTCGATCTTCCTGCTGGTGTTGGCCTTCAACCTGCTCGGCGACGGGCTGCGCGACGCGCTCGACCCGCGGCAGCACTGAGAGCGCCCCCAGGCCGACGACATACGTCGTCCGCCCCCCGAGGGGGTCAAGGAAACTTCGGGCGGCCGTGCGTTTCCTTGTGCGCCCCCAGTCGAGCCGGCGGCGGCGGCGCGCTTTGTTTGCTTGCGCACAGACGGCCAGGAGAACGGCGGCCACGCTCGGGCGCAACCATGAAGCCGCACTCGGTTGACCCCGCCGCTGTCTCGCAACCGAGCCCGCAGCGCCTCGCGCTGGCGGGATCGTGGACGGCGCTCGGCCTCGGCGCCGTTGCCGATCAGCTCCAGGCGGTGCGCGTGGACCCGGAGGCCGCTACCGTGGCCGACGGCACCGGCATCGCGGCGCTCGACACCAGCGGCGCGTGGGTGCTGCACCAGTTGCTGCTGCGCCTGCGCAGCGACGGCGCCGCCGTCTCTGTGCAGGGCTTGCGCCCGAGCTTCGCCGCGCTGCTGGACGTGGTGGCGCAACAGGTCGCGGAGCAAGCGCGGCAGCCGCCCCCGGCTGCCGACCCGACGCCCACAGCCTTGCAGCGCATCGGCCGCAGCAGCGCGGCCGTGTTCGAGCAGGGCCTGGCCCTGCTCAGCTTCGTCGGCGAAACCGCCATCGCGTTCGCAGGCAGCGTCATGCACCCGACGCGGTGGCGTTGGCGCCCGATCCTGTTCAACATCCGCAGTGCCGGCTTCGACGCCTTGCCGATCGTCGGGCTGCTGTCGTTTCTGCTCGGCGTGGTGGTCGCCTACCAGGGCGCCGACCAGCTCAGGCAGTACGGCGCCAACATCTTCGTCGCCGATCTCGTCGGGGTGTCGATGCTGCGAGAGTTCGCGCCGCTGATCGCCGCGATCATCATCGCCGGCCGCTCGGGCTCGGCCTACGCCGCGCAGATCGGGACGATGGCCGTCACCGAGGAGATCGATGCCCTGCGCACGCTGGGCATCGCGCCGATCGAGTTGCTGGTGCTGCCCAAGGTGATCGCGTTGGTGATCGCGCTGCCCCTGCTGACGGTGTTTGCCGACGCCCTGGGCGTGTTCGGCGGCATGCTGATGGCGCGCTCGCAACTCGGCGTCGGCTTCACCGAGTTTCTCGACCGCTTCGTCAAGGCGGTGAGCATGACGAGCTATCTGGTCGGCCTGGCCAAGGCCCCCGTGTTCGCCGCCATCATCGCCATGGTCGGGTGTTTTCAGGGCCTGCGCACGCGCGGCGGCGCCGACAGCGTGGGGCGCCAGACCACGCGCGCCGTCGTGCAATCGATCTTCCTGGTGATCGTCGCCGACGCCCTCTTCTCGGTCGCCTTCAGCGCGCTGGATCTGTGAGATGAACATCGCAGCTCCCGCGCCCGAAGCCGTCATCGAGTTGCGCGGCGTCTCGACGCGTTTTGGCGACCACGTCGTTCACGACGGCCTGGACCTCGAAGTGCGCCGCGCCGAAATCTTCGCCCTGGTCGGCGGCAGCGGTTCGGGCAAGTCGACCCTGCTGCGCGAGATGATCCTGCTGCAGCGCCCGGACTCGGGCACGATCGAGGTGCTCGGCACCGACCTGCACGAACTCGCCGACGACGACGCGCGAGCGCTGCGCCAGCGATGGGGCGTGATGTTCCAGCACGGCGGCCTGTTCGGTGCGCTGACAGTCAAGGAAAACATCGGCCTGCCGCTGCGCGAGCACACCGACCTCGCCGACGCCCTGATCGACGACATCGCGGCGGCCAAGCTGGCAATGGCCGGCCTGGCGCCGGAAGTCGGCGCGCAGTACCCCTCGGAGCTGAGCGGCGGCATGATGAAACGCGCGTCGCTGGCCCGCGCGCTGGCCCTGGACCCCGAACTGCTGTTCCTCGACGAGCCGACCGCGGGCCTGGACCCGATCAGCGCCGGCGGCGTGGACGACCTGGTGCGCAAGTTGCGCGACCTGTTCGGCCTGACGATCGTGATGATCACCCATGACCTCGATCTGTTGTGGCAGGTCGCCGACCGCGTGGCAGTGCTCGGCCAGGGCAAGGTGCAGGGCGTCGGCTCGATGGCCGAGTTGTCGCGCCTGCCGCACCCGGCCATCCGGCCGTACTTCGAGGGCCCACGCGCCCGAGGTGCACAGCCGGCCCAGCAGCCCACCGACGGGAGCGCGTCATCGAAACCAAGGTGAACTACGCCCTCGTCGGCGCGTTCGTGCTCGCGCTCGGCGCGGCGCTGATCGCCGGCGCGCTCTGGCTCGCCGCGGGCGGCGCTTCGCAGAAGCCCTATGACCTGTACCTGGCGATCGAAGACGAGTCGGTCGCCGGCCTGAACCTGAACGCGCCGGTCAAGTACAACGGGGTCGATGTCGGCAAGGTCCGGGCTATCCACCTCGACCCGGCCAACCCCGAGCGCGTGCGCCTGATCTTCGCCATCGAACGCGGCACCCCGATCAAGGAAGACACCGTCGCGGTGTTGAAGACCCAGGGCCTGACCGGCATCGCCTATGTCGAGCTCGGCGGCGGCACGCGCGAATCGCCGCCGCTGCGCGCCAGCCCGCCCGAGCAATACCCGGTGATTCGCACCAAGCCCTCGCTCGCCGCCCGCCTCGAAAACGTGCTGACCACCGTGCTGGCCAAGCTCGACAGCACCTCGACCAACATCGATGCCCTGCTCAGCACCGAGAACCGCGCCGCCGTCACCAGCGCGCTGGCCGACATCGCCGCGTTGTCACGCACGCTGGCCGCGCGCAAGGGCAGCCTGGACGCGGGCATCGCCAGCGCGGCGCGCACCTTCGACAACAGCGAGCGCGTCACGGCCCAGCTCGGCCCGGTGGTCGAGCGCATCGGCCGCAGCGCCGAGGCGGTCGAGAAGATGGGCAACGAAACGGCCCTGGCCAGCACGAATGCCGGCAAGACGGTCGACTCGGTCGGCGCCGAAGTCCAGCGCATCAGCACCGACACGCTGCCGCAACTGCAGCAGTTGCTCGGCGAACTGAACGTGCTGTCGACCTCGCTGCGCCGTCTGGCCGAGCAAACCGAACGCAACCCGACCAGCCTGCTGTTCGGACGCAGCCCGGTGCCCCCCGGCCCGGGCGAAACAAGCCGAGGACCTGCCCCGCCATGAACCCCGCTTCGCGCGCACGATCGCTCGGCGCCGGCGCCGCCGCGCTGGCCTTGGCGTTCACCGCCGGATGCAGCGCCCTGCTGCCCAAGCCGCCACCGCAACCGTCGTTCTATGCCCTGGACGGCGCAGCGTCCGCACTGCGCGCTGCGCCGATCGCGTCGATGACCGCACCGACGCTGGTCGTCAATGCACCGCAAGCCGCCGCGGGCTTCAACAGCCAGCGCATCATCTACGTGCGCCAGGCCCACCAATTGGAGTACTTCGCGCACAGCGAATGGGTCGATACGCCCGCGCGCATGCTCGCGCCCTTGATCCTGGCCGCCGTCGACCAGGGCGGCGCGTTCCGCGCGGTGGTGGCGCCGCCGAGCGCTGCGGCCGGCGACCTGCGCCTGGACACCGAGCTCGTGCGCCTGCAGCACGAGTTCGGTGGCGCGCCGAGCCGGGTGCGCCTGACACTGCGTGCCACCCTCACCGACAGCGTCACTCGCCGGGTGCTGGCGCGGCAGGACTTCGATGCCATGGCGGATGCGCCGAGTGAAGACGCGTACGGCGGCGTGGTTGCGGCCAACCACGCCACCCAGGCCGTGCTGCGGGCCTTGGCGCTGTTCTGCAACGAAGCCGCTCAGCGCTGGCAGCCGCAGGATGCCGGCGCCACGAAACGCGCTGGCGCAAGCCGCTGACCGCCAGGCTCGCCGCGGCTCACTTCAGCGTGTCGGCTCCCGCCCCCGGGCAGCTCGAGCGCACGGGCACGCGACAATGCCGTGATGCTGCCGCAGCACGCCGCCGATTCGCGCTACGCCTGGACCCGCCTGGCCGTGACGCTGGCACTGATGACCATCGGCAGCAGCGCGATGTACGTGGTGTCTGTCGTGCTGCCCACGGTGCAGGCCGAGTTCGGTGTCGCGCGGGCCGATGCGTCGCTGCCCTACACCTTGCTGATGATCGGCTTCGGTGTCGGCGGCATCGCGATGGGCAAGCTGGCCGACCGCTTCGGCGTGATGCTGCCGGTGCTGATCGGCGCCGGTGGGCTGGGCGCGGGTTTCATCAGCGCGGGCCTGTCGGGCAGCCTCGGTGGCTTCGCGGTCACGCATGGCCTGCTGCTCGGTCTGCTCGGCAGTTCGGCGACGTTCGCGCCCCTGGTGGCCGACACGTCGCTGTGGTTCGTGCGCCGGCGCGGCATCGCGGTGGCCATTTGCGCCAGCGGCAACTACCTGGCCGGCGCGGTCTGGCCACCGATCGTGCAGCACTTCGTCGAGACCGTGGGTTGGCGCAGCACCTACATCGGCCTGGGGATCTTCTGCGCACTGACGATGCCGCTGCTGGCGCTGCTGATGCGGCAGCGGCCGCCGACGGCGCTGGCGCCTGCGCTGCGGCGGTCGACCACGGCCGTGCCGTCGACACGGCCTTTCGGCCTGCGCATGGGCACCGCGCAGACACTGCTGTGCGTGGCCGGCGTGGCCTGTTGCGTGGCGATGTCGATGCCGCAGGTGCACATCGTGGCCTACTGCAGCGACCTCGGCTACGGTGCCGCGCGTGGCGCGCAGATGCTGTCGCTGATGCTGGCCTGCGGCATCGCCAGCCGCCTGGTGTCAGGCCTGATCTGCGACCGCATCGGCGGCCTGCGCACATTGCTGCTGGGCTCGGTGCTGCAGGGCCTGGCGCTGTTGCTGTTCATCCCATTCGACGGCCTGGTCTCGCTGTACATCATCTCGGCGCTGTTCGGCCTGTTCCAGGGCGGCATCGTGCCCAGCTACGCCATCATCGTGCGCGAATACTTTCCACCCGCCGAGGCCGGCGCGCGCGTGGGCACCGTGCTGATGGCCACGCTGCTGGGCATGGCGCTGGGCGGCTGGATGTCAGGCAAGGTCTTCGACCTGACCGGCTCCTACGACGCGGCTTTCCTCAACGGCGTGGCGTGGAACCTGCTCAACCTGTCGATCGTGCTGTTCCTGATGGCCCGGCTGCGCGGCGAGCGCCGCCGCAATAGCGGCGCCCGCAGCCTGGCCTGAACCTGCCGCCGCGCGGCGGATGCGCTCGCCCTATCGACCCCAGCCGGGTCGACCGTCGTAGCGGTCCTGCCAGTTCGGAATGCCGTCGCCGTCGCGGTCGTGACGGCGGTTGCCGCGGTCGTCGTGACGGTTGGGAATGCCGTCGCCATCGACGTCCCAACGCGGGTTGTAGACCCGGTCGTAGCGGTTCGGGATGCCGTCACCGTCGCGGTCCCAGCGCGTGGGCTGCTGATACTGGCGTTGGCGCGGGTAGGCATGCTGTGGGTAGCCGTAGCCGGGTTGCGTATAGACCGGGTAGGGTTGGCTGTAAGTCGGGTACGGCTGGCTGTAAACCGGGTAGGGCTGGCTGTAGACCGGGTACGGTTGGCTGTAAACCGGGTACGGCTGGCTGTAGATCGGCACGCCGATCGGGGCGCCGATGGTCACCGACCACTGCACGTCGCTGCGCGCCTGGGCCGAGCCGCTGGCCAAGGCCCCAGCCAGAGCCAACGCACCAACAATGAGTTTCCTGCTGTTCATGAGTCCACCTCCGGTGTTGCGGGTGATCGGTGCCGCAAGGCTTGCGGCACCGCCCCCGAACAACGGGTGGCTGGGGCCGCCGGTTCACCCCCCGCATGTCAAGCGGGTGTAAAGCCGCCAACGGTGCATGCCCCGCTCAGGGCGCGCAGTCCAGCCCACGCCAACGCTCGAGGTGGCGGCCGGCGCGTTCGAACATCAGATCCGCGCTGATCGCCAGCAGGGCCACGACCAGGGCCCCCTGGATCACGTAGGCGGTGTTGAAGCCGGCCAGGCCGACGATGATCGGCGAGCCCAGTGTCTTGGCGCCCACCGTGGAGGCGATGGTGGCGGTGCCGATGTTGATGATCACCGAAGTGCGCACCCCCGCCAGCAGCACCGGCAGGGCCAGCGGCAGCTCGGCGCGCACGAGTCGCTGCCAGCCGTCCAGGCCCAGTCCGGCCGCGGCTTCGCGCACCGCCTCTGGCACCGATTCGATGCCGGCGATGGTGCCGCGCACGACGGGCAGCAGGCCGTACAGCGCCAGCGCGATCAGCGCCGGCGCCTCGCCGAAACCGATCAGCGGCGCGGCGATCGCCAGCACCGCCACCGGCGGCACGGTCTGGCCGATGGCCACGAGGGTCTCAGTCAGCGGGCGGAACTCGCGCCCAGCGGCCCGCGTGACGAACACGCCCGCGGCCACGCCGAGGATCACTGCGACCGCGCTGGACAGGGCCACGATCGCGACATGCGAGCCCAACAGTGCGGCAAAGCTGTCCTGCTCGTACAGCGGCCGGTCGAGCGCCGGGAACGCGGCGGCGAACAGCGGCTTGAAGTGCGGCATGCCGATGGTCAGCAGGGCGAGCGCCGCCAGCGCCCAGGCCAGCGGATCGCGAAGCCAGGCGGTGCGCATGGCCTTCATTCGGAACGCTGCAACAGATCGGCGAAATGAATCGCGCCGACCGGCTGGCCTTGCGTATCGACCACCGGCAGCCGGTCGGCATGGCGCAACACGAACGCAGCCAGCGCTTCGCGCAGGCTTGAATCCGCGCGCAGCGGCTCGCCTTCAACCTGTTCGCCCGCATGCAGGCGCTCGGCCACCGTGTGCAGGCCGAGCAGCTTCAGGCCCAGATCGCTGCGGCCGACGAAATCGCTGACGAACGCATTGGCCGGCTGGGCCAGCAGTTGCGCCGGCGTGCCGGCCTGCACGATGCGCCCGTGATCGAGCAGCACGACGCGCGTGGCCAGGCGCAGGGCTTCGCCGATGTCGTGCGTGACCATCACGACGGTCTTGCCCGACGCGCGGTGGATGCGTGCCATTTCTTCTTGCAAGGTCTGGCGTGTGATCGGGTCGAGCGCGCCGAAGGGCTCGTCCATCAACAACACCTCGGGATCAGCGGCCAGCGCACGCGCCACGCCCACGCGCTGCTGCTGCCCGCCCGACAACTGGCTCGGGTAGCGCTGGCGGTACAGGCCGGGCTCGAGGCCGAGCAATTCGAGCAGCTCGTCGACACGCTCGGCGATGCGCGGGGCCGACCAGCCCAGCAGCTCGGGCACGGTGGCCACGTTGCGTGCCACCGTCCAGTGCGGGAACAGGCCGATCGACTGGATCGCATAGCCCATGCGGCGGCGCAGTTGCTCGGGCTTGAACGAGCGGATCTCCTCACCCTGAAACAGGACCCGGCCGCGGTCGTGTTCGACCAGCCGGTTGATCAGCTTCAGCGTCGTCGACTTGCCCGAGCCCGAGGCGCCGATCAGGACCACGAACTCGCCGCGCTCGATCGTCAGCGACAGATCGTCGACGGCCGGCGTGGCGCCGAACGATTTACCGACCGCCTGCAGCTCGATCATCGGCCTGGACTTTCCAACGCCGCGCTCAGCAGCTCGAGGCCGGCATCGACCGCGATGGCCAGCGCCACCACCGGTAGCACGCCGAGCAGGACCAGGTCGAGCGCACTGCTGGCCAGACCCTGGAACACGAGGGCGCCGAAGCCGCCGGCGCCGATCAGCGCCGCGACCACGGCCAGCCCGACGATCTGCACCGTGGTCACGCGCAGCCCCGACATCAGCACCGGCAGCGCCAGCGGCAGCTCCACCTTCCAGAACCGCTGCGCTGCGGTCAGGCCCATGCCGGTGGCGGCCTCGATCGCCGCAGCCGATAACTGGCGCAGCCCCGACGCCGTGCTGTGCACGATCGGCAGCAGCGCGTACATCGTCAGCGCGATCACGGCCGGCAACAACCCGATGCCCTGAATGCCCCAGCCCGGCAGTGCGCCGGCCAGCCATGCCAGCGGCGCGATCAGCAGCGCGAACAGCGCGATCGAGGGCACCGTCTGGATCACATTCAGGACAGTGAACAGCGGCCGTGCCAGCCGCTCGCTGCGCGCCGCAGCCACCCCCAGCGGCACGCCGATCAGCAGCGACGGCAACAGCGTCGCGACCACGATCTGGCCATGGCGCAGCGCTGCGGCGTTGAACACGTCCTGCCGGTTGGTGTATTCCTTGAGCAGCGACAACTGATCGAGCGCACCGCCGACCAGCAGCGCCACCACCGGCAGCAGCAACGCCCCATGCGCCAGCGCACGCCAGGCCAGCGACAG
>JANMSR010000473.1:0-3949 GCA_031389565.1 Burkholderiales bacterium
CCCTGGGAGATCGAATGGATCGTGCTGCCCGAGGCCTTCTGCCTGATGGCCGGCGCGCTGAAGCAGTCGCTGTTCGTGCTCGAAGGGCTCGAAGTGGATACGGTGGCGATGCGCCGTAACCTCGACCTGACGCACGGCCTGGTGATGAGCGAGGCGGTGATGATGGGGCTGGGCCGCTTCATCGGCCGCGAGGTTGCGCACGACCTGGTCTACGACATCTGCCGCGAAGCGGTGAAGCAGCAGCGTCCGCTGCTCGACCTGCTGTGCGAGCACGCCGAGATCATGAAGCATGTGGACCGCGCGGCGCTGGCAACGATGTGCGACCCAAGCCACTACCTGGGTCAAAGCGGCGTGATGGTGGACCGCGTGCTGGCGCGTATGTAGTGTCGATGCTTGGCGCTTGTGCGGAGTGAGTCGGGCCTCGAACGCCCGTAAAGTGCGGACCTTGACTGCCAAAGAGCGCGGAAACGGGCCATCGACAAGCGACTGCCGAATCGGCTACAGCCCAGCGCCGATTGATCCGGCGGTCGTCAGCAGTTCGAGCGGGTAGCGCCGGCCGGCGACGTGGTCTTGCACACAGCGCCAGAGCAGCGGGCTGCGGTGGCGCTCGCGCGAGGCCTCGATCTCGGCCGGCGTGAGCCACAGGGTGCGCACGATGGGTGTATCGAGCGCGCGGCCCGGTTCGGCCTGGCCGACGCTGCCGGCGAAGGCAAAGCGCAGGTAGGTGACGTCACATTGCTGGCGCGGCAATTGCGCCAGGTACACACCCACCAGATGCGTGGGCGTGAAGACGCAGGCGGTTTCTTCAAGCACCTCGCGCACCACCGCCTGCAGCAGCGACTCGCCAGGGTCGAGGTGGCCGGCCGGGTTGTTCAGGCGCAGGCCGTCGGCGGTGCGCTCCTCGACCAGCAGGAAGCGGCCGCCCTGCTCGATCACGGCGGCGACAGTCACGCTCGGTCTCCAGCGGGGTTCGGCTGTCATGGCGCGAGATGGTAGCGGCCTGCGCACAAGCCCGAAGTGCAGCGGCGCTCGCGTGCATTAAGCTCGCAGCCCAACGTGCGCGGGTCAACCGCAGCACGGCAAGACGGCCCGAGGAGAACCGCAACATGCTGATCGGCGTTCCGCTCGAAACGGTGGCTGGCGAAACACGCGTCGCCGTCACGCCCGAGACGGCGAAGAAACTCAAGGCCCAGGGCCACACCGTTCGTGTGCAGTCGAGCGCCGGCGTGGCGGCCAGCGCCACCGACGAGGCTTATGTCGCGGCCGGCGCCCAGATCACGGACCGCAGCGGGGCCTTTGCCGCCGAGCTGATCCTGAAGGTGCGCAGCCCTTCGCTCGACGAGTTGGTGTTGGTGAAAACCGGCGCGGCGCTGGTCGGCATGCTCAATCCGTTCGACAAGGACAACCTGAACCGCCTGGCCGGCGCCGGCCTGACCAGCTTCGCGCTCGAAGCCGCGCCGCGCACAACGCGGGCACAGAGCATGGACGTGCTGTCGAGCCAGGCCAACATAGCAGGCTACAAGGCGGTGATGATCGCGGCCGACAAGTACCAGCGCCTGTTCCCGATGCTGATGACCGCGGCCGGCACGATCAAGGCCGCGCGCGTCGTGATCCTGGGCGTGGGCGTGGCCGGCTTGCAGGCGATCGCCACGGCCAAGCGGCTGGGCGCGGTGATCGAAGCCTCGGACGTGCGGCCTTCGGTGAAGGAGCAGATCGAGTCGCTGGGCGGCAAGTTCATCGATGTGCCTTACGAGACCGCCGAAGAGAAGGAAGCAGCCGAAGGCGTAGGCGGCTACGCCAAGCCGATGCCACCGTCATGGCTGGAGCGGCAAAAGATCGAGGTCGCCAAGCGCGTCGCAGCCGCCGACATCGTGATCTCGACCGCGCTGATTCCCGGCCGCGCGGCGCCGGTGCTGGTGACCGAAGAGATGGTCAAGAGCATGAAGCCCGGCTCGGTGATCGTCGACATGGCCGCGCCCGCCGGCGGTAACTGCCCGCTCACCGAGGCCGGCAAAACCGTCGTGCGCTACGGCGTGACGATCGTCGGCGAAACCAACATCCCGGCCCTGGTGGCGGCCGATTCGTCGAGTCTGTACGCCCGCAACGTGCTCGACTTTCTCAAGCTCGTCTTCACCAAGGAAGGCGCATTCAACGTGCCCCTTGACGACGACATCGTGGTCGCCTGCCTGATGACCCAGGGCGGGGAAGTGAAAAGGAAATAGCCATGGACATCGTTTCTCCCACCGTCACCAATCTGATCATCTTCGTGCTCGCCATCTATGTCGGCTACCACGTCGTCTGGACCGTGACGCCGGCGCTGCACACGCCGCTGATGGCCGTCACCAACGCGATCTCGGCGATCGTCGTCGTCGGCGCGATGCTGGCCGCGGCGCTGACCGAGGGCGGGCTGGCCAAGACCATGGGTGTGCTGGCGGTGGCGCTGGCGGCGGTCAACATCTTCGGTGGCTTCCTGGTCACGCGGCGCATGCTCGAGATGTTCAGGAAGAAAGAGCGGCCCGCCGCAAAGCAAATCGAGGGGAAGCACTGAATGAGCCTGAACCTCGTCACCCTGCTGTACCTCGTCGCCAGCGTCTGCTTCATCCAGGCGCTGAAGGGCCTGTCGCACCCGACGAGCTCGATCCGCGGCAACCTGTTCGGCATGGTCGGCATGGCCATCGCCGTGCTGACCACCGCGGCCCTGATCGTGCAGCTCGCCGCGAGCATGGACCGATCCGGCGTCGTGGGCATGGCCTGGGTGCTGCTCGGGCTGGTGGCCGGCGGCGTCTACGGCGCTTGGCGCGCGCGCACGGTCGAGATGACCAAGATGCCCGAGCTGGTGGCCTTCTTCCACAGCATGATCGGCATGTCGGCGGTGTTCATCGCCATCGCGGCGGCGGTCGAGCCCTGGGCCTTCGGCATCACGGCCAAGGCGGGTGCGATCCCCGTCGTCAACCGGCTCGAGCTGGCCCTGGGCGCAGCCATCGGCGCGATCACCTTCAGCGGCTCGGTCATCGCCTTCGGCAAGCTGTCGGGGACCTACAAGTTCCGCCTCTTCCGCGGCGCGCCGGTGCAGTTCAAGGGCCAGCATTGGCTCAACCTCGTGCTCGGGCTGGCGATGTTGTTCTTCATCGCCGGCTATACCCACAGCGAAGCCAAGATCGACTTCGCGTTGCTGGTGGCCATCGCCTTCGTGCTCGGCGTGCTGATCATCATCCCGATCGGCGGCGCGGACATGCCGGTGGTGGTGAGCATGCTCAACAGCTACTCGGGCTGGGCCGCAGCGGGCATCGGCTTCTCGCTGAACAACGCGATGCTGATCGTGGCCGGCAGCCTGGTCGGGTCATCGGGGGCGATCCTCTCCTACATCATGTGCAAGGCGATGAACCGCTCGTTCTTCAACGTCATCCTGGGCGGCTTCGGCGGTGAGACCACCGCGGCGGCGGCGGGCGGCGCGGCGCAGCGCCCGGTCAAGAGCGGCAGCGCCGACGACGCCGCCTTCATCCTCGGCAACGCCGAAACCGTGGTCATCGTGCCCGGCTACGGCCTGGCGGTGGCGCGCGCCCAGCATGCGGTCAAGGAGCTGGCGTCCAAGCTCATCGCCAAGGGCGTGAGCGTGAAGTACGCGATCCACCCGGTGGCCGGGCGCATGCCCGGCCACATGAACGTGCTGCTGGCCGAGGCCGAAGTGCCCTACGACCAGGTCTTCGAGATGGAAGACATCAACGGCGAATTCGGCCAGGTCGACGTGGCGATCGTGCTGGGCGCCAACGACGTGGTCAACCCGGCCGCGCTGACCAAGGGCAGCGCGATCTACGGCATGCCGATCCTCGAGGCCTACAAGGCCAAGACCGTGATCGTCAACAAGCGCTCGATGGCCTCGGGCTACGCCGGCCTGGACAACGAGCTGTTCTACATGGACAAGACGATGATGGTCTTCGGCGACGCGAAG
>JANMSR010000476.1:0-1833 GCA_031389565.1 Burkholderiales bacterium
CGCAGAACGCCGACGACTTCGCGGCCGGCACCGACATGAACGAGCGGGCGCGCGCGCAGGGCTTCTTCGTGCTGTACCCCGAGCAGTCGCACGATGCCAATCCCTCGCGCTGCTGGAACTGGTTCAAGCACAACCACCAGCACCGCGACCGTGGCGAGCCGGCGCTGATCGCCAGCCTGACCCGGGCCGTCATCGCCGAACACGGCATCGACGCGCGGCGGGTCTATGTGGCCGGACTGTCGGCCGGTGGCGCAATGGCCGCCATCGTCGCCGCTACCCACCCCGACCTGTTCGCGGCGGCTGGCGTGCATTCGGGGCTGCCATGCGGCGCCGCGAGCAATGTGTCGGAAGCGCTGGCGGTAATGAACACCGGCACCACGGGCGGCGGCATGCCGATGAAGGCCACGCGTGCGCCCGCGATACCGACCCCACCCGCCGCACTGGTGCCCACCATCGTTTTCCACGGCGACCAGGACCGCACGGTTCACTTTCGGAATGGTGAACAGCTCGTGAAGGCAGCGCTGGCGGCAAAGTCTCTGGTCGCGAAAGACTCGACCACGGCCCGCGTTGAACAAGGCCGCTCGGCGCGCGGCCAGCGCTACACCCGCAGTGTTCACCGAGACGACAGCGGCTACACGCTGGCCGAGCACTGGCTGCTGCACGGGGCCGGCCACGCGTGGTCGGGCGGCCGCACCGAGGGCAGCTACACCGACCCGAACGGAGCCGATGCGAGTGGCGAAATGCTGCGTTTCTTTATCGAGCATCCACTTCGCAGGACGCATTGAGTCCGCAGTGAACGGCTGGCCGCAGGCATGCAGTTCCGCGCCGAATCGCTCGGCGGCACGATGACGGTGGACAGTGCGCCGGGCGCTGGCACCCGCGTGTGTATCAACTTCCCGCAGTCGGGGGACGACGACGGCCTGGCGGCCTGAGAGCGTCAGAGTTTTTTGTGTTTCCCCCTCTCCCTCTGGGAGAGGGTGGGGTGAGGGTAATCGAATGGCATCGGCGCCGGCACGCAGCCCCTCCCTTGCAGGGCACACAACGGCTTGCAAGCCGTTGCCGTTCGACGGGCTCGGCGCATGCGCCTCGAAAGCCCCCCCTCACCCCCCGCCCTCTCCCCAAAGGGGCGAGGGAGCAAATTCCGCCGCGCCGCAAAACTCTCAACCACTGTGAGCATCCCAGGCCAGCGCGCGGCTGTTCAGCGGGCCGAAGTGCGGCGCAGCAGCGCCATCAAAGCATCGATCTCGTCCAGCAGGTCCAGCACCAGCGCGGTCGCGCCTGGGCTGAGGTCGAGGTCGTGCCCGAGCCGCAGCGCGGCACGCGCGCGGCGCAAGGCGCTGCCCTCGAACCGCCACTGCTGCGGTTCGTCGCCGCGCGGCGTCAGCACGCCCTCCTGAACCAACACGATCAGTTGCCCGGGGTCGGCGCGGCAGGCGCGGCTCAACTCGACCAGGGTGAACTCGACGTCCTGCTCGACGAAGACGACGAGGCTCGAAGACCGCTGTGTGTCGATCATTGCATCAGGCCTTGAAAGAGCGGCGGGGGTCGAAATCGCCGAAAGCGGTGGACAGCGCACGGTACGCCTCCTGCGACAGCGCGCTGTCGGCCGGCGGCAGGACGATCGACAACACAGCGTACAGATCACCCGGCGGTAGGCTGGGAAGGCCCTTGCCTTTGAGGCGCAGCTTGCGGCCCGCCGACGAGCCGGCAGGCACCGTCAGTTCCACGCTGCCGTCGGGCGTTGGCGCGGTGACGCTGGCGCCGAGGGCGGCTTCCCATGGCGTGACGGGCAGGTCGAGATACACGTCGCGACCATCGAGCCGAAAGTGCGGG
>JANMSR010000528.1:0-4179 GCA_031389565.1 Burkholderiales bacterium
ACGATCTCTTCGACCTCGTTGCGGGTGATGGTCTTCTTCTGCTTGTTCTTCGGCAGGATGCGCTGCGCCGCGCCGGCTTCGTCGATCACGTCGATCGCTTTGTCGGGCAAGTGGCGGTCGTTGATGAACTTGGCCGAAAGCTCGGCGGCCGCTTGCAGTGCGCCGAGCGCGTACTTGACGTTGTGGTGCTCCTCGAAGCGTGACTTCAACCCTTTCAGGATCTCGATGGTCTGCTCGACCGAGGGCTCGACCACTTCGACCTTCTGGAAGCGCCGCGACAGCGCCGCGTCCTTCTCGAAGATGCCGCGGTACTCGGTGAAGGTGGTGGCGCCGATGCACTTGATCTGGCCGTTGGACAGCGCAGGCTTCAACAGGTTGCTGGCGTCCAGCGTGCCTCCCGATGCCGCGCCGGCGCCGATCAGGGTGTGGATCTCGTCGATGAACAGGATCGCACCGGTCTGCTCCTTCAGTTGTTTCAGCACGCCCTTCAGGCGTTGCTCGAAGTCGCCGCGGTACTTGGTACCGGCCAACAGCGCACCCATGTCGAGCGAATAGACGTTGGCATCGGCCAGCACCTCGGGCACTTCGCCCTGCGTGATGCGCCACGCCAGGCCCTCGGCGATGGCGGTCTTGCCGACGCCGGCCTCGCCCACCAGCAAGGGGTTGTTCTTGCGCCGGCGGCACAGCACCTGGATCACGCGTTCAACCTCGAGATCGCGGCCGATCAACGGGTCGATACGGCCGTCGCGCGCGGCCTGGTTCAGGTTCTGCGTGAACTGGTCCAGCGGCGAAGCCTTGGCGTCGCTGGCCTCTTCCTTCTCGCCCTCGTTGCTGCTGCTCTCGTTGGATTTGGTGGGCTCCGGCGGATCGCTCTTCTTGATGCCATGGGCAATGTAGTTGACGACGTCCAGGCGCGTCACGCCCTGCTGGTGCAGGTAGTACACCGCGTGCGAATCCTTCTCGCCGAAGATCGCCACCAGCACGTTGGCGCCGGTGACTTCCTTCTTGCCGCTGCCGGTGCTTTGCACATGCATGATCGCGCGCTGGATCACGCGCTGGAAACCGAGCGTCGGCTGGGTGTCGACCTCCTCGTCGCCACCGACGGTGGGCGTGTTTTCCTTGATGAATGCCGCCAGGCTCTTCCGCAGGTCTTCGATGTTGGCCGCGCAGGCGCGCAGCACTTCGGCTGCCGACGGGTTGTCCAGCAGCGCCAACAGCAGGTGCTCGACGGTGATGAATTCGTGGCGCTGCTGGCGCGCCTCGACGAACGCCATGTGCAGGCTGACTTCCAACTCTTGCGCAATCATGCGGCCTCCATAATGCATTGCAGCGGGTGACCGGCGCGTTTGGCGGCGGCTTGCACCAGTTCGACTTTGGTCGCGGCGATGTCCTTGCTGTAGACACCGCACACACCCCGACCTTCGTGGTGGATCTTGAGCATGATCTGCGTGGCGGTGTCGATGTCGCGCAGGAAATACTCCTGCAGCATCAACACCACGAACTCCATCGGCGTGTAATCGTCATTGAGCATCACCACTTGGTACAGCTTGGGCGGCTCGACACGCTGCTCCTGCTTTTCGGCCAATACCGTGCCCTGCCCGTCGTCGGGTTGCGGCGAAGCGGGTGGTTTGGCGGGCGGGGACGGGGGTTCGGCAGGCATGAACTGATTCTATCGAGTCGGGCTCCACACGCAGCCCGAGCGGTTATGTCGTGCTGGTGACGCAAGTCTCAAGCCCGCCCAGGCATTTGGAGCGAGCCTTGGAGCGAGCCTGGAGCGAGCCTTGACACGCCGCCGGCAACATCTCGACAATCGTTGCTGCGGCGCAGCCGGCTGCACCGCTGTTGGAGTAGCAAATGGCTTTTGGCAGTGTCAAGTGGTTCAATGAC
Source organism: Burkholderiales bacterium (assembly GCA_031389565.1). Taxonomy (GTDB): domain Bacteria; phylum Pseudomonadota; class Gammaproteobacteria; order Burkholderiales; family Burkholderiaceae_C; genus CADEEN01. The sequence goes on from JANMSR010000528.1 coordinate 1,888, forward strand.
GCCAAAGGGTTCGGCTTCATCGAGCCCGAGGGTGGCGGTGGTGACGTTTTCGCCCATTTCTCGTGCATCCAGATGGACGGCTTTCGCACGCTGAAACAGGGGGGCCGGGTGGCATTTGATCTGGTGCCGGGCCCCAAGGGCGACCAGGCCCAGAACATCCGCCCGGTCGACGTCCAAGGCGTGCCGCTTCCCAACGCGGCCGGCGCCACGTCAACTGCCTGAGCATCGCACCGCCTCCGGCCCCACAAGAAGAAGCCCACCATTGGCGGGCTTTCTCATTGGCGAGCGGGACACTCACACGTGCTCGATCATCACTTGAAAGTCGGCCCGCAGCCCGCGCCAGTCATGGCCCCTGCCCTTTGAGCCCTGCTCCATCCCTTCAGATTTCCCTCCCTTCGGATGAGACGTCCTGGGACGAAACCGGCCCATTGCTCGCGACTCAAACAGTCATCACGTAGTCAGGTCCGCGATCGCTCCAGCATGACCGAAACTGAGTCAACACGCCATGACAGACCGATGTTCTCTTGTGCGGAACAAATGGTGCGGGGTCGCGCCGTCGACCTGGCTCGAAAATCAGACGCGGCCGGCCACCGGTAGGCACGCACCGGTGATCGCGGCGGCGTCGTCCGACAGCAGGAACGCCACCACACGGCTCAAGGCCTGCGGCGTGACCCAGCGGTCGAAGTCCGCCGTGGGCATGTCGGCGCGATTGGCGGGCGTGTCGATGATGCTGGGCAGCACGGCATTGACGGTCACGCCACGGTCTTTCAGCTCCTCGGCCAAGGCCTCGGTAAAGCGCATCACGCCGGCCTTTGACGCCGCATAGGCGCCCATCCCGCCCGCGGCCTTCAGTGCCGCCAGGGCGCCGACGTTGACGATGCGCCCGCCGCTGCCCAGGTGCGGCAGCACGGCTTGCGACGCTGCCACGGCGCTGCGCAGGTTCATCGCGTACAGGCGGTCCCAGGTTTGTAGCGAACCCTCGGCCAGCGTCTCCCAGGCAAAACCCCCGGCGACGTTGACCAGGCCATCGACGCGCTGCCAGCGCTGCACGACCTGGGCCAGTGCACCCTGCGCCGCGCCCTCGACCGCGAGATCGACGCTGCCGAGCCGCAGCGTGTGGCCGGCGTCGTCGGCCACCGCGGGTGGCTGCGCGCGGTCGACCAAGGCCACCCGGGCACCCCGTTCGCCGAGCAGCCCGGCCAACGCCTGCCCGAGTGTGCCGAAGCCGCCGGTGACGACATAGACCCGGCCCTGCAATGCCTGCGTCATCGTGACACCCCTTCGATTCGATGCGCGACCATTTTGCATGGTCGCCCTGCGCAAGCGCTGACGCGACAGAAGAAGAAACGCCACCCGAAAGTGGCGTGAAGCTTGGTCGTCTTGGTGGGCGGTGCAGGTTTCGAACCTGCGACCCCTGCCGTGTGAAGGCAGTGCTCTACCGCTGAGCTAACCGCCCGAATCTGCGCCTTCGGGGTACGTGCCGGCACGCCGGAAAGGGCGCGATTATGCCAGACGGCGCCACAGCGTCCGGCCTGCGCTGGCCTGGTCCAGTTCGGCCAGGACGGCGTCATGCGCGGCCCGTTCGTCGGCAGCAACCGTGACCGCGATCAGCTCGAAGCCGCTCAGGTCGACGGCCGCCACACCCGCCGTGCCGCCCGCGCTTTCCTGCGCCTCGATGACCAGTGTGTCCTGGCCGCGCGTCATGCGCACGTAGACCTCGGCCAGCAGGCCGGCGTCGAGCAGCGCGCCGTGCAACGTGCGCTGGGTGTTGTCGACTTCCAGGCGCTTGCACAGCGCGTCGAGCGAGTTCGATTTGCCGGGGAACAGGTTGCGCGCCATCAGCAGCGTGTCGGTGATGCGTGCCACCTGGCCCGCCAGGCGCGGCCGTGCGAGGCGTTTCAGTTCTGCGTCGAGAAAGCCGACGTCGAAGGCGGCGTTGTGGATCACGACTTCGGCACCGGCCAGATAGGCCAGCAGTGCGTCGGCGATCTCGGCAAAGCGCGGCTTGTCGGCCAGGAATTCATCGGTCAGGCCATGGACCTTGATCGCGCCTTCGCTGCTCGACCGTTCGGGGTTCAGATAGAAATGCCTGTTCTCGCCGGTCAGGCGACGGTTGACCATTTCGAGGCAGCCGATCTCGATGATGCGGTCGCCGCTGTCGGGGCTCAAGCCGGTGGTTTCGGTGTCGAGAAAGATCTGGCGCATGGACCTTCACCCTTGCGCGGTCGGCCGCGCCCACAGCCAGATCGCTGCGCCTGCCAGCACCATCGGCACGCACAACCATTGGCCCAT
>JANMSR010000011.1:0-23658 GCA_031389565.1 Burkholderiales bacterium
GTCAAGGAAGACATCAAGAACATGTCGCTCGGCATTACGGCCCCGATGGGCCCGGTCGAGATCCGTGCCGGCTATGTCCGCGTCAACTCCAACCTTGCCAACCGCGACGGCAGCAAGTTTGGTTTCGGTGGCAACTACAACTTGTCCAAGCGCACCAACCTGTACACCACGATCGGCAAGTCGACCGGCAACCGCTTCACGGTGGCGCAGAAGAAGGCAGCGTTTGACCTTGGCGTGACGCATCGCTTCTGATCGAAAAGCACGCCTTGCGCGTGAGTCAGGGCCGCCTTGGGGCGGCCCTTTTTCTTGGCATATGCCATTGTGTCTCAGGGAAAACAGGCGTTGGCGTCGTGCAACAACGCGGTCCATTGCCAGCGGCCATCGTTCAAGATTCGAAGGCTTGCGAACCTGGAGACAACGATCATGAAAAGAGCAATCAGCCTGACCCTGTTGGCTGCGGCGAGTGGCGCCTGCGTCGCCCAAACGGCCCCGCCCAACAGCGTCACCCTGTATGGCATTGTCGACGTCGGCGTGCAGCACGTGACCGGCTATGCCAAGGGCACCGACAATGCGCTCGTCAGCGGCATCATGGAAGGCTCGCGCTTCGGCTTGCGCGGCAATGAGGATCTCGGCGGCGGCTGGCGCGCGATCTTCACGCTCGAACACCGTGCCGAGATCAACAGCGGCGCCGTCAGCAACCGGCCGCCGTCGGGCTCGCAGGTGCCCGATCGCCTTAATCAAGCAGCGTTGCTTGGTTTGCCGGCGGCGCTTCAGCCCGCTGTTTTCAACCCAGCCACAGGTACGGGCGTCGCGGCGAGCATCGGCGCGACCTTGGGTGTCAACCTGGCAGGCAACTTCTGGGATCGCCAGGCCTATGTCGGCCTGGTCACTCCGTTCGGTGCGATCCTGGCCGGCCGCCAGTACACCCCGGCCTATGAGACGTCGGCCACCTTCGACATCATGGGCACCCAGTCCAGCCTGGCGGCGGGCCAGGCGGCATCGATCCCGTCGAGCATCGACATCCGCCTCAGCAATGCCGTGCAATACCGCATCGTGTTCGGGGGTCTTACGGCTTCGGCGATGTACGCATTCGGTGGTGTGACGGGCAACAATTCAGCCAACCGCTTTGGCGGCATCATGGCGTCCTACAGGATGGGTGGCTTGTTGGTGGGTGCAGGCTACAACAAGCGCAAAAACGATCTGGGCCTGGACTCGCTCGAGTCCACCGTGGTCGGGGCTTCGTACGACATCGGCGCGGGCAAAGTCAGCGGCATGGTGGTGCAATTCAAGGACGACAACCCGTCGGGCGTGTCGACGATCGCGACCGGACTCACCCCCTTGGTTGGTGCAGCCGGTGCCGCATTGGTCCAGTCGGCCTTTACCAATGCATTGAAGCAGGACGCGCGGCTGATGCACGTCGGCTACAAGATGACGACAGGCCCGAACACGTTTTACGTCGCCTACACCGCCGTCAACGACAGCCGCCCGGCCAACGCCGACGTGGCTTCGTATGGCGTGGCGTACTCCTACGCGTTGTCCAAGCGCACCGACCTGAACGCAGTCTTCACGCACTTCGACAACAAGAATCTGGCGCAGGCTGCGCCGGGGCAGGCCGGCTTCCTCGGCGGTGTCACCAAGAGTGCGGGCACCGACGCGAACAGCCTGGCCTTCGGCATCCGCCACCGCTTCTGAGCGCTGGCAAGTGGTCGGCAACAGGGCCGCCGCAAGGCGGCCTTTCTCGTTGTGCGAGGACCCAGGGCTGCCCCGCATCGGGTTACACCCCTTTGCGGCCGGCACGCGATATGCGGAAGATGCGGCTCTTTCGAAAACTGGAGCTTCCAAAATGGTGCGCCACGCTGCATCGACACTGACCCTGCTGACGATGGCGACGGCATTCGTCGCCATGCCGGCGCAAGCCAACACCTTCAAGTGGACCAGCGCGAGCGATATCCCGACCTGGGACATCCATTCGCAGAACAACGCGCTGGCCAACGGCGTGCACGCAGCGGTCTATGAGTCGCTCTTCTATTACAACAAGAAGTTCGAGCTCGAACCCCTGCTGGGGACCAGCTTCAAGCAGATCAGCCCGACGCAGGTGCGCATCACGCTGCGCAAAGGTGTGAAGTTCCACGACGGCGCCGCGTTCGACGCCGACGACGCCAAGTTTTCGCTCGAACGGGCAATGTCCAAAAGCTCGAACTATGGCGTCTATACCCAGGGCATCGAGCGCGTGGTGAAGGTCGATGAGCACACCATCGACATCCTGACCAAGGGCCCCAACCCGGTGCTGCAGCGCCAGCTCACCGAGCTGCGCATGATGGATCTGGGCTGGGCCGAGAAGAACAAGTCGGTCGAACCCAAGGACATCAAGACCAAGGACGAGAACTTCGCCCATCGCAATGCCAACGGCACTGGCCCGTTCATGTTCAAGAGCTGGGAGCAGGACGTGAAGCTGGTGCTGGTGAAGAACCCGGCGTGGTGGGGCAAGGCCGAGACCAACCTGACCGAGATCGTCTACACCCCGATCAAGGCCGAAGCCACGCGGGTGGCCGCGCTGCTGTCGGGCGAGGTCGACATGGTGCTCGACCCGTCGCCGGCCGACTTGGTCAAGTTGCGTTCCGCGCCGAACCTGAAAGTCGTCGATGGCGCCGAGAACCGCACCATCTTCTTTGGCATGGACCAGTTCCGCGATGAGCTGCCGGGCAGCAACGTCAAAGGCAAGAACCCGTTGAAGGACGTGCGCGTGCGCAAGGCGCTGTACCAGGCGATCGACGTGCAGACGATCAACCGCGTGACGATGCGCGGCTTGAGCCAGCCTACCGGGGCGCTGATCGCACCACAGGTCAATGGCTGGAGCAAGAAGGCTGACATGCGCTGGCCCTACGACAGCGTGGCCGCCAAGAAGCTGCTCGCAGACGCGGGCTACCCGAACGGCTTCGAGGTCGATTTCGCCTGCCCCAACAACCGCTACATCAACGACGAAGAGATCTGCCAGGCCGTGACCGCGATGTGGGCCCGCATCGGCGTCAAGGCCAAGCTGCGCACCCTGCCGCTGACCACCTACTTCCCGATGATCCAGCGCTTCGAGGCCAGCATCTACATGCTCGGCTGGGGCGTGCCGACCTTCGATGCGCTGTATTCGCTGCAGTCACTGGTGCGCACCGTCGGCGCGCAGGGCGACGGCAATTACAACGTCGGCCGCTACAGCAACCCGCAAATGGACGCCCTGATCGAGCGCATCAAGCAGGAGGTCGATCAAAAGAACCGCAATGCGCTGATCGAACAGGCGCTGATGCTGTCGCACCAGGACGTGTCGCACATCCCGCTGCACAACCAGGTGATTCCGTGGGCGATGAAAAAGAATGTCGATCTCTATCACCGGGCCGACAACCGCATCGACATGCGCGGCGTGAGGGTCAACTGAACACTGCAGCGGCACCACGGCGGGCCACCCGACCATGATCGCCTTCATCGTTCGCCGCCTGGCCCAGGCCGTCATGGTGATGCTCACCGTGGCCTTCATCGCCTTCATGCTGTTCCAGTATGTCGGCGACCCAGTGACCAATCTGCTCGGTCAGGACGCGACGCCCGAGCAGCGCGTGCAACTGCGCGCCGATCTGGGTCTGGACCAGCCGTTTCCGGTGCAGTTCGCGGCCTTCGTCGGCAATGCGCTGCAGGGTGAGTTCGGCCTGTCGCTGCGCCAGGGGCGCAAGGTTTCGTCGCTGATCGTCGAGCGCTTTCCGGCCACGGTCGAGCTGGCCTTCGGCGCGGCTTTGCTGGCCCTGGTGTTCGGCATTCCGATGGGGGTCTATGCGGCCTTGAAGCGCGGCAACTTCCTGGCCCAGGCGTTGATGACGTTCTCGCTGCTCGGCGTGTCCTTGCCGACCTTCCTGATCGGCATCCTGCTGATCCTGTTCTTCGCCGTCACGCTGAAAGTGCTGCCCAGCTTCGGCCGCGGCGAGACGGTGGCGCTCGGCGCCTGGACCAGCGGCCTGTTCACGCAGGACGGCTGGAAGCACCTGGTCCTGCCCGCCGTCACGCTGAGCATCTTCCAGCTCACGCTGATCATGCGGCTGGTGCGCGCCGAAATGCTCGAAGTGCTGCGCACCGACTACATCAAGTTCGCCCGCGCCCGCGGCCTGCCCGACCGCGCCGTCTACTTCGGTCATGCGCTGAAGAACACCCTGGTGCCGGTGATCACCATCACCGGCCTGCAGCTCGGTTCGTTGATCGCCTTTGCGATCATCACCGAGACGGTGTTTCAGTGGCCGGGTATGGGCCTGCTGTTCATCCAGGCGGTGCAGTTCGCCGACATCCCCGTGATGGCCGCCTACCTGTGCCTGATTGCGCTGATCTTCGTCGTCATCAACCTGATCGTCGACATGCTCTACTTCGCGGTCGATCCGCGCCTGCGCATCGACAAGTCGACGGCCGGGCACTGACCCGCCCCCACCAGATTGCTCAAGGAATCTCGCCATGACAACCCGCCTCGAGACCAGGCTGATCGTCGCTGCACTCGCCGCTGCCTGCGGCTTGACCCAGGCGGCCACGCTGCGTGTGGCCAACCAGGGCGACGCCACGTCGATGGACCCGCACTCGCTCAACGAGTCCTTGCAGTTGTCGATCACCGGCAACGTCTATGAGCCGCTGGTCGGCCGCGACAAGAAGCTCGGACTGGCGCCGGCCCTGGCCACCCAGTGGGCGCAGACCTCGCCCACAGTCTGGCGCTTCGAGCTGCGCCGCGGCGTGAGGTTTCACGACGGCACGCCGATGACCGCCGACGACGTGGTCTTCAGCTTCAAGCGCGCAGCCGGCGACGGCTCGGACATGAAGGGCTACACCTCGGCGATGAAGGACATGCGCAAGGTCGATGACTTCACGGTCGAGCTCGAGACCACCGCGCCGTTCCCGATCCTGCCCGACGTGATCTCGCTGGTCTATGTGATGAGCAAGAAGTGGTGCGAGGAAAACAAGGCCGACAAGCCGGTCGATCGCCGCAAGGGCATCGAGAACACGGCCTCGTTCCGCGCCAACGGCACCGGGCCCTACCGCCTGCGCGAGCGCCAGCCGACCACACGCTCGGTGTTCGTTCGCAACCCGACCTATTGGGACCCGGTCGAGGGCAATGTCGACGAGGTCATCTTCACGCCGATCGGCAACGATGCGACCCGCGTGGCGGCGATGCTGTCGGGCGAGATCGACATGATGGAGCCGGTGCCGCTGCAGGACGTCGAGCGCCTGAAGGCCAACCCGAACATCGCCGTGATGCAGGGCCCCGAGCTGCGCACGATCTTTCTCGGCATGGACCAGAAGCGCGACGAGCTGCAATTCGCGAGCGTCAAAGGCAAGAACCCGTTCAAGGACAAGCGCGTTCGCCAGGCGTTCTACCAGGCCATCGATATCGAAGCGATCAAGGCGCGCGTGATGCGCAATGCCGCGACGCCGACGGCGCCGATGGTGGCGCCGGGCATCAAGGGCTTCGTGCCCGACATGAACAAGCGCCTGCCGCACGACAGCGAAGGCGCCAAGAAGCTGCTCGCCGAAGCGGGCTACCCGAACGGCTTCGAGGTCGGCATGAACTGCCCGAACGACCGCTACGTCAACGACGGCGAAATCTGCCAGGCGGTGGCGGCCAACCTGGCGCGCATCGGCGTCAAGGTCAACCTGCAGGCCGAGAGCAAGGCCACCTACTTTCCCAAGATCCTGCGCCGCGACACCAGCTTTTACCTGCTCGGCTGGACCCCCGGCACCTATGACGCGCACAACGCGATGTCCAACCTGATGGCCACCCCGACCGACAAGGGCCAGGGCCAGTTCAACCTGGGTGCCTACAGCAACGCCAAGATCGACGAGCTGACGCTGAAAGTCCAGAGCGAGACCGATCAGACCAAGCGCAACGCGATGATCGCCGAGGCCTTCAAGCTGCATGCCGACGACATCGGCCACATCCTGCTGCACCAGCAGGCGCTGGCCTGGGCGATGAAGAAGAACATCACGCTGGTGCAACTGGCCGACAACATGATGCCGTTCAAGTGGATCAGCGTGAAGTGACGAGCGTTGCCGCCATGGTCAGTCGCGACCGATGAGTTCAACCGCCGTTCAGCGCTTCTTCGACGGCGACGTCTGGCACAGCTTTCGTTCCACGCCGCTGGCGATTGCTGCGGCGATGGTGGCGTTCGTGCTCGTGTTCTGCGCACTGTTCGCGGGCTGGGTGGCGCCGCACAACCCGTTCGATCTGGCGACGCTGGAGCTGTCCGACGCACGGCTGCCGCCGGCCTGGATCGACGGCGGCAGCGCCAAGTACCTGCTCGGCACCGACGACCAGGGCCGCGACATCCTGTCGGCACTGATGTACGGCGCGCGCATCTCGCTGCTGGTCGGCGTCGCCTCGGTGCTGCTGTCGGTGGTGGCCGGTGTCGGCCTGGGCCTGCTGTCGGGCTTTGCCGGCGGCAAGACCGATGCCTTCATCATGCGCGTGTGCGACGTGATGCTGTCGTTCCCGTCGATCCTGATCGCGCTGCTGATCGACGGCGTCGGCCGGGCGATGTTTCCCAACGCCCACGACACGCTGGCCTTCGCGGTGCTGGTGTTCGCCATCGCGCTGCCCGGCTGGGTTCAGTACGCCCGCACGGTGCGCGGTTCGACCTTGGTCGAGCGCAACAAGGAGTACGTGCAGGCCGCGCGTGTCACCGGCGTGTCGCCGCTGCGCATCATGCGCAAGCATGTGCTGCCCAACGTGCTCGGGCCGGTGCTGGTGTTGGCCACCATCCAGGTGGCCACGGCGATCCTGACCGAAGCGACGCTGTCGTTCCTGGGCGTCGGCGTGCCACCGACGCAACCGTCGCTGGGCACCCTGATCCGTGTCGGCAACGACTTCCTGTTCTCCGGCGAATGGTGGATCACGATCTTCCCGGGGCTGATGCTGGTGCTGATCGCGCTGTCGGTGAACCTGCTCGGCGACTGGCTGCGTGATGCGCTGAACCCGAGGCTTCGATGAGCAGTGCACCCCTGCTCGAAGTGCGGCACCTGCGCGTCGAGTTCCCGTCGCGCCGCGGCACGCTGCTGGCGCTGGACGACATCTCTTTTTCGATCGCACCCGGCGAGGTGCTCGGCGTCGTCGGTGAATCCGGCGCTGGCAAGTCGCTCACCGGATCGGCCATCATCGGCCTGCTCGATCCGCCGGGGCGCATTGCCGGCGGCGAGATCCTGCTCGCCGGCCAGCGCATCGACAACCTGCCCTACGAGCAGATGCGCGCGATCCGCGGTCGCCGCATCGGCGCCATCTTCCAGGACCCACTGACGTCGCTGAACCCGCTGTACACCATCGGCCGGCAACTGATCGAGACCATCCGCACCCACCTGCCGCTGAGCGAAGAGCAAGCCCGCGCTCGAGCGATCGAGCTGCTGCAGGACACCGGCATCCCGGCGGCCGAGCAGCGCATCGAGCAGTACCCGCACCAGTTCTCCGGCGGCATGCGCCAGCGCGTGGTGATCGCGCTGGCGCTGGCCGCCGAGCCGCAATTGATCGTCGCCGACGAGCCGACCACCGCGCTCGACGTATCGATCCAGGCGCAGATCATTTCGCTGCTCCGCCGCCTGTGCAAAGAACACGGCACAGCGGTGATGCTGGTCACGCACGACATGGGCGTGATCGCCGAAACCTGCGACCGCGTGGCCGTGATGTACGCCGGGCGCATCGTCGAGGTCGGGCCCGTGGCCGACGTGATCCACCGCCCGTCGCACCCCTACACCGTCGGCCTGATGGGCTCGATCCCGGCGATGGACGAAGACCGCGAGCGACTGCTGCAGATCGACGGCGCGATGCCGCGGCTGAACGCGATTCCGCAGGGCTGCGCCTTCAACCCGCGCTGCCCGCAGGTGTTCGATCGTTGCCGCAGCGAGCGCCCCGACCTGATCGACGCCGGCCCGACACGCGCGGCCTGCTGGCTGGTGGCGCAAGGCGTGCGGAGGGTGGCATGACGGAGCCGAGCGCCGGGCCGCCCCAAGCCGGCTCGCGTCCCCAGGGCCACGAAGGGGCCCCTGCCGGGCCCAGGGGACCGGACGACGTCTCCGTCGGCCGAGGGGCAAACATACCACCCCTGGTCGAGGTCAAGGACCTCGCGAAAACGTTCGACGTTTCCGCGCCCTGGCTCAACCGCGTTGTCGAACGCAAGCCGCGCCAGTTCGTGCATGCGGTAGATGGCGTCAGCTTCGCCATCCAGCGCGGCAAGACTTTGGCCCTGGTGGGAGAGTCGGGCTGCGGCAAGAGCACGGTGGCCCGCTTGCTGGTGGGCTTGTACAGCCCGACGCGCGGCAGCGTGCAGTTCGACGGCAAGGACACCCACGGCACGGCCGACAAGGCCCAGTTGCGCATCATGCGCCGGCGCATGCAGATGATTTTTCAGGACCCGTACGCGAGCCTGAACCCGCGCTGGAAGGTGCGCGACATCGTCGGCGAACCGCTCACCGAGCATGGCCTGGTGACCGATGCCGACGAGCTGCGACAGCGTGTGGCCGACCTGCTGCTGTCAGTCGGCTTGGCCGCGGCCGACGTCGAGAAGTTCCCGCACCAGTTCTCCGGCGGCCAGCGCCAGCGCATCTCGATCGCGCGCGCGCTGGCCACGCAACCCGAGTTCCTGGTCTGCGACGAGCCGACCTCGGCGCTCGATGTCTCGGTGCAGGCGCAGGTGCTCAACATCATGAAAGACTTGCAGCGCCAGCGCGGTCTGACGTATCTCTTCATCTCGCACAACCTGGCGGTCGTGCGCCACGTGGCGGACCAGGTCGGGGTGATGTACCTCGGCCGACTGGTGGAACTGGCCGACAAGGCCGATCTGTTCAGCCGCCCGCGGCACCCCTACACGCGGATGCTGCTCGACGCGATTCCCGACATCCACATGAGCGGCCGCGCGCGCACGCCGGTGCAGGGCGAGGTGCCCAACCCGCTGAACCCACCCAGCGGCTGCGCGTTCCACCCGCGCTGCCCCCACGCCAATGCGCGTTGCTCACAGGAGCGGCCGGCGTTCAAGGCCTTCAAGGGCATCACGGTGGCCTGCCATGCGGTGGAAGAAGGCCGGATCTGACCGGCCCTGGGTCAGGGGTCGATCAGGCGCTCCTGGGCGAACAGCTCGGTGACCGACTCGCGCTCTCGAATGACGAAGCTGCGTTCGCCGTCGACCATCACCTCGGCCGCGCGTGGCCGGCTGTTGTAGTTGCTGGCCATGCTCATTGCGTAGGCGCCGGCCGAGAGCACGGCCAGGCGGTCGCCGGGCTGCACGTTGAGCCAGCGGTCGCGGCCAAGCCAGTCGCCGGATTCGCAGACTGGGCCGACGACGTCCCACAGCAGCGGGTCGCTGTCGCGAATCGTGCACGGCACGATGCCCATGTAGGCCTCGTACATGGCCGGCCGCAGCAGGTCGTTCATCGCGGCGTCGACGATGCAGAAGTTCTTTTCTGCGCCCGGCTTGCACACCAGCACCTCGGTCACCAACACGCCGGCGTTGCCGACCAGCGAGCGGCCCGGCTCGAACAGCAACTCGCGTTGCCCGTGGCCGCGGGCATCGATGCGTTCGAGCAGGCGCGCCACCAGTTCGCCCGCATCGGGGGGGGTCTCGTCGGCGTAGGTGATGCCCAGACCGCCACCGACATCGAGGTGGCGGATGCGAATGCCTTCGGCCTCGAGGGCCTCGATCAGGTCGAGCAAGCGGTCGAGCGCATCGAGGTAAGGCCCGACCTCGGTGATCTGGGAGCCGATGTGGCAGTCGATGCCGACCACATCGAGGCCGGGCAGCAGGGCCGCGTGGCGGTATGCGGCCAGCGCCTGGTCGTGTGCGATGCCGAACTTGTTGCCCTTCAGGCCGGTGGAGATGTAGGGATGGGTCTTGGCATCGATATCGGGGTTGATGCGCAGGCTGACCGGCGCACGTCGTCCGGCCTCGGTCGCCACCGCCGACAGCGTGAGCAACTCGCTCTGGCTTTCGACGTTGAAGCACTTCACGCCCACGTCGAGCGCGCGGCGCATCTCAAAGCGCTGCTTGCCGACGCCGGAGAACACCACCTTGGCCGCATCTCCGCCGACGGCCAGCACGCGTTCGAGCTCACCCACCGACACGATGTCGAAGCCGCAGCCGGCCTGGGCAAAGGTCTGCAGCACCGCCAACGTCGAGTTGGCTTTCATCGCGTAGCACACCAGGTGCGCCCGGCCTTGCAGCGCACGTTGGTAGGCGGTCGACGCGCCGAGCATGGCCTGGCGCGAGTACACGTACAGCGGTGTGCCATGTGCGCTCGCCAGCGCGTCGAGGCTGAGGCCTTCGACGAAGAGCTGGTTGCCGCGCCAGGCGATGTAGGGCGCGCCGGGCAGCGGCGTCATCTGGCGGCCGTCGGCGCCGAGGCCACAGGCGCCACAGTGGCCGGTGACAGCGCCAGCGGCCCCTTCTGGCCGCAGCCCGCGAGCAGGGTGGCGAACAGCACGGCACTGGCCGCGCAGCGCAGCCCTGAACGCAGTGGGGACGAAGGAGGCACCGCTACACTCGGCTCGCGCATGAGCAAGTTCATGCCGAAGATTCTATGCAAGCCACGCCCCTCACCGACGCCGAGTACCAACGCCTCACCGCCGCAGTGCTCGCACGCATCGAAGCCACGACCGACCGCTGGCTGCAAGACGATGTGATCGACATCGACGGACAGCGCACCGGCGGCTTGCTCGAGCTCGGTTTTCCTGGCGGCAGCAAGATCGTCATCAACACCCAGCCACCGTTGCACGAACTGTGGCTGGCCGCGCGCGGCGGCGGCTATCACTTCCGCCATGTCGACGGCCTGTGGCGCGACACCCGCGATGGCGTGGAGTTTTTCACCCGGCTGTCCGGCGAGGCCAGTGCGCAGGCCGCAAAGCCGCTGGCGTTCTAGGGCGGCGAGCGCAATTCAATTGCGAAACAGATCGAGGATGCCCTTGCGCTCGTCCTCGGTCGGCAGCGCCGGGGCCTTTTCCTCCAGGCCCAGGCTGCCGACGCCGGCACCGCGCGCGTACTCCTCGTAGATCCAATCGCCGCCGACATTGATCACGCCGTCCGGCGCCACGGCCTCCTTTGACGGCACGCCCTTGATCGCCTGGGTCATGTACTCGATCCACACCGGCAAGGCGAGTCCGCCGCCGGTTTCCCGGTCGCCGAGCTTCTTCGGGTTGTCGTAGCCGATCCAGACCACGGCCACCACGCTCGCGTGCCAGCCGGCGAACCAGGCGTCCATCGAATCGTTGGTGGTGCCCGTCTTGCCATAGATGTCTGCGCGCTTCAGGCTGGCCTGGGCGCGTGCGGCGGTGCCCGAGCGTGTCACTTCCTGCAGCAGGCTGGTCATGACGAAGGCATTGCGCGCGTCGAGGGTGCGCAGCGATTCGTCCAGCACCGGGCGCTCCGCCTGCTGCAGTACGCGGCCCTTGCTGTCGACCAGGCGCTCGATCAGGCGCGGCGCCACGAGGTAGCCGCCGTTGGCGAACACGCCGAAGGCGCTGGCCATCTGCAGTGCCGTGACCGAGCCGGCGCCCAGTGCCATCGTCAGGTACGCGGGGTGCTTCTCGGCATCGAAGCCGAAGCGCGTGACCCATTGCTGGGCGAACGGCGGGCTCACCGCCTGGAGTACGCGGATCGAAATCATGTTCTTGGATTTGGCCAGGCCGCGCTTGAGCGTCATCGGGCCTTCGAACGTGCCGTCGTAGTTCTTCGGCTCCCAGGGCTGGCTGCCGGTGGTTCCGGCGTCGAAGAAAAGCGGCGCGTCGTTGACCACCGTGGCCGGCGTGAAGCCCTTTTCGAGCGCCGCCGAATAGATGAAGGGCTTGAAGCTCGAACCCGGCTGGCGCCATGCCTGGGTGACATGGTTGAACTTGCTCTTGTTGTAGTCGAAGCCGCCGACCAACGCCCGGATCGAGCCGGTGGCCGGGTCGAGCGCGACAAAACCGCCCTCGACCTCGGGCACCTGGGTCAGCGACCACTGGCCTTTGGCGTTCTTCAGTGCCCGCACCACCGCACCGCGGCGGATCTGCTTTTGCGCTGCCGCTTTGTCGCCCAGGCCCGAGGCCACGGGCCGCAGGCCATCGGCTGTGACGGTGATTTCTTCGCCGTCCTGCAGCACGGCCACCACCTTGCGCGGCGAGGCCTCGAGCACGACGGCGGCGCGCAGATCGTCGTTGTCGGGGTGTTCGGACAGCGCTTCGGCGACGCGGGTGTCGACCTCGGCCGGGTCGGCCGGCAGGTCGACATAGGCCTCGGGGCCCCGGTACACCTGGCGCAGTTCGAACTCCATCAGGCCGCGACGCAAGGCGCGGTAAGCCACTGCCTGCTCGGCGGCATTGACGGTCAGCGTGGCGTTGAGGCCGCGGCTGTAGGTTTCTTCGCCGTACTGCGCAAAGATCAACTGGCGCGCCGTTTCAGCCACGAACTCGGCATGCACGGCCACTTCGGACTGGGTGCGGTAGTGCAGCTTTTCGGCGCGTGCGGTGGCGGCCTGCTCGGCGGTGATGAAGCCGTTGCCCTCCATGCGCTCGATGATGTGCTGCTGGCGGATCGTCGCTCGGCGAGGGTTGACGATCGGGTTGTAGGCCGAGGGGGCCTTGGGCAAGCCGGCCAGCATTGCCGCTTCGGCGATGCTCACGTCCTTCAGGGGTTTGCCGAAGTAGATCTCCGAGGCCGCGGCGAAACCATGCGCGCGCTGGCCCAGGTAGATCTGGTTCATGTAGGCCTCGAGGATCTGGTCCTTGGTCAGTTGGCTCTCGATCTTCCAGGTCAGCAGCACCTCGTAGATCTTGCGTGTGAAGGTCTTTTCGGTGGTCAGGTAAAAATTGCGCGCGACCTGCATCGTGATCGTCGAGGCACCCTGGCTGCGCGCGTCGTTGAACTGCGCCAAACCGGCCCGCAGAATGCCGATGTAATCGACGCCGCCGTGATCGTAGAAGCGCGAGTCTTCGATCGCCAGCACGGCGTCTTTCATCACCTTGGGGATTTGCGCGATCGGCACGAAGCTGCGCCGCTCTTCGCCGAACTCACCGAGCAGCACGCCATCAGCCGAGTACACGCGCAGCGGCAGCTTGGGACGGTAGTCGGTGAGGCTGGTGATCGGCGGCAGGTTGGGGTAGGCCACCGCCAACGCAATGGCCACCATCGCAGCCAGCAACAGCCCGAGTGTCGCCAGCAGCCCCAGGGCCCAGCCCAGCGGACGCAGAACCCACGGGGCCCAAGGAGGAAGGCGGTTGTACAAGCTCACGGGGGTGGGGCGATTGAAGCCGCCTGGTGGCGCGCCAGCGATGGCTGCATTGATTATAGGAAGCGGGTGCCAGCGGCCTGTGGCGATGTGTGAACTGCTGCTCGACTCGTCTGTGGCACCTCAGGGCTTACCCCATAAGGCGGGCTGGGCAGGGCGTGTCAAGGTCCATGCCAAGACGCGTCGTGCACGTCGGAGAGATACAACGACGCGGGTCCTGAAAGCGTGCCTTTTTCGTGGCCGCTCAAGGGCTTTACTGCTAGCATTCAAGTAACTTCTTAACAGTCCGGAGTGCGGAATGGCTGCTTTTGGCACCGTACTTGGGGGGTACCGTCGTGAGCTTTGTTGACTCGCTGTTAGGCCGCAAGCACCCGTCGATGATCGGGCTGGACATCAGCACATCGAGCGTCAAGCTCGTCGAGTTGGGGCAGAGTGCCGCGGGCGAGTTCATCGTCGAAC
Organism: Burkholderiales bacterium; assembly: GCA_031389565.1. Classification (GTDB taxonomy): domain Bacteria; phylum Pseudomonadota; class Gammaproteobacteria; order Burkholderiales; family Burkholderiaceae_C; genus CADEEN01. Next base: position 13,708 of record JANMSR010000011.1, read on the forward strand.
GCTTCGCGTCCGAGCCATTCGAGAAGGGCTGGATCACCGACGGCCAGATCGAAAAATTCGACGAAGTCGCCGACGCCGTGCGTCGAGTCGTCAACAAGAGCGGCACGCGAACCAAGAATGTGGTGATGGCGATGCCGCAGTCGGCCGTGATCACCAAGAAGATCATGCTGCCTGCCGGCCTGCGCGAGGAAGAGCTCGAGTTGCAGGTCGAAAGCGAAGCCAATCAGTACATCCCGTTCTCGCTCGATGAAGTCAGCCTGGATTTCTGCGTCATCGGGCCGAGCCCGACGTCGGTTGGCGACGTTGAGGTTTTGATCGCCGCCTCGCGCAAAGACCGCGTGCAGGATCGCCAGGGACTGGCCGAAGCCGCAGGCTTGAAGCCGATGGTGCTGGATATCGAAAGCCACGCCTCGCGGCTGGCGATGAGCCGCATCGTCAAGGCGCTGCCTAACGAAGGCAAGGACGCGTTGGTCGCGTTGTTCGAGATTGGGGCCGATACCACCAGCCTGAAGGTGTTGCGCGACGACGAGATGCTCTACGACCGTGACCAGGCCTTCGGCGGATCGCAGTTGACGCAACTGATCTCGCGCCAGTACGGATTCTCGTTTGAGGAGGCCGAGCAGAAGAAGCTCGGTGGTGATCTGCCCGATGACTACGAATCGGCGATCCTGGCGCCGTTCGTCGACAGCCTGTCGCAAGAGATCGGCCGTGCGCTGCAGTACTTCTTCACCAGCACGCCGCACCACAAGGTGCACTACGTGATGCTGGCCGGCGGTACCGCCACGCTGCCGGGCCTGAAGGAACGCGTCACCGACCTGACCGGCTTCGCTTCGATGGTGGTCAACCCGTTCGAGCACATGAAACTCGGCGGCTCAGTGCGTGAGAACAAGGTGCGCCGCGAAGCACCGTCGTACCTGACGGCCTGCGGCTTGGCGATGCGGAGGTTCATGCAGTGATCCTCATCAACCTGCTTCCCCACCGGGAAGAAAAGCGCAAGCGGCGCAAGGCCGCGTACTTCACCGGTCTGGCACTCGGCGCCGTGGCGGGTCTGCTGGTGGTTGGGCTGTGGTACGCCGTGCTCGAACAAATGAAGTCGGCGCAGATGGAGCGCAACGCCTATGTCGGTGCGGAGATCAAGAAGCTCGAGGCGCAGATCAAGGACATTGCCAACCTGCGCGCCGAGATCGAAGCGCTGAAGGCGCGCCAGAAGGCCGTCGAAGACCTGCAGACCGACCGCAACATCCCCGTGCACTTGCTCAACGAACTGGTCAAGCAGACCCCGGAGGGTGTCTACCTCAACTCGCTCAAGCAGACCGGCAAGGTGATTGCCGTGAACGGCGTGGCGCAGAGCAATGAACGCGTCTCGGAATTCCTGCGCAACACGCTGTACAACTCGCCGTGGCTGGAAAGGCCCGAATTGGTCGAGATCCGCGCTGGCGGGCAGGCCGCAGGGCGTTCGCGCACGTTTGACTTCTCGATGCGCGTGTCCATCAAGGTGCCACAGGCCGCGGCTCCGGCCGCTGCCGCCAGCGCCGTCATCGCCGTCAAGGCTCCTTGAGGTCGCACCATGGCCACTCAGACGAAAACACCCAGCGTCGACCTCGCGGTCTGGTTCGAATCAGTCGCGTCGCAGTTCCGTGGCCTCGATTTCAAGCAACCTGGCCAGTGGTCGTTGCTGCCCAAGCTCGCGTCGTGGCTGCTGCTGGGCGTGTTGGTGGTGGGGCTGCTATGGTTTGTGCTGCTGTTGGACAAGGCCAACGAGCTCGAGGCCGAACGCAACAAGGAGCCTGGCCTCAAGCAGGACTACCGCAGCAAGCTGGCACAAGCGATCAACCTGCCTGAATTGCGCAAGCAAAAGCAGCAGGTCGAGGAGTACGTGACCCAGCTCGAGAAGCAACTGCCCGGCAAGGCCGAGATGGACGCGTTGCTGACCGACATCAACCAGGCCGGCATCGGTCGAGGCCTGCAGTTCGAACTCTTCCGCCCCGGAGGCGTGGCGGTGCGCGACTACTACGCCGAGTTGCCGATCGCGATACGCGTCAGCGGCCGCTACCACGACATCGGCGCCTTCGCCGCCGACGTGGCCAATCTGTCGCGTATCGTCACGCTGCACGATCTGACGATCACCGGCGTGCAACGCGAGGGTGCTGGCAACCTGTCGATGGATGCGGTGGCGCGCACCTACCGCTACCTCGACAGCAGCGAAGTGGCGGCGCAGAAGAAGCCGGCAGTGGGGGCCAAGAAATGAGCCACCTCACCGTCTATCGGCGTCGCGCAGCGTGTCTCGCGTTCGCATTGCTGGCGTCGATCGGCTTGGTCGGGTGTGGCGCCGAACTCGAAGAATTGCAGCAATGGATGGACCAGCAAAAGCGCGAGGTCAAGCCCAACGTGGTGGCGCTGCAGCCGCCGAAGAAATTCGACCCACAGCCCTACGCGTCGGCTGATGCGGTGGAACCGTTCAGCACGCAAAAACTCGCAGTGGCGCTCAAGCGCGACGAGCGCGCGCCCAGCTCGTTGCTGGCCAATGAATTGAAGCGCCGCAGGGAGCCGCTCGAGGCTTACCCGCTTGACAACATGACCATGGTCGGCAGCGTCAACAAACAGGGCCGGCCGTTTGCCCTGCTGCGCGTCGACGCCTTGCTCTACCAGGTCAAGGTAGGTGACTACATGGGCCAGAACTACGGTCGCGTCTTGCGCATCAGCGACACCGACCTGGTGTTGCGCGAGGTCGTGCAGGATGCCGCAGGCGAGTGGATCGAGCGCAACAGCACGCTGCAATTGCTGGAGCGGGGGTCACGATGAAGAATTCGAAGGAGAAGCGCATCATGATGAAGTGGCGGGCATGGGGCATTGCGGTGGCGCTGGCGGTTGGCGCACCGGCCGCGGCTCTGGCGCAGAGCGTGATCCAGTCGATCACCAGCAGCCAGCAGTCGGGCAGCGAAGTGGTTCGTATCGAGTTGAGCGAAGCGCTGACGGCGGTGCCGACGGGCTTTGCGATCCAGGCGCCACCGCGTATTGCGATCGACCTGCCCGGCGTGGGCAGCGCGCTCGGCCGCCCCTCGGTCGAGATCAACCAGGGCAACCTGCGCTCGGTCAACGTGGCCCAGGCCGGCGAGCGCACGCGCCTGGTCCTCAACCTCAAACAGGCCGCCACCTATCGCGCGCAACTCGACGGCAAAGCCCTGCTGATCATCATCGACAGCGGCACGCCTGCCACCGCGACCGTGGCCGCGGCGCCGGGGGCTGCGGCACCGACCGGCAATTTCGCGCCGGCTCAGAACCGCGAGCAGCAGCCGCTGCGTGACATCGACTTCCGCCGCGGCGCTGATGGCGCCGGCCGAGTCATCGTCAGCCTGCCCAGCAGCCAGGTCGGGGTCGACATCCGTCAGCAGGGTACGGGGCTGGTGATCGAGTTCCTGCGTTCGGCGGTGCCCGACAGCCTGCGTCGTCGCATGGACGTGACCGACTTCGGCACGCCGGTGCAGACGGTGACCACGTCGCAAAACGGCGATCGCGTGCGCATGGTTGTCGAGCCGCGCGGCAACTGGGAGCACAGCGCCTATCAGAGCGACAACCAATTCGTGCTCGAAGTGCGCCCGGTGCGCGTCGATCCGAACAAACTGACGCAGGGCCCGGGCTATCAGGGCGAAAAGCTGAGCCTGAACTTCCAGAACATCGAAGTCCGTTCGCTGCTGCAGGTGATCGCCGACTTCACGAATTTCAACGTCGTCACCAGCGACACCGTCACCGGCAACCTGACCTTGCGCCTGAAAGACGTGCCCTGGGATCAGGCGCTGGACATCATCCTGCAGGCCAAGGGCCTGGGTCTGCGCAAGAGCGGCAACGTGATCTGGATCGCACCCAAGGACGAACTGGCGATCAAGGAGCAGGCCGAACTCGAAGCGGGCAAGAAGAAGACCGAACTCGAGCCGGTGCGCACGCAGGGCTTCCAGCTCAACTACACCAAGGCCGATGAGATAACCAAAGCGCTGGCGGGAGGCGCCACCGGCGCTGGTACGACAAGCAGACTGCTGTCGTCGCGAGGCAGCGTGATTGCCGATCAGCGCACCAATCAGCTCTTCGTGACTGACATCCCGTCCAAGCTGGAGGAGATCCAGGCGCTGATCGCAAAGGTTGACATTCCGGTCCGGCAAGTGCTGATCGAGGCGCGCATCGTCGAGGCCAATGACACGTTCGGCAAGTCGCTGGGCGTGAAGTTGGGAGGGGCTGTGCAAAACCTGCGCGGGGGTCAATTCGGTGCTCCGAACAATATCGTGGTTGGCGGGTCTGCAGGTCCGGGGCGGACGCCGGCTACTCTCGGTGGTATCACCGACACCCAGTTCGTCAACTTGCCAGCAATTGGACAAGGCGGCTTCTCTCCGGCGAGCTTTGCGGTATCGCTGTTCAATAGCAGTGCGACCCGGTACCTCAACCTCGAGATCTCTGCTCTTGAAGCTGATGGGAAGGGCAAGGTCGTGTCCAGCCCGCGCATCATCACGGCGGACCAGAACAAGGCCACGATTTCTCAGGGCACCAAGATTCCGTTTCAGAGAGCTTCGAGTTCCGGTGCAACAGCGGTCGAGTTCATTGAGGCAACTCTCAAGCTTGAAGTCACGCCGCAGATCACGCCGGAGGGAAACATCATCATGAACGTGCAGGTGAACAAGGACAGCTTGGGCGTCCCGACGGCGGCCGGCCAATCGATCAACGTCAAGCAGATCACGACCCAGGTGCTCGTTGAGAACGGCGGCACTGTGGTCATCGGCGGCATCTTCGAGCAGAACGATTCCACGTCGGAGACCAAGGTTCCGCTCCTGGGTGACATTCCCTATCTTGGCAATCTCTTCAAGACGAGGACTCGCGATTCTTCGCGCACGGAGTTGCTTGTTTTTCTCACCCCCCGAGTGGTGACTGAACGCAGCGTTGTGCGCTGAGCGTTGACTGCGCAGGCCTCACGGTGCCAGCGAGCGCCGTCACAAGGGCAACAGTTTCCCTCGTCGGCATGCCCGGCAGTGGCAAGTCCACCGTCGGGCGCCATGTGGCGCGGCAGCTCGGGCTGCTATTCGTCGACACCGACCCTGTGATCGAGCAGCGCATCGGCTGCTCGATTCGCGACTACTTCGAAACCCAGGGCGAAGCGGCGTTTCGGGATGTCGAGCAGGCGGTGATCGACGACGTGACGCAGCTCGGCGGCCACGTGGTGGCCACCGGCGGTGGGGCCGTACTGCGCGAAGCCAACCGGCTGGCGCTGCACGAGCGCACCACGGTGGTCTACCTGCGCTCGTCGCCCGAGGACTTGGCGCGGCGCCTGCGGCACGACAGCCATCGGCCGCTGCTGCAAGGCAACAGTGACCCGCTGCGTCGTTTGCGTGCGCTGTTCCAGGACCGCGACCCGCTGTACCGGCGCACCGCGCACTTCGTCATCGAGACCGGGCGCCCGTCCGTGCACTCGCTGGTCAACATGGTGTTGATGCAGCTCGAGCTGGCGGGCGTTGTGCCGGCGGCCAGCCGACCCGGAGCCCCGCACCCGTAAACTCGGTCCCATGCCGAGTCCGTACCTGCCCACCACGCGCCGCGTGCCGATCGCACTGGGCGAGCGAAGCTACGACATCGTCATCGGTGGTGACTTGTGGCGCGATGCCGCTGCGTGGCAAGGCTTGCCCAACGCCGCCACAGCGCTGATCGTCACCAACGCGACCGTCGCGGGACTCTATGCGGCGGCGCTGCGCGAGGCGCTGGCGCCGCACTTCAAGCGCATCGTCGCGCTCGAATTGCCCGATGGCGAGTCGTACAAAAACTGGGCAACCCTGAACCTGATATTCGAGCGCCTGCTCAGTGAAGGCTGCGATCGCAAGACGGTGTTGTTCGCACTTGGCGGGGGGGTGGTCGGCGACATCACCGGCTTCGCGGCCGCCTGCTACATGCGCGGTGTTCCCTTGGTGCAGGTGCCGACCACCTTGTTGGCACAGGTCGATTCGTCGGTCGGCGGCAAGACCGCCATCAACCACCCGCTGGGCAAGAACATGATCGGCGCGTTCTACCAGCCGCAGCGCGTGATCTGCAATCTCGACACGCTGGCCACGCTGCCCGATCGCGAGTTGTCGGCGGGGCTGGCCGAGGTCATCAAGTACGGCCCGATCGCCGACGCCGCGTTTCTCGATTGGATCGAAGGCAACCTCGAGCAATTGCTGGCGCGCGATCCCGCAGCGCTGGCTCATGCGGTTCAGCGCTCGTGCCAGATCAAGGCCGCCGTGGTCGCCGAGGACGAGCGCGAGGCCGGCCTGCGCGCGATCCTCAACTTCGGCCACACCTTCGGCCACGCCATCGAAGCCGGGATGGGCTATGGCCAGTGGCTGCATGGCGAAGCCGTGGGCTGCGGCATGCTGTTGGCGAGCGAGCTTTCGGTGCGGCTGGGTCTGATGCCTGCGGCGTTCGCTGAACGCATGCGCCGCCTGTGCGAGCGCGCGCGCCTGCCGGTGCGCGCGCCCGACCTCGGCGCCGACCGCTATCTCGAGTTGATGCGCATTGACAAGAAGAGCGAAGGCGGCGAGTTGCGCTTCGTGCTGATCGATGCGCTTGGTCGTGCCACGCTGCGCCCGGTGCCGGACGCGGAGGTGCGGGCAACGCTCGCCGCCCACCTGGGTTGAAATGACGACGTCCCCCAGCTTGCTTCGCTCGGGCCCCCGTGGCCCTGCAAGGGCCACTGCGTGGCCCATGGGGTGCTCAGGCCGCTTGGGGCGGCCCGACGCGGCCTGAGACGCCATGCTCGCCCGCTACGCCTGCGATCCGGCCCGCACGCGTGGACGCCGCATCGCCGAGGCGCCCTCGCCACCGCGCACCGAGTACCAGCGCGATCGCGACCGCATCGTGCACAGCACCGCGTTCCGGCGCCTGGTCTACAAGACCCAGGTCTTCGTCAACCACGAGGGCGATCTGTTCCGCACGCGGCTGACGCACTCGCTCGAGGTCGCGCAGCTCGGCCGCTCGATTGCGCGCACGCTGGGCTTGAACGAAGACCTCGTCGAGGCTATCGCGCTGGCGCACGACCTTGGCCACACACCCTTCGGCCACGCCGGGCAGGACGCGCTGCACGACTGCATGAAGGACCACGGTGGGTTCGAACACAACCTGCAAAGCCTGCGGGTCGTGGATTGTCTCGAGCAGCGCTATCCCAGTTTCGATGGCCTGAATCTGTGCCTGGAAACGCGTGCAGGCATCTTGAAGCGCTGCTCGGTGCGGGTCGCGGCCTCCATCGAAGCGGTGGAGCCCGGCGGTGTGGCACACCGCTTCGTCTTGCATCAGCAGCCCAGCCTCGAAGCGCAGCTCATCAACCTGGCCGACGAGATCGCCTACAACGCGCATGACATCGACGACGGCGTACGTTCAGGCCTTGTTGACCTGGCGCAACTCGACGCTGTCCCGCTGTTTGCCCGACACCGGGAGAAGGCGTTGGTCGAGCACCCTCAGTTGTCAACGCTGCCCAGACGCCTGCTGGCCGAGACGCTGCGGCGCATGTTGTCGGCCCAGGTCCATGACGTGATCGAGGCTACGCGGGCCAAGCTCGACCGGCACGCGCCCGACAGTGCCGACGCCGTGCGCACGCTGCCGCCGCTGGTCTGCTTTGGCGACTCGATGCGCGCGCAGAGTGTGCAGTTGAAGCGCTTGCTGTTCGACGCGCTGTACCGACACCCGCAGGTGATGCACACCACCAGCCGTGCGCGCGACGTGGTGCGCGCGCTGTTTGCCGCCTACGCCGAGTCACCGCAGCAGATGCCGGCCGAACAGGCCGCAGCGTGTGCCCAGCGCGGCCAGCGGGTCGTCGCCGACTACATTGCTGGCATGACCGACCGCTTCGCGACGCGCGAGTACGGCCGCCTGACCGGCCTGTCGGCCTTCGCGCAGGACTGAGCCTGTGGCCCGCGCACCCCGGCTGGCGCTGGCCGGCGAGCTGCACTACCTGCTGCAGCGTGGCCACAACCGCCAAAGCGTGTTTGCCGACGACCACGACCGTGAGGCCTATCTGGCCATGCTGCGCGAGGCCGCCGTGGCGCAAGGCGTGGCGATCCACGCCTATGCGCTGCTCGACGCCGAAGTTCATTTGTTGGCGACCCCGGTCGAGGCCATATCACTCAGCCGCCTGATGCAGTCCCTCGGCCGTCGCTACGTGGCCGCGTACAACCGCCGCCATGCCCGCAGCGGCAGCTTGTGGGCCGGCCGCTTTCGCGCGGGCCTGATCAGTGGTGCCACGCTCGGCGCTGACGCGGTGGCGCATGTCGAGTGCCTGCCGGTCCGGGCGGGGATGGCCGCCGCCGCGGGCGATTGGCCCTGGTCGAGCGCTGCACACCACCTGGGACGCCGGCGTGACCCCCTGATCACGGAACACCCGGCCTATTGGGCGCTTGGCAACACGCCTTTCGAGCGAGAGTTGGCGCACGCTCACAGATTGGGAGAGGGTTTGTCGGAGGCTTTGGCCGAGGGCTTCGAGCGCGCCGCGTTGCAGGGGCGTGCACTGGGTCCGGCGGTGTTCAGCGTCGGCATCGCGGCGCGCAGTGGCATCCCGATGCAGTCGAGGCCGCGCGGCCGTCCCGTACGCGACACCAACGGGCGTCCAAGCTAAGACTGTCCCTATTGATTTTGCAATTTCTGTGTCTCATGACAAATATCGAGTCTGACCCTACTTTATTGCGCTTGTTGGCGTTGCTGCGCCGCAGTAATCTCACGATCCCCGCGTACAAGTCACTGGAGAGCGCCATGACCAAGGTGGCCCGCCTGTCCATCGTCACGGCTGAGGCCCAGGCGCGCCTCGACGCCGCGGCCTACGGCCTGTACAACCCGGCGCACGAACACGACGCCTGCGGCGTCGGCTTCGTGGCCCACATCAAAGGACTACGCGCGCACGGCATCGTCGAGCAGGGCCTGAAGATCCTGGCCAACCTCGACCACCGTGGCGCCGTCGGTGCCGACAAGTTGATGGGCGACGGCGCGGGCATCCTGATCCAGATCCCCGACGAGTACTACCGCGCCGAGATGGCGGCGCAGGGCCTCGAACTGCCGCCGCCCGGCGAATACGGCGTGGGCATGATCTTCCTGCCAAAGGAACACGCCTCGCGACTGGCCTGTGAGCAGGAGCTGGCGCGTGCCGTGAAGACCGAGGGCCAGGTATTGCTCGGCTGGCGCGACGTGCCGGTCGACCGCACCATGCCGATGTCACCCGCCGTGCGCGCCAAGGAGCCGGTGATCCGCCAGATCTTCATCGGCCGCGGCCCGGACGTGATCGTGCCCGACGCGCTCGAACGCAAGCTTTATGTGATCCGCAAGACCGCCAGCTCGGCGATCCAGGCCTTGAAGCTCACGCACAGCCGCGAGTACTACGTGCCGAGCATGAGCTGCCGCACGGTGATCTACAAGGGCCTGCTGCTGGCCAGCCAGGTCGGCCAGTACTACCTCGATCTGCAGGACCCGCGGACCGTGTCGGCGCTCGCGCTGGTGCACCAGCGCTTTTCCACCAACACCTTTCCCGAGTGGCCGCTGGCGCACCCTTACCGCATGGTCGCGCACAACGGCGAGATCAACACCGTCAAGGGCAACTTCAACTGGATGCGCGCGCGCGAAGGTGTGATGAAGTCGCCGGTGCTCGGCGACGACTTGAACAAGCTCTATCCGATCAGCTTCGAGCACCAGAGCGACACCGCCACCTTCGACAACGCGCTCGAGTTGCTGACGATGAGCGGCTACCCGCTGGCCCACGCCGCGATGATGATGATCCCCGAGGCCTGGGAGCAGCACGAGGGCATGGACATCCGCCGCCGCGCTTTTTACGAGTACCACGCCGCGATGCTCGAACCCTGGGACGGACCGGCGGCGATGGTCTTCACCGATGGCAAGCAGATCGGCGCCACGCTCGACCGCAACGGCTTGCGCCCCGCGCGCTACATCGTCACCGACGACGAC
>JANMSR010000021.1:0-7467 GCA_031389565.1 Burkholderiales bacterium
TTTTGCGCCGGCGTGCCGTGCCTGTGCAGGCAGTCGTAGGCCGCGTGCGACAGGCCGGGGTACATGGTCCAGGCCTGGTTGGCCGCATTGAGCATCTCGAAGAAACACTGGTTCATCAAGTGCGGCAGGCCCTGCCCGCCAAAGGCCGGGTCGGTCGACAGCGCCGGCCAGCCGCCTTCAACGTACCTGGCGTAGGCCTGCTTGAAGCCCTTCGGCGTGGCCACCTCGTGCGTGGCGCGGTCGAGCGTGCAGCCTTCGCGGTCGCCGCTTTGGTTGATCGGCAGCAGCACCTCGGCGGCGAACTTGCCGCCCTCTTCGAGCACGGCATTGAGGGTCTCGGCGTCGAGCTCGGCGTGAGCCGGGATCTCGTTCAACTGCGGCACGGCATCGAGCAATTCGTGCATCACGAATCGGATGTCGCGCAGCGGCGGGGTGTATTTGGCCATCGTGGACTCCCGTTTCAGGTTTGCAATGAACTCAGCGGCGGCGCGCCGGGGCGCGCGCAGGCGCCGACGCGACGTAGTGCGACAGCACATGCTCGAAGCCGCGCTGCACGAGGTCGAGCGCGCCGGGCAGGCGCAGGAAGCGCGCATCGTGGTGCAGCGCCAGGATCAGGCCGTGCAGTTCGAACAGCAACTGTGTGGCGTCGGTGTCCGCGACCAGGTGGCCCTCAACGACCGCGATCTGGATCGCGCGTTCCAGCGCACCGTGCCAGGCCACCACCATCGAGGCCAGCGCGTCGCGCACCGGGCCCGGACGGTCGTCGAACTCCACCGCGCCGCTGATGTAGATGCAGCCCGAGTCGATCTCCACCGACACCCGCTTGACCCAGCGCTCGAACAGTGCGCGCAGCCGAGGCAGGCCTCGCGGCTCGCGGACCGCGGGGTAGAACACCTCTTCCTCGAACCTGGCGTGGTACTCGCGGATGACCGAAATCTGCAACTCCTCGCGCGAGCCGAAATGCGCGAACACGCCCGACTTGCTCATCTGCGTGACCTCGGCCAGCGCGCCGATCGACAGCCCTTCGAGCCCCATGTGCGAGGCCAGGCCGAGCGCGGCGTCGAGGATGGCGGCGCGCGTCTGCTGGCCCTTTTGCGGGCCTTTGGGCAACGCGGCGCGCCGCGGGGTGCGGTCCAGGGTGTCGCTCTGGGCATTCATGGCGTTGCGGTCGGGGTGGGCTGAGAAATCGAACGATCGTTCTATTTTGCAGAACTGTGTGGCGTGCGCATGCGCTGCGAGCGACTATTTCTAGGGTGGCGCGCCTACTCGGTCACGGGCAAACCCGATCTGAAGATGCGCCCCGAACGGCCCGTACGATCGCCGAATCAACGGCTGTTTTCCAGGAGTCCAACCCATGAAGGTGTGCATTGCCGGCCTCGGGGCCATCGGCGGCCTGTTCGCGGCGCGGCTGGCTGCGGCCGGGCATGAGGTCTCGGCCCTGGCCCGTGGCGGCACGCTGGCGGCGGTGCGCGAGCGTGGGCTGGTGTTGACCTCGAACGCGGGCGAGCGCAGCGTGCAGCGCATCGATGCCGCTGCCAATGCGGGTGAGTTGCCCGTGCCCGACTTGCTGGTCATCGCGATGAAAGGCCACGCACTGGCCGCCGATGCGCGCTCGCTCGCGCCGCTGATCGGCCCGCAAACCACCGTGCTGCCGGCCATGAACGGCGTGCCCTGGTGGTTCCTGCAGGGCGCGCCGCTGACCAACGTCGACCCGCACGGCCGCATCGCTGCCACCCTGCCGCTGGCGCAAACCCTCGGCGCGGTGATTCACCTGACCTGCCACACCACCGCACCCGCCGAGGTGCGGCATGGCTTTGGCGAACGCGTGATCGTCGGCGAACCGACCGGCGGCGCGAGCCGGCGCGCCGACGACATTGCCGGCGCCCTCGCGGGTGCCGGCTTCCAGGCCGAGACCAGCAGCGACATCCGGCGCGACATCTGGTTCAAGCTGTGGGGCAACATGACCACCAACCCGATCAGCGCGCTCACCGGCGCGGCCTGCGACGCCATCCTCGATGACGACCTGGTGCGCGCCTTCATGGCCCGCGCGATGACCGAAGCCGCCGCCATCGGCGCGCGCGTCGGCTGCCCGATCGAGCAAAGCCCCGAAGCGCGGATGGCCGTGACGCGCCAGCTCGGCAGCTTCAAGACTTCGATGCTCTACGACGCCGAAGCCGGCCGAGCGCTCGAAATCGAGGCCCTGATCGGCGCCGTGCGCGAGATCGGACTGCGCGTGGGCGTGGCCACGCCGAACATCGACGCGCTGCTGGGTCTGACGCGGCTGATGGCCCGCACCCGGGGCCTTACCAGCCCTCCATGACCCTGTTGTGACGAACTTGTCGCGCTTGCGCCGCGCTCCGCATTGAGCCCCCGCCCCCGATTGGTTTACTCTTCGGTTCGGGAGCAATACTGAAGTGGAAGTTCTACAGCTCGATGTGTCCGGCCGCCCGCAGGCCTGGATCAGCGCCAGGGAAGCGGCGGTGATCTACGCCAGCGACGGTGTGGCGTGGACGCTCGGCGACGCTTTCAGGGTGCTGCGCGGCGGCTACCAGCGCACGACGGGCCGCCAATCGCGCATCGAAGTGCACCCGATCATCGCCGTGCGCGGCGTGGTGCCCAGCCGGGCCTGGCGCACCGCCCCGGCCTTGGCCAACCACAAGCTGTTCTCGCGCGACCGTCAGGTCTGCGCCTACTGCGGCGGGCAGTTCGACTTCGACGACCTGACGCGCGAACACATCGTGCCCACCTCGCGCGGCGGCCACGACACCTGGATGAACTGCATCACCGCCTGCCGCAGTTGCAACGGCCGCAAGGGCAACCGCCTGCCCGAAGAAGCGCGCATGACCCTGATGTACACGCCCTACGTGCCCAGCCTGCACGAAGACATGATCCTGCGCGGCCGCCGCATCCTGGCCGACCAGATGGAGTTCCTGCTCGCCAGCGTACCGCGCAGTTCGAGACTTCACGCCTGAGCCACCCGCGTACGCCAGCCAACACTTCTTTACCGCGCAACGTGGAACCCGGCCCTCAGTGGCCCGTCAACGTGCGCACCACCGCAGCCGTTGGCCGAGGGCCAACATTCGGAGCACAACCATGATCACCAAGACCCTGATCGCCGCAGCGATCGCCACGTCAACCGCGATGCTGGCCGCCTGCAGCACCACCAGCCCAGACGTCGTGCAACGCGGCGACGCCCAGCGCCTGGCCAACGTGCAGGACGCCACGGTGCTGTCGGTGCGCCCTGTCACCGTCGAAGGCAGCCAGAGCGGTGTCGGCGGCATGACCGGCGCGGTGGTCGGCGGCGTCGCCGGTTCGACGCGTTCGTCGGGCAGGGAGCAGGCCGTCATCGGCGTGCTCGGCGCCGTGGCCGGCGCGGTGGTCGGAAACGCCATCGAACGCAGCGCCACGCGCGAAGACGCGGTCGAGATCCTGCTGCAACTGAGGAACGGCGAGCGCCGCGCCATCGTGCAAGCCAAGGCCGGCGAGAACTTCATGACCGGCGACGCGGTGGTGCTGGTCACCACCGGCGGCAAGACCCGCGTGACGCGCGCCCCGGCCGGCACGCAGCCGGTGCAGCCGCTGCCGGCGCCGGTGCAGTCCTCGCCGCGCGGCTGAGCCCCAAGTCTGCCGCGGTCCGACGCCCTCTCCCTCTGGGAGAGGGCGGGGTGAGGGCCAGCGATCAGCCGCCGACCAGCCCCTTCTTCAGGTCACCATCGACCGGCTTGTCGCCGAGCCAGATGCGCAGCAGCGCGGTATAGAAGTCCTCGCCGGCAATCGCGCTGCCCTGCGCCTTGCCATTGACCACCACGCGCGTGCCCGTGTCGGGCGCGAACTCGAGGTGGATCACGTCGCCCTTCTTGGCCTCGCCAGCGGCCTTGAAGTTGGCGCTCAGCGTGTCGATCTGCGCCTTGAAGCCCGCAAACTGCGCCTCGCTGAGGTTCTTCTGCAAGCCCTCGCTCAGCGCGCCGGAGAAGGTGTCGGCATCGACGTTGCGCAGCATCGTGATGGCGACGCGCCGCGGGCCCTTCTGCGACAGCAGCGCCGCGGCGCTGTTGGCCTTCTGCGGCACATACAGCCCGGCCACATAGACCTTGAAGATCGCGCGCGTGCGCACCCCGGCTCCGTTGAGCTGCAACGCCGCGCCACCCACCTGGGCCGTCGGATCGAGCTTCACACCTTCGACTTCGACTGCCTGGGCGCTGGCGCCCATCGCCGAAAACGCCAATGTCACCGCGGCGAGTAGCCGCATCACAACACCGTTCATGGTCTGTCTCCTTGTGTTTGAAAGCTGGGGACCACCCAGAGCGCGGCCAGTTTGCCAGATCGCTTCGGCATCAATGTCCACAGTGCCGCGCCGGTTCGACTTGAACGCGAGGTCGAACATACCGTTGACCACCTACCAGTGCGCATTCCTTGTTGTCAGGCATCGGCGCGAGCAAAGCGCCGGGCGGGCAACCGGCAGCTCTTCGGTGCGGCGGTCGTCGCTGCGCGACGACTCCCCTGCGCTGCTCACGTCCGCGGGTGAGCTCGCAAACTCGGGCCGGAGTACCGACCCTCAAACAGTGCGAGCTCAGGTGCTTCGCACCCGCCCGCTCCCGCTGCGCTGCTCGGCGCCGCACAGGCGCGCTGCCGGCTGCCCGCCCGCCGCTTTGCGAGGAAACCGAGGTGCGCAAAACAATCTGTTCACCGCACGTGGTCGTTCAAACTGACCCACTGTCCCGCCAGCGTAGGCACACCCTCGTTTATGCTTCCTCGCATGCCACGCAAATAACCAGCGCCCACCCACATCCGTGTCGTTCCATCATGGCAATCCCCGACTTCCAAAAATTGATGCTCCCTGTTCTCAAGGCGTCAGCCGTTGGTGAGGTAAAAATCTCAGACGTGGTGACGCTACTGGGTCAACAATTGGCATTGTCTGCGGAGGAGTTGTCTGAGCTACTGCCATCAGGCAAGCAGACAACGTTTGCGAATCGCGTCAACTGGGCCAAGAGCTACCTCGGCAAGGCGGGTTTGATCACCCTCACCAAACGAGGTCACTTTGAAGTCAATTCGCGTGGCAAGGCTGTGCTCGCTGCGCCTCCATCAGTCATCACCATCAAGTTCTTGGAGTCGTTCCCCGAATTCAAGCAGTTCAGGGAAGCCAGCGGTCAGCCTGCAACCACTCCCAATCCAGGAGCGGTTAACTTAAAAGACCTGACACCTGACGAAATCATTCGTAGCGCATATAGCGAACTGCACCAAGCGCTGAGTTCCGAACTGCTATCGAAAATCGTAGGCGCGCCCGCCGACTTCTTCGAGCGCTTGGTGGTGCAGTTGCTTGTTGCAATGGGCTATGGCGGAACCGCCATTGAAGCGGGCAGAGCGCTAGGCAAGAGTGGTGATGGCGGCGTGGATGGCGTGATCGATCAGGATGCGTTGGGGCTTGACCGCATTTACGTTCAAGCCAAGCGCTATGCTGATAACAAAGTGTCTTCCGGCGAGATCCGGGATTTTTTTGGTTCGCTTGACCGATTCAAAGCCAGCAAGGGCCTGTTCGTGACCACGTCGTCGTTTTCACCTTCGGCGAAAGAAACTGCGGATTTATTGAGCAAGAGAATTGTGTTGATTGACGGCCAGCAGCTCACCCGACTCATGATCCGGTTCGACATTGGCTGCCGCGTAGAAGAGACCATCCACATCAAGAAGATTGATGAGGAGTTCTTCGACTGATCAGCGTCGAAGGCCTTCCTGCGGCTGGGCGCCAATTGGCACACACAGCCGGCAACGCGCGCCACGAACGTCGTCACCACCGAAGTTGCTCCACCTCGAGTCCCATCGCCTCTGCCACCTTTTCGAGCGTCGCCTTGCGCGGCTGCTTCACGCGCTCCATCTGGGCGTACGCGGCTTGCGTGATGCCGATTCGCGCGGCCACCTCGGCTTGGGTCAGGGCGAAATGCTCGCGCCACGCCGCCATGGGCGACATGCCGCGCTCATAGGCGAGGTTGACGACTTCGTTGGGGACCGTGCCCTTGGTGAACCCGCCGCGCATCCTGCGGAACTGGTCGTACGGCACCACCACAAAGGCTGGCTTGCCGTCGGCGCCGACGATGATTTGAAACTCAGTACGTGCGTTCATCGCGTTTCCTGACCTCTTCGATACTGACAATGCGTACCTCGCCATCGAAGTCGAAGAAGACCCGATAGCTGCCGACGCGCAATCGATAACCGTACTCGTGATTCGTGAGTGCTTTGACGTTCCTGGCCTTTGACAAATCAACGAGCTCCGTTGTGACCGCGTATCGGATCTGCTTCCCGGCCTGAGCTTCGATCTTGCGCAATTGCCGCAACGCCTTGGGCTGCCAGTTGATCGCGTTCACGGACCGATGATAAGTCAGCGATACGTATCGTCAAGCGCCCATTTGAACGCGTGCCGCAGTGCTCCCCGCCGAGGCGCAGGCGACTGGGCGGATTCGCGCCTGTGCGGCGCTGAGCAGCGCAGCGGGAGGGGGCGGCGCGCTTGCGCGCTGGACTCGCACTGTTTGAGCCCTCGTATTCGAGGGCGAGTTTGCGAGTCCACCCCCGGACGCGAGCAGCACAGGGGAGTCGTCGCACAGCGACGACCGCCGCACCGAAGCGAAGCCGCTCAGCCGCCTGCGGCTCGGCTCGCGCCGATGCCAGCAGTCAACGCATTACTTCACCAGCCGATTCAACCGCTCCGCGTCGAACACCTCGCTCGTCTGCGCATCCTGCGGCACGCATTCCTCGTCGGGCAGTTCGCGCGAACGATGCGAGAGCTTTTCGATCGACTGCCACAACAGTGCGATCTGATGCTCGTGGCCACCGGCGTTGTCGATCAGGCCCTTCATGGCTTGCGCGACCGGGTCGTCGCCCTGGGTCACGCCGTAGGCCGAGAAGCCCATGCGCGAGGCGGCTTCTTCGCGCGCGGCTTCGACTTCGGCCTGCAGGATGCGCGCCGGGTTGCCGACGGCCGTGGCGCCGGGCGGCACGGGTTTGACGACCACTGCGCCCGAGCCGACGCGCGCGCCGTCGCCGACCGTGAAGCCGCCGAGCACCTGCGAATTGGCACCGACGATCACGCCGCGGCCGAGCGTCGGGTGGCGCTTGGCGCCCTTGGTGGTCGAGGTGCCGCCGAGCGTCACGCCCTGGTAGATGGTGCAGTCGTCGCCGATCTCGGCGGTTTCGCCGATCACCACGCCCATGCCGTGGTCAATGAAGACGCGCCGGCCGATGATGGCGCCGGGGTGGATTTCGATGCCGGTGAAAAAGCGGCCCAGGTGCGAGATGAAGCGGGCCAGCCAGAGCCAGCCGGCGCGCCATGCAGCATGCGCCCGGCGGTGCAGCACCAGCGCGTGCAGGCCTGGATAACAGGTGAGCACCTCCCACGTCGAGCGCGCGGCGGGGTCGCGTTCGCGGATGCAGGCGATGTCTTCACGCAGGCGGCTGAACATGGTGGTTGACCGTGGCAGG
>JANMSR010000123.1:0-20920 GCA_031389565.1 Burkholderiales bacterium
GATGGACGACATCATGTGGTGCCTGACCACGCGGGTGAATCCGCGCGCCGACATCCTCAATCCGATCCCCGGCGGCCGCGGCCAGACCTTCATGCCGTCCGAGCGCATGACCTCGGGCGACAAGCAGTGGACGGCGTCGAACACCCAGTTCGAAGGCGGCATGGGCATCGACGCCACCGTGCCCTACGGCTACGAGAGCGACTTCCACCGGCCGGTCTACGGCGTCGACCTGGTCAAGCCCGAGGACTTCTTCAATGCCAAGGACATCGCGACGATGAAGTCGCGCATGTCAGGTTGGGTGTTGTCCCTCGCGCGCACCGGCCGCTAGCCCGGGGCTCGACGATTCCCCTTCTTGCCCGCCGCGCCGCATGCTCAAGGGTCTTCAAGTCCTCGATTGCACCAGCCGCCTGGGCTGGTTGGCCGGGCGTTTGCTCGCCGACATGGGCGCCGAAGTCGTCAAGGTCGAAGCGCCCGATGCCGACCTGTCCTCGGCCGAGTGGCGTGCCCTCAACGTCAACAAGCGGCTGTTGCGCCTGGATCTGCAGGCCGACGGCGCTGCTCATACCCTGGATCAGCGGATCCTGACGCTCGACATCCTGATCGCCACGCCGCGGGTGGGCAGCGGCGACGATGATCTGTTCGACTTCGCTCGCCTGGCCAAGCTCAATCCACGCCTGATCGTGGTGGGGATCACGCCGTTCGGACTCACCGGTCCGAAGTCGAACTGGCGCGCCACGGATCTCGAGATCATGGCCGCCGCTGGCGCGATGTCCCTGGCGGGCGATCCTGCCGGCGAGCCGATGCGGGTGAGTGCGCCGCAGTCGAGCGGCTGGGCGGGGGGGCAGGCAGCGGTCGGCGCAATGATGGCGCTGGCCGCGCGCGCGCGCACCGGTCGCGGGCAACAGGTCGACGTGTCGGCACAGTCCGCGGTGATCACCGCACTGGCCCACGCGCCGACCTTCGTCGACATTGCCGGCACGACACCCACGCGTGCCGGCGCATTCATGACCGGGCGTTCGGTGGCCGGCGCCAAGTACCGCGTCTTCTGGCCCTGCCGCGATGGCCACGTCAACTTCATACTCTACGGCGGCGGTGCCGGCCGGCGCACCAATGAGCAACTGGTGGCCTGGATGCGCGAGCAAGGGGCCGAGCTGGGCCCGCTGGCGGCCGTCGATTGGGCGAAGTTCGACCCCACCCGGACCAACCAGGCCGAGGTCGACGCGATGGAAGCGCCGATCGCGCGCTTTCTCGCAACGCTTTCCAAGCGCGAATTCCTCGACGCCGCGCATCGGCGCGAGATGCTCGGTTATCCGGTGTCCACGGTCGAGGACATCGCCAGCGATGCGCAGCTTCAGGCGCGAGGCTTCTGGCAGGACATCGCCACAGGCGACGGGCGCACCGAGCGCCATTGCGGGGCCTTCTTCGTGCTCGACGGCCAACGCCCCGCCCTGAGGGCCGCGCCGGCCGCCGCGGCGGACCCGCCCACAGGTCGCGTGCAGCGTGAACATGCAAGCGCTTGAGGGCGTCAAGGTGGTGGAGTTCGGCAGCTACGCGGCCGGCCCGCACATCGGCAAGCTGCTGGCGAACTACGGCGCCACCGTGGTTCATGTCGAGTCGGTCAGCCGCCCCGATGGCTTTCGCCTGCAGTACCCGCCGTACAAGGACGGCAAGCCCGGCATCGACGCCGGCGGTTGTTTTGCCTACTTCAACGACTCAAAGCTCGGCGTCACGCTGGACCTGAAGAACGCGCAAGGGCTGGCGCTCGCGCGGCAGCTCGCCGGCTGGTGCGACATCGTCATCGAGAACATGCGCCCGGGCGTGATGGAGCGGCTGGGCCTGGGCTACGACACGCTGCATCAGGGTCATCGCGGCCTGATCATGCTGTCGACCTGCAACATGGGGCAGACCGGGCCGCGCGCGGACACGCCGGGCTTTGGCTCGCAGCTTACCGCGCTGGCCGGCATGTGCGGCCTGACGGGTGACGCCACCGGGCCGCCGATGCTGCTCTACGGCCCCTACATCGACTTCATCGCCTCGACCCTCGGCGCGGCGGCCGTGTTGGCCGCGCTGGAAAAACGCCGGCGCTGCGGCGAGGGCAGCCTCCTCGACGTCTCGCAGTACGAGTGCGGCCTGCTCTTTCTTGCCGGCCCGCTGCTGGCCTACCACGACACGGGCCAAGTCGCCGAGCGCGCCGGCAACCACGATCCGGATGCCTCGCCGCATGGGGCCTGGCCCTGCGGCAAGGGGGGGTGGTTGGCCTTGTCATGCTGGTCCAGCGCAGAGTTCGCGCGCCTTTGCACCGTGATCGAACAGCCGGGTCTTGCAGACGAGCCCGCGCTGGCCACGCTGGCGGGACGACAGGCCGTTGCGCCGCGCATCGCGCAAACCATCGCCGACTGGGCGCAACGGTTCGACGCGGCGCCGGCTGCCGAGATCCTGCAGCGCGCCGGCGTTCACGCTCACGCCGTCAGCACGGTGGCCGAGCTGTTTGCCGATCCGCAACTGCAGGCACGCAAGCAGTGGCGCCGGCGTCGCCACGCCGTGCTCGGGGATCAGGCCTATTGCTATCCGGCCTTCGAGCTGTCGGAGACGCCGGGTGACATCACCGCACCCGCGCCACGGCTTGGAGAGCACAATCGGCGCGTGTTCAGCGATCTGCTCGGCCTGGACCCACAACGCTACGAGGCCTTGCGCGCCCAGGGTGCGATGGACTGAGGCGCGGCGAGATGGATGCACAGACACTGCGCCGCGACATCGAGTCCTTTCTCGACGCGCATCACGTCATGCACCTGGCCACGGCAGCCGAAGACGGAGCGGTCCATGCGGCGTCGCTGTTCTTCGCCGTCGACGGCCTGTCGCTGCTGTGGACCTCCGACCCCGCGGCCCGGCACTCGCAGCACCTCGAGACCCAGCGCAAGGTTGCCGTCACGGTGGCCCCCGACAGCGCCGACTTTCGCACCGTGCGCGGCTTGCAGATCGCCGGCATCGCCACCCGGTTGCGCGCCGGTGCCGAGGTCGAGCGCGCAAGTCGCACAATGCGCCAGCGCTACCCCTTCCTCGACCAACTGGCCAGCGGCCCGCCGGCCCTGCGCGAGGCCTACGCCAAGGCCGGTTTATACCGGCTCGAACCCGAGCACATCACGCTGATCGACAACACCCAGGGCTTCGGCCACAAAGCCTCGCTGCGGGTGATGGCCGACGGCGAGATCGCGTTGGCCTGAAGACAGTGGCCAAGGCAACTCATCGTGAACGGCCAACGTGCACAGCCATTCACCGCTACCCCGACCCGGCAACTGCGGGCGCACAAACTGCGTGGAGATCGATGACATGACCAATCAATGGCAAGGCCGACTCGCCCACCTGCTGGGGGGTGTCGTGATGCTGGCCGCAACGGCGCAAACGGCGATCGCGCAGCCGGTCTGGCCAGAGCGGCCTGTCAAGGTGATGGTGCCCTTCGCGCCCGGAGGCAGCACCGACACCTTGGGCCGCCTGATCAGCCGGCACCTGTCGGACGCCTTCGGGCAGCCCTTCGTGGTGGAAAACAGGGGCGGTGCGGGCGGCATGATCGGCTCGCAGGCGGTGGCCAAGGCCGCACCGGACGGCTACAACCTGGTGGTCTCGGGCATCGCCTCGCATGTGATCGCGCCGGCCGGCGCGGCGCCGATGTTCGACCCGATGAAGGACTTCACCCACATCGCCATGATCGGTGGCCCGCCCGTCGTGCTGGTGGTCAACGCGGCCGTGCCGGTCAGCGACGTCAAGGCCTTCATCGCCTATGTCGCAGCCAAGCCCGAAGGCCTGAACTGGGGCTCGTCGGGCCAGGGCACCCACGCGCACCTGATCGGCGAGATGTTCCGCACCGCGGCCAACATCAGCATGGTGCACATCAGCTACAAGGGCGGCGGGCAGGCGGTGCTCGATCTGCTGGGCAACCAGATTCCGGCCGGCTTCATGGCCCTGCCCTCGGCCAACGCCCATATCCTGTCGGGGCGGCTGCGCGCATTGGCCACGACGGCGGCCAAGCGCCTGCCGGAACACCCCAACGTGCCGACCTTCACCGAGCTGGGCTATCCCGCGCTGACCGCGCGAACCTGGTTCGGGGTTTCCGGGCCGGCGGGCATGCCCAAGCCACTGGTCGACCGCATCAACGGCGAGGTTCGCCGCGGCTTGCAGACCGCCAGTGTGCGCCAGCAACTCGCGCTCGAGAGCATCGAATCGGACGACTTCGATGCGGCCACATTCACCCAATACGTGAAGAGCGAGATCGAGCGCTGGACGCCGGTGGCCAAGGCGGTGTCCAAGGCGAGTCCCTGATCCACCCCGGGGCCGTGGACGATGTTCCGCTATGTGAACCGACGTTCTCTCTGATTGAACTCGCTCGGGAGTTGCGCTAGAGTGACGGACGGGTATCGCCGTCCCGATCGCCCCTTGCTGGAGCCGTCCCATGTCCGACACCGTCACCGACCCCAGCCCGCCCGCCGCTGACGAGGCGGTGTGGGAGCGCTGGACCAAGAAGCGCGTCTTCGTGCGCGCGCTCGAAGGCACCTACGGTGAGCTGGTGCACGAGTTGTTCAGCCAGCCGCGCGTGTACAGCTCCAAAGACTGGAAGTGGAAGGGCGGGCCGCAGAACTTCGGCAAGAAGATCATCAACCCGCAGGCGGTGAAGGTGGCGCAGTCGATCGAGGCCCACCTCGACGTCTATGCCCCCGGCGGCTACGGCCAGAAGCACGGCCACATGAACAGCGCGGTGTTTCTGGTGCTCAAGGGCAAGGGCCACGACGTGCACGACGGCGAGCGCCACGACTGGGAAGCCGGCGACGCGCTGATTGTCGAAAATGGTTGCGTGCACCAGCACTTCAACGACGACCCGAAAGACGAATCGATCGTCCTGATCATGAAGGCCAAGCCGCTGTTCCTGTTCATGCACATGCTGTTCCAGAAGGTCGTGAGCTACCCGCCGAAAGACCCGGCGCCGGGCCAGGAAAACTACACGCCGCCGGCGCATCTTTGAGGGTCACGCAGCATGAGCAACATCGTCGACAAGATCGAACACGCGCGCGCGCATGCGGCCACGACGGAAGTGGATTTCTACGCCAAGGCGCTGGAGGTTTCCGAGCGCTTCCGCGAGGACTACAAGGGTCGGCTGAACGTGGTCAAGGCGCACCAGATGCCGTTCGAGCGCTCGCCCGACGGCCTGATCAAGCACATCATCCACGAGGACATGAACACCAAGGAGTGTTGCCTCGACATCTACATGCAGTTCCTGCCCACCGGCCAGGCCAGCGGCAAGCACCGCCACCTCACGGAGGAGATCTTCTTCGTCGTCGAAGGCAGCGGCTACGACCTGCACTGGGACGTGCGCTTCGACTGCAAGGACGAGATGGAGTTCTCGTGGGACGAGACGCCCAAGCGCTTCGAGTGGACGCAGGGCGACTTCGTCTACATCCCGCCGTACTGCGCGCACCAGCACTTCAATGCCGACCCGAAAAACGAGGCGCGCATCGTGGTCGTCAACAGCCGCATCGTCAAGCCGATGGGCTTCGACTGGTTCGAGCAGCTCGAACGCGCCGAGGGCTTCTGACGTGTGCGGCGATATCGAAGAGGAAGACCGCTTCGAAGGCGACCTGTACCGGCGTTTCCTGGTCCACAGCCGGGCGATGCTGGCCAAGCCGCCCGCCGCCGGCGATGACCTGAACCGCTACCTCGACGCGCTGTTCAACAGCTTGCTCGAGCGCTGCGTGCACGACGCCGAGGCCGTCGCGTCACCCAACGCGTATCGCCAGGTGGCCATGCAGTCGCTGGTGATGGCGCGCCTGGCCGGCTTCCTGGCCGGCCATGTGGCGCTCAACGAAGACCCGCTGCGCAAGGTGATGGAAGCCGTGATGCTCGGCTACAGCGAGGCCGAATCGCCGCCGGCACATGATCACCATGGACACGGCAGTGGTCATGAACACCATGGCCACGGTCACCGTCACTGAGACGGTTTTGCGCTCTTTGTTCGCTCTTTTTTGATCCTTGCCGACTGCGTTGCCTTGCCGGGGCGGGACCCGGCGGGTTGGCAGTCAGCCCAAAGTGGCCTTGAGCAGGAACGCAGGATCAACCGTGATCGCGGTAGAACTCGGCGGCGCCCGGATGCAGGGGCACGCGCAGCGCCAGCTGCGGCTTGGGGCCACGCGCCTGTAGCAGCAGCCCCCGGTCGAGATCGTGCCAGCGGTCGGCCAGCGCTTCGACCAGGATGTAGGCCGCTGCCTTGGGCACGTCTTCAAGACAGACGAACAAATGCTCGCCGAGCACTCCGAGCGTTCGCAGCGCGACAGGGCCGTTGTCAGCGAAGGGCTCGGCGCCGGTCAGGACCGCCGCGGCATCGCTCTCGCGCAGCAGCGCCACCTCGAGTTGCTTGCTCGCGACGAGGCGAACCAGATCGTTCATGTCGCGGGCCCGCGCATGGGTTGCACGACTGTCCGGCAGGCGGGTCGCATACATCGCCGCCATCGCCTGCGCGAGCCGCACCGCGGTCTCGTCGGCCGAGCTGACCAGCAGCACCAGGCGCGCCTTGCGGAACGTGTCCCACTGCCGATAGGGCGAATGGCCGGCCAGCAGCAACGCTGCTGCGCCGGCGCTCAGCGCTCGCAGACCGAGGCGGCGCTTCATTCAGCCGTCCTGCGCACGCCCGGGCTCAGTCGTCGTCGCCGTGGTGGCCGCGGCCGCGTTCGAAGACGCCCAGATCCAGGATCGCCGATACCGCAAAATTCGGCGTGTCGACGAGGTTGCTGATGCGCAGGTCGACGGCGACGCTGGCCAGCGCGTAGGCCTGCTGCCTCGTCAGGCCCTTGTTTCGGACCAGCCAACCGATCATCTGCAGCAGCGCATCGCGGGCAGCGAGCGTCACGTCCTCGGACAGGTTCGTCAGTGGGCCGATCTTGCTGCCGTTGAGGTACGCGTGTGTCGGCGGAACGACGCCGGCTGCCTTCAGCGGATAGCCGACGGTGGCGTGGAACTTGCGCGGCGCCAGGCGCTTCAGTTGCGCGCCGCCTTCGAACTGCGGCTGCGTGACCTGCGCGCCCAGACCTTTGCGGACCTGCAGCTTCACGGTCACCGTGGCGTCCATTTCGATCGCCGTGCCGGACACTTCACCGTCGCCCTGCGCGAAATGAACGTCGCCGATCGACAACAGGCAACCGTCGACGAAGCAGGGCAGCAACAGCGTGGTGCCGACCTGCATCTGCTTCACGTCCATGTTGCCGCCATTTTCGCGCGGCGCGATCGAGCGCAGGCAACGGTCCTTGTGCGAGCCGCTCGGCCCGCAGACCGAAGCCGGCAGCGCGTCGAGCGGCTGCGGCATCAGGACAAAGCCGCCGGCGGCCGCCAGTTCCGCCTCGCGCTTGAAGTAGGTCTCGGTCTGGGCCGGCCCGGGCGCCACGCCGATGGTGCCCATGAAGCCGTCGAAACGCACATTGACGCCGGGAATGTCGACCGAGGTTGCGCCCTGGCGGCTCAATTCCCAACGGGCGATGAACGGGTCGGGAAACACGTCGCGCAGGAAACCGAAGCCGGGGACGACGATCGTGTAGCCGAACGAGTCGGGCGCAACATCGAGGAGCGTGATCGCGAGCACGTCACCGGCCTTCGCGTCCCTGACGAACAGCGGTCCGGTCATCGGGTGGACGAGATTCAGGTTCAGCGCCACCACGTCGGCTGCCGTCGAGCTGCGGTTCAGCGAATGGTCGAACGCATCGCGCGTTCCGTAGATCACGACATCGCCGGACTTCGCGCTCGCCACCGGCGCGATGGCAGGGTGCCAGCGGTTGTGGCATTTGGGATCGTTGACGCAGCGCTCGCCTACCTTCGGGATCACGATGGGCCGCTCCCGGTCTGCGGCGGATGCCGCCGCCGGGGCGCCGATCGCGATAAGCGTGGCGATCGCCAAGGAGAGACTGCGTCCGAACTTCACCAACGTTTGGGTCTGCATGTTGACGTCCAGTGAAATCGAAAAGACGCGCCGCAGCGCACCTTTCGGGTTGGGGCAGAGTGCCGGTTGACCCCGCCGACGCAAGCACGATACGCCGTCTGCCTCGTCAGGACAAGCCCAGTCGGATCGCCAGTCGGATCGCCATGCGCACACGCCGCCGTTCACGCTGGGTTTCAAACCGGCGGCGGGCGCAATCGCCGTTCAGCCGCCGGCGATTCGTGCGCAAACTGCGGCTTGTGAGGGGCGGGTCAAGAGCCCGACTCAGTACCGGATTGCGCATCGAGCCAGTCGAGCAACAAGCAATTGAACTTGGCCGGCTGTTCCAGCAAAAAGAAGTGGCTCGCGCCGGCGAAGATCTCGGTCCTGGCGTTCGGCAGGCCCGCGCCGAGCGCGCGCGTCGCGGTCAGCGAGCAGATCGGGTCGCTGTCGCCGCCCATCACCAGGGTGGGCTGGCGTATGCGGCCCAGGTCGGGCAGCGTGTCGTGGGCCTGGCAGGCCTCGTTCTGGCGGCTGTAGCAGGCCGGCAAGCGCCTCTGGCCACCGATCAGGCGCTCGATCGCCGCGATCTGCTCGGGCTGTTCATTGAAGAACGCGGCCGAGACGAAGTTCTGCACCGAGTGGCGCGCGTGATCGGCCCAACTCATGCGCCATTCGAGCGCCTCGCGCATGTTCGATAAGACCCGGTGGCCGAGCGGGTCGAGTCGCGCGAAGGACGCGCACAACACCAGCGAGGCGACCCGCGCGGGCGCGAGCAAGGCCATCTGCTGGGCCACCGCACCGCCCATCGAGCGCCCGACGACATGCGCGCGTTCGACCTGCAGGCGGTCCATCAACTGCAGCGTGTCGGCGGCCAGGTCCTGGGTCGAGACGGGCTCGTCGATCTGCGTGCTGGCGCCGGCGCCGCGGTTGTCGAACGCGATGACCCGGTAGCGTGGGCGCAGCAGGTCGACCTGCGCCCGCCACGCCGTGTGATCGCCGGCCAGGCCATGGATCAGGACGACGGCCGGCCCGCGGCCTACGTCGAGGTACCGCAGGCGGTAGCGACCGACGGCAGCTTCGCGGAGATCGGCGTCCATGCGAAATCCTTTCGGCTTGGGGATGACGCCTCGCGGCTACGCAACCCCGAGGTGGGCCTGCAGCGTGGCCTGCTGCGCCATGAACGATTCGCGAGTGCCGGCGAAAACAACCCGGCCCGTGTCGAGCAGCACCACGTCGTCGGCCAGGGACAGGGCCAGGCCGAGATTCTGTTCGACCAGGACGATCGACACCTCTTTCTTCAGGGCCTCGAGCACGGCCTGGACCTCGTGAACGATCTGCGGCGCGAGGCCTTCCGAAGGTTCGTCGAGCAAGAGCAGCTTCGGGCACGTCATCAGCGCGCGCCCGATCGCGAGCATCTGCTGTTCGCCGCCCGACAGGCTCGCGGCGACTTGCTGCTGGCGTGCCCCGAGCTGCGGGAAGATCCGCATGACGTCTTCGCGCGACCACGCGCGCCGCCCGGCCGGCACCGCTTTGCGCCCGGCGACATCGAGGTTTTCTTTCACCGTCAGGCTGCCGAAGATGCGCCGGCCCTGCGGCACCAGGGCCACGCCGGCCTGCGAAATCGACTCGGGCGAAGCGCCCTGGATCTCGACGCCGGCCAGGCGCACCGTGCCCGAGCGCGCGGGCAGGAAGCCGACGATCGAATGGATGGTCGTCGACTTGCCCGCGCCGTTGCGGCCGAGCAGGGCCAGCAGCCGGCCTTCGTCGAGCGACCAGGCAATGTCGTGCAGCACATGGCTGTCGCCGTAGAACGCGTTGAGTTGGTCGAGCGCAAGCAGCGGGTCAGTGGCCAAGATAAATCTGCCGTGTGCGCGGGTCGTCGACCACCTGCTGCCGGGTGCCGGCCGTGATGACCTCACCGTAGTGCAGCAAGGTGATGCGGTCAGCGAAGGCCAGCGCCGCCTGCATGTCGTGCTCGATCATGACGATGGTGACGTCGCGCGGGATGCCGGCCAGCAAGTCGGTGATGGTGGTGCGCTCGGGCGACGACAGGCCCGCCAGCGGCTCGTCGAGCAGCAACAGGCTCGGGGTCTGGGCCAGCGCCATCGCGATCTCCAGGCGGCGCTTTTCGCCGTACGAGGTCTGCTCCACGGGCAACCCGGCTTTGCCGGCCAGGCCCACCGATTCGAGCACGCGCAGCGCGCGCTCGGAAAGATCGCGGTCGCCGGCAAAGCTTGCCCAATGCCGCCAGCGCCGCGCGGATTTGCCGAGCAGCGCCAGCTTGACGTTGTGCAGCAGATCGTCACGGCCGAAGAGGGTGACGATCTGGTACGTCCGCGCCACGCCGAGTTGCGCACGCGCGGCGGTGGTCTGGCGCGTCACGTCATGGCCATCGAGGGTGATGCGGCCCTGGTCGGCGCGCAACTCGCCGGCGATCAGGTTGAACAGCGTCGTCTTGCCGGCACCATTGGGGCCGATCAGCAGATGGCGTTCGCCGCGCGCCACGCTCAGGTTCACCGAGCGCGTGACCTGCAAGCCGCCGAACGACTTGGACAGGTCGGCGACGGCCAGCATGGGCGTCACGGCAGGACCTCGCTGCCGCTGCCCTTGGGCCGGCGCCAGCTTGCCGATGCGCGCGCCAGCCCGGCGACGAGGCCGCCCGGCACGAACAGCACGATGAACAGGTAGACCAGGCCGAGCAGCATGATCCAGCGGTCGACATAGACGCTGGCCAGGTTCTTCAGCAGCACGACCATGGCCGCACCGAGCACCGGTCCGACCAGGGTGCCCGGCCCGCCGGCGATGACCATCAGCAGCATCTCGGCCGAATTGGCCAGCGACAGGCTGTGCGGGCTGATGAACTGGTGGTAGTAGACGTACATCAGGCCGGCCACGGCACCGAAGAAGCCGCTGACGACAAAGGTAATCCAGCGAATCAGCCAGACGTTGAAACCGAGCGCGCTCATGCGCCGCGGCTGGTCACGGGCGGCGCGGATGCTGGCGCCGAAGGGCGACCGCACCCAGACCGCGATGAGGCCCCAGACCAGAACGAGCACCGCGAGCGCGAAGAAATAGAAGTGGGTCGGATGGCCGAGATCGATGCCGAACGGGCTCGGCCGCGTCAACCCCGACAGGCCGTTGTCGCCGCCGGTGACGGCGGTCCAGCGGTAGGCCACACCCCACAGAATCTGGCCGAGCGCCAGCGTGATCATCAGGAAGCTGATGCCGGTGGCGCGCAGCGCGACCAGCCCGAACAGCGCGGCCATCGCCGTCGTGCCCGCCAGCGCCGCGGCAGCCGAAGCGCCGTGGCCCCAGCCGAGCTTGAGCATCAGCCAGCCGCTGATATAGGCCGACAGCCCGAGGTAGCCGGCGTGGCCCAGCGAGGTGAGTCCGGCGTAGCCCACGAGCAGGTTCAGACTCAAGGCGAACAGCGCCGCGATCAACACCTGACTGGCCAGGTTGACGTAGTAGGTGCCGCCGGCCCACAGCGGCAGCGTCAGTGTCAGCGCGAGCAGGGCGGCCAGCAGCAGCCGCTTCACGCCGCGAGCCGTCCGAACAAGCCGCGCGGCCGGGCGGCGAGGATGACGACCATCGGCAGGAACAGGATGATGTAGGCCAGATCGGGGACCAGCACCTGGCCGAAGCTGTAGACGAAGCCGATCACGAAGCTGCCGGCGAAGGCGCCGGCCAGGCTGCCCAGGCCACCGAGGATGACGACCACCAGCGCCAGCGGCAGCATGTCGGCGTCCATGCCCGGGTAGACCGACAGGATCGGCGCCGCGATGATGCCGCCGATGCCGGCCAGCGCGGCGCCGAGGCAAAAGACGATCGTGAACAGGCGCGAGGCCGGGATGCCGATCGCGCGCGCCATCTGCATGTCGTCGACGCTGGCGCGGATCATCATGCCCAGGCGCGTTTTCTCGAGCAGGAGCCACAGGCCGAGCGCGACGACAATGCTGACCACCAGCACGGCCAGGCGGTAGGCGGGAAACGTCAGGCCGAAGACTTCGATGCCGCCGGCCACGAAGGCCGGTGCCGACACCGGCCGCGGGTCGCCGCCCCAGATCCACAGGCTGCCGTCGGCGATCACGAAAGCGATGCCCAGGGTGGCCAGCACCTGCGACAGGCTGTTGCCGGCCAGGCGGCGCAGCACGACGCGTTCGACCACCGCGCCGAGCACGCCGACCACCAGCCCGGCAGCGAGGATCGCGACGCCGAAGCCGTAGCCGTGATCGAGCACGCTCAGGCCAACATAGGCGCCGAGCATGAAGTAGGCGCCGTGCGACAGGTTGGCCACGCGCATCAGGCCGAAGATCAGCGAAAAGCCGGCGGCCAGCATGAACAGCACACCGCCCAGGGCCAGGCTGTTCAGGCTCTGGATCAACCAGAAGGACATGCCGGCACCCCAGAAGAAAGCGCGCCCTATTTCTCGAGGTTGTTGGCGGGCGGATAGTCTCGGGAATAGACCGGGCTGGCGAGAAAGTCCTTGCGGTTGTAGCTCCAGAATTGCGTCACGGCCGGGTAGGTCTTGATGACGGCGTTGACCAGTTTGCCGTTCTTGCGCTCGACCCTGCGGATGTAGACGTCCATCACCGGGTTGCCGAGGGCGTCCAGGCTGATGCTGCCGCGCGGATCCTGGGCCACGCGGACCTGGCGCAGCGCGGCCATGAACGCCGCCTTGTCTTCGATCTTGCCCTTGACCGCCTTCAGCGCCTCTTCGAGCATCAGCGCCGCACCGTAGGCGCCGACCGAGTAGTAGCCGGGGTCTTGCTTGTAGTCCTGGTTGATGCCGGCCACGAAGCGCTTGTTGCTCGGGTTGTCGATCGCGGCGCTGTACCAGCCGGCCGAGACCACACCCAGGGCCTCGTCGCCCATCGACTTCAAGACACCCTCGTCGACAGTGGTCATGGCGCCGAGCAGCGGGATCTTGGCCTTCAGCCCGTACTCGCTGTACTGCTTGAGGAACTTGATGCCGTTGCCGCCGGCGAAGGCGGCGAACACCGCATCGACGTTGGGCTTGATCTGGCCGATGTAGGTGCCGTAGTCGGCCACGTTCAGCGGCGACCACAGCTTTTGCACGACCTTGCCGCCGTTCTCCTCGAAGCTGCGCTGAAAGCCCGCCGCGATCTCGTGGCCGAAGGCGAAGTCGTCGGCAATGATCGCGATGCGCTTGTACTTCAAGGTCTGCGCTGCATACTCGCCCAGCGGGTGGCTGGGCTGGGCCGAGGTACCGACGGCGCGCACGAACCACGGATTGGGTTTGCGCTGGGTCAGGTCTTCGGCCGCGGCCGACGGCGAGATCGTCGGCGTCTCCGAGCTGCGGATGTAGTCGTCGACCGCCAGCGCCTCGAAGGCGGCCAAGGGCCCGATCAGGACCTGCACCTTGTTCTTCTCGACCAGCTCCTGCGCCTTGGTCTTGGTGATCGCCGGCTGGCCGGCAGTGTCGCCGACGAAGAGCTCGACCTTGCGGCCGGCAATCATGTTGTTGCGCTCCTTCAGGAACAGCCGCAGCCCGTCTTCCATCTGCTTGCCGCCGGCCGCGAGCGCGCCCGACTTGATGGTCAGAAAGCCGAGTCGGATCGGCTCGGCATCGGCGGCGAGCGCCGGCCCCGCCATCGATGCGGCCAGCAGCGCGGCGGACACCGCGAACAACAGTTTGGCTTGGGGCATGCGGGTCTCCAGCGTGGCTATTTGTGTCGGGTGATGATGTATCACGTTGCTGAAAATGTCAAAGCGGGAAGTCCCGGGCTCGAAGGTTAATTGCACGGAGCCTGGCCCTCGTGACCGTCCACCGTGATGTATCAGAAACTGCGGCTTCGGCAAGCTGTGATATTCTCGATCGGCCATGGAATCCGCCGTCCTGCTTGCGCCCGAAAGCGCCAACCCCTTGCTGCGCGAGAAGGTCTACGAGCAGTTGCGCGCCGACATGATCACCTGCCGGCTGGCGCCCGGCACCGAGATCCGCGAGAGCGAACTGGCCGGGCGCTTCGGCGTCAGCAAGTCTCCCGTGCGCGACGCCCTGATGCGCCTCGAACGCGAGGGCCTGGTGATCACGCTGCCGCGCCAGGGCTATCGCGTCGCACCGGTCTCGCTCAGCGACGTGCAGGACATGTTCCACCTGCGCGACGCGCTGGAACGCGCCTGCATGGAGCGCATCGTTCGGCGCGCCAGCGACGGGCAGTTGGCCGAGCTGGAGCCGTTCCGCCACTTCAAGGCCGTGGCCTGGGACGGCGGCTTCATCGCCTACAACCGCGCCTTCCATCACACGCTGGCCCGCATCGCGGGCAACGCGAGGATGCGCGATCAGTTGATCGATCTGATCGACCAGATGGAGCGCGCGGTGCAACTGAGCCTGAGCAGCCTGAAAAAGGGCGACCCGCAGGCCCTGGTCGATGAACACCGCCAGATCATCGATGCGCTGCAGGCGCGCCAACTCGCGCGTGCGCAGCGCCTGGCCAGCCGCCATGTGGCGGCGGCCGGCAAGCGCGTGATGCGGGCGATGTCGCGCGTCGTCATCGCAGGTTGAGATTTCAAAAGTCTTTTTTTCAGGAGAACAGATGTCCAGCCATCACGCAGCCCATCGCGCCGACGCTGCCCGGGTTCACGGCCTGTTCATCGACGGCCGCGAGGTGTCCGCCTCGCGACCCGAACTGCTCGACGTGCTCAACCCCGCGACCGGCGAGCTGATCGCGCAGATCGGCCACGCCAGCGACACTGACGTGGACCGCGCGGTGCGCAGCGCCCGGGCGGCGTTCGAGAGCCACGAGTGGAGCGCGATGTCCAACCGCACGCGGGCCAAGCTGATCAACAAGCTGGCCGACGTGTTCGAAGCCAACCTCGAGGAGATGTACCAGCTCGAGACGGCCAACAACGGCCGCTCGCTGAACGAAACCCGGGCCCAGGTTTCGCGCCTGCCCGATTTCTTCCGCTACAACGCCGGGCTGGCGATTGCGCGGCGTGACGCGGTGATCCCGGTCGACGGCAACTACCTCAACTACACGCTGCGCACGCCGATCGGCGTGGTCGGCAATTCGACGCCGTTCAACCATCCGCTGATGATCATGGTCAAGAGCCTGGCGCCGACCCTCGCATCGGGCTGCACGACGGTCGTCAAGCCTTCCGAGTACACGCCATTGACGACGCTGCGCCTGGCCGAGCTGTTCGTCCAGGCCGGCCTGCCGCCCGGCGTGTTCAATGTGGTGACCGGCCTGGGCCCGACGACGGGCAAGGCCCTGGCCGAGCATCCGGGGCTGGCCAAATGGGTGCTCACGGGTGGCACCGAAGCCGGCCGCATCACCGGCGCCGTGGCCGGCAGCAACTTCGCGCACCAGACGCTCGAGCTCGGCGGCAAGACGCCGGTGCTGGTGTTCGATGACTTCGATGTCGACCAGGCGGTGAACTACGCCGCCTTCGGTGCCTTCATCGGGGCCGGGCAGACCTGCATCTGCGGCAGCCGCCAGATCGTGCAGGCAAAGATCTACGACGAGTTCGTCGACAAGCTCGCCGCCAAGGCCAAGACCATTCGCATCGGCAACCCGAGCGATCCATCGGTGCAGCTCGGCCCGGTGGTCTCGGCGCGCCAGCAGCAGCGGGTGCTGAAGTACATCCAGATCGGCCTCGAGGAAGACAAGGCGCGGCTGGTCGCAGGCGGTCGCGTGCCGAGCGACCCGGCGCTGGCCAAGGGCTTCTTCGTCGAGCCCACGGTGTTCGCCGACGTGACGGCGCGCATGCGCATCTTCCAGGAAGAAGTGTTCGGACCGTTCGTCTCGGTGACCAGGTTCTCGACCGAGGCCGAGGGCCTGGCACTGGCCAATGATTCGCCCTTCGGCCTGGCCGGCGCGATCCGCACCCGCGACGTCGTGCGCGCGCACCGGGTGGCCGCCAAGCTCAAGTGCGGCATCGTCTGGATCAACGATCACCACCGGCTCGATCCGGCCTCGCCCTGGGGCGGCGTCAAGGATTCGGGCATCGGCCGCGAATGCGGCAGCGAGTCGTTCGATCAGCACTTCGAGACCAAGAGCGTGATGCTGCGCCTGGACGACACCCCCTTCGATTGGTACCAGGACACCGCCAAGCAGCCGCGACTTAATTAGCCGGCGGCGCAGACGGCATTGCCAGCCCGAGCCATGCCAACGACGGATCCGACGATGCCCCATTCCTCAGAGTTGCCGAAGCTTGATTTCAAGCCGCTGATTGCCGCGCTCGGCGCTGCGCGCGTGAGCATGCATGTCGCAGGCGCAGGCCGGCCGCTGGTGCTGTTTCACTCCCTGCTCGCCGATCGATCGAGTTTCGACCTTGTCGCTGGGCCGCTCGCGGCGACCCACCGCGTGATTGCGCTCGACCTGCCCGGCTTCGGCGCGTCCGACTTCGTCGACGCCGGCCTCGAGGCCATCGCCGATCGGGTCGCCGACGCGTTGACGAGCCTGGCTCTGGCCGACAAGCCGATCTTGCTCGGCAACGGTTATGGCGGCTTCGTCGCGCTGTTGACCGCGATTCGCCACCCGGCCCTCGCCGAGCGACTGGTGCTGGCCGATTGCGGCGCCGCGTTCAGCGAACCGGGCCGCGCGGCCTTCCGCGGCATGTCGGCCGCGGCAGACAAAGGCGGGCTCGCCGCCATTGCCGACGTGGCCATGCGGCGCCTCTTCACGCCTGAGTACCAGGCCTTGCATCCAGCGCTGATCGCGCGCTGCAAGGCGCGCTTCCTGGGCGTCGCGCCACGCACCTTCCACAGCGCCTGCCAGGCCCTCGCCTCGCTCGATCTGCGTGAACACCTGGCCTCGGTGAGTGTTCCGGTGCTCGTCGTGGTTGGCGAGATGGACGAAGCGACACCGCCGCCGATGTCGCGCGAGCTGGCCGCCGGTCTGCCCGACGCGCGGCTGGTGGTACTGCCCGGCTGCGCGCATGTGCCGCAGTTGCAGGCCCCCGAGTTGTTCCTGGCCACCATCGCCGGCTTCGTATGACGATCGTGCTCTACGGATTCTGGCGCTCGCTGGCCACGTTTCGCGTGCGCGCGGCCTTGAACCTGAAGGCGCTCGACTACACCGAGACGATCGTCGACCTGGGCAAGGGCGAGCAATTCGACGCGCGCTTCCACCGCGTCAACGCCCAGCATGTCTTGCCAACGCTCGACCACGATGGCCTGCAACTGAGCCAGTCGCTGCCGATCATCGAATACCTCGACGAGACCTGGCCACGCGCGCCGCTGTTGCCGGCCGACGCGGCGGGCCGGGCGCGCGTGCGGGCACTGGCACAGATCACCACGGCCGACGTGCATCCGCTCATCGTGCCTCGCGTGCGCCAATTCCTCGAAACCGAGTTCGGCATCGACGAAGCCGGTCGCCTGCAATGGATTCGCCACTGGTTCGACAAGGGCTCCGAAGCCATTGAAGCCAAGCTCGCTGCGGGTGGACCCCGGGGCCGCTACGCGCATGGCGACCGCGTCACGATGGCCGACCTGGCGCTGGTGTCGCATGTGGTCGGCGCGCGCCTGTTCCAGGCCGACCTGACGCGGGCGCCGCGGCTCGAAGCGCTGGCCGAGCGCTGCCTTGCGCTCGAGGCATTCTCGCGAGCGCATCCACAGGCCCAGCCAGGAGCGCCCGGCGTCGCCGCCTGATCGGTGACCCGGTCGCGCTGCCGCGTCGGCGGGCCGAAACGCGCCGCGCCCATCAACCGCGCGCGGTCGTGAACGGCTGCGGCGGTGCTTCGAGGTCGGCCTTGCCGATGCGTTCGTACTCCGAGATCACCTGGGCCCCGAGCAGCAGCAGGGTCGCCGCCAGCTCGAGGCTCAGCAACACCGCGATGGCCGTCGTCAGCGATCCGTACACGGTGCTGATCTGCGACAGCGTGCCGAAGTACCACACCAGCGCGTGGCGCGACACTTCCCAGAGCAGGGCCGCGGTGACGCCGCCGATCAGGGCGTGCTGCAGCGACAGCCGGCCCACCGGCATCACCAGGTAGACGGAGGTCAGCACGAACACTTCGCCGACCAGGCCGAGCAGGTACAGCAGCACGCCGGACATGCCGCCGAGCGACCAGACGCGGCCGAGAAACTGCAACTGTTCCTGGCCCATCGCCTGCAGGCTGCCCGCCACCAGCGTGGCCAGCAGCAGCCCGAGCCCGAGGCACAGGATGTAGCCATACGGGATCAGGGCCGAGACGAGGAAGTGGCGCCTGCGGATCGCCACGCGGTGATGGAAGATCACCGACATCGCGTTCTCGAGCACGGTGAAGGCCAGCGAGCTGAAGAACAGCATCGTCGCCAGCAGCACCCAGCCGACGGTGTCTCGGTGGGCCAGGAAGTTCGCCAGTTCCACGACGATGGCTTTGGACTGCCCCGGCACCAGCCACTCGAGGTAGCGGCCCAAGGTGCGCAGCAATTCGTTCTGGTCGACGACGTGCGACAGCGCAATCACGGTGAGGATCATCATCGGCACGATCGACAGCAGCGCGTAGTACGCCACCGCGCCGGCCAGCAGCAGGCCCTGATTGGCGCGAAACGCCTTCAGCGTGCGCACGATGAAGGCCGCGGGGTGCGCGAGCACCTGTGCGGCGCGGTAGCCGAGGAGGGGCATGGGGGTGAGCGACCGGCGATGGCCACCGAACGTAGGCGCATCGCGATACGGCGTCTGTTCGGCACAGCACACACCCGAACTGCGGCCTGCGGACAAGGCCTGGGCCCACGGCGTGCCCAAGTTCTGCGGCTCGGCGTTGCGTCAGCCGCCCAGGTAGGTGCCGCCGTTGACATGCAGCACCTGCCCGGTGACGAAGCGGGCGGCGGCGCTGGCCAGGAAGCTCACCGATTGAGCCACCTCGGCGGCCGTGCCGCGACGCCCGAGCAGCGGCTGGTGGGTGGCGTGGTGCTTGGGCGCAGCCGACGCGCTGCTGCCCTGGCGCACCGTGTCGATCAGCCCCGGCGAGACGCAGTTGACGGTGATGTTGTTCGGCGCCAGGTCGTGCGCCAGCGCGCGCGTCATGCCCACCAGGCCGGCCTTGGCAGTGACCACGTGAAGCCGGTTGCTCGCGCCGGTGTGGGCCGTGAGCCCGCCGATGTTGATGATCGCCCCTTGCGGCGAGGCCTTCAGCAATGGCAGCACCGCCTGGGTGCAGAACAAGGCGCCGTCGAGCACGACACGCAGGGTGTCGTGCCAATCGGTCGCGGTGAGATCGGCCAGCGCGGCTTCGCGTCGGATGGCGGCGTTGTTGACCAGCACATCCAGCCGGCCCCATATGTGGGCGATGCGCTCGACCATCGCATCCACTGCGTCGCGGTCGCCGACATCGGCCACGCACAGCAGCGCCTGGCCGCCGCGGGCCACGATCTCGTCGACCACGGCCTGGCCTTCGGCCACCGACGCGCGCACGTTGACCGCCACCGCATGGCCATTGGCCGCCAGCGCCAGCGCGATTTCGCGGCCGATGTTGCGCCCGGCGCCGGTGACCAGTGCAACGGGGTGGGGCAGGGTCGTGTGGGTCATGGCTCAGTGCGACAGCGATTGGGCATCGATCAGCGGACGATCGAACAGACCGCGCAGACGCGCGGCCAAGGGCTCGACCTCGGCGCGCGGCAAGCCGCCATGCGCGCAGTTGGCGTAGAACTTGTGCTCGAGGTCGGCGTCGGACAACGGGTGCTCGGCGCCGCCCTTGAAGTAGGCCTGCCGATGCTCGTGCACGGTGCCATCGGCGAGCGTCACCTGGAGGTGGCCGGTGAACTGGCGCGGGTACGGGTTGGCCGGGTCGATGCGGTACGACACCTTGGCCGCGAGCGAGCGCAGCGCCGGGTCCTTGACCCGGTCGTCGCCGTACTCAGCCAGGCCCGCGTTGTCGTGCAGCAGTGCCACCGCGATCGCATAGGGGATGCTGAACTTGGCCGCGTAGCCGTTCTGCGGCGCGCGCTTGACCGCCAGCGGTTCCCACAGCCGGTGCACGATGCCTTCGGCGGTTTCGCATTCGATGCGCGCGATACGCTCCGGTGCGATGCCGCGGCGGCGCCACTCGCGCGCGCAATCGATGTACGGGTGCGCCATCGTGCCGCAGGCGTAGGGCTTGAAGGCGATGCCGGTCCACAGCCAGCGCTGGCCCCAGCCGTCGAGCATCGCCGCGAAGTCGCCATCGCTGGTGTTGGCGTAGCCGTGGAAGAAGCCGTGCCGGCCTTCGAACACCGTGCGCGGCCCTTCGAACCCGGCCATGGCCAGGCGCAGCGCGCGGTAGCCCGACTGCGCCGCCCAGCCCGGGTGCAGGCGCTTGGTCCAGGCCCCTTCGGCCAGGTACTCGATGATGCCGCCGGCCATGCTGCCGGCGATACCGAACGCATGGACCAATACCTTATCGGGCACGCGCAGCAAGGCGCCGACGCCCGCCACCGCGCCCATCACGCCGAAGATCGCGGTCGGGTGGAAGCCCGCCTGGTGGACTTTCATCGGCGCCACCGCACACAGCCGGCACATCAGCTCGACGCCGATGGCGATGCCGCGCAGCAGGTCGGCGCCCGACTGCGCGTGGCGCTCGGCCGCGGCCAGCACGGCGGGCACGATCACCGCGCCGGCGTGCACCGGGCCGCCTTCGTAGGTGTCGTCGAAATCTTCGCCATGCGCGGCGGTGCCGTTGACGAAGGCCGCGCCTTCGACGCCCAGGCACTGGCTGCTGCCGATCACCGTGCAAGGGCCGGGCTGGTCGATCGAGGCCAGCGCCGCCTTGACATACGCTTCATGCCGCGCGGCCACGCACAGCCCGGCAATGTCGAGCACGAGGCGGCGCGCCACGTCGCGCGCGTGCGGCTCACGCTGCGGCGCGCTGCTTGTGATCGCCCGCGCCAGGCGCTCAGCGACCGCGAGATCAGGCAGCAACGCCAGCCTCCTTCTTCACACCCGCCAGTTCCTTCCACAGCGTGTAAGCGGTGAGCAGCGCGGCCAGCACGAGCAATGCGAGCGAGACCTTGTCGGTGAGGAAGATCATCGCATCGCCGCCCGAGATCAC
>JANMSR010000139.1:0-5327 GCA_031389565.1 Burkholderiales bacterium
ACGCTACGGCGTGGTGGCCTTCGACAAGCAGCGCCGTGCGCAGAGCATCGAAGAGAAACCCACGGCGCCCAAGAGCAACTACGCCGTCACCGGGCTGTACTTCTACGACGCGCAGGTCTGCGACATCGCCGCCGCCATCAAGCCCAGCGCGCGCGGCGAGCTCGAGATCACCGACGTCAACGCCGCCTACCTGCGCCAAGGCGAGCTCACGGTCGAGATCATGGGCCGCGGCTACGCCTGGCTCGACACCGGCACCCATGACAGCCTGATGGAAGCGGGGCAGTTCATCGCCACGCTGGAAAAGCGCCAGGGCCTCAAGGTCGCCTGCCCGGAAGAAATTGCGTTCCGCAGCGGCTGGATCGACGCCGCGCAACTCGAAGCGCTGGCCCAGCCGATGCTGAAGAACGGCTACGGCCAGTACCTGCTCAAGCTCTTGAGCGTAGTGCCGTCGAGCGCGGCCTGCGCCTTGAGCTGGCGCAGCAGGGCGTCGGGCAGATCGAGGGTGGTGCGCATCCTGAACAGTTTAGCAGTTTGATGCAAACGCATCAAACTGAGTCACCCGGCCTGTGGACCTCAATACACCCTGTCGTTCAGCAGCTTGAGCAGGTACTGCCCGTAGCCGTTCTTCAACATCGGCTGGGCCAGCGCCTCGAGCTGCGCGGCGTCGATCCAGCCGCTGCGAAAGGCGATCTCTTCCGGGCACGCCACCTTCAGGCCCTGGCGCCTTTCCAGCGTGGCGATGAATTGGCCGGCCTCCATCAGGCTGTCGTGGGTGCCGGTGTCGAGCCAGGCATAGCCGCGGCCCATGATCTCGACGTTCAACTCGCCCTGGCGCAGGTAGGTGGCGTTGACGTCGGTGATCTCGAGCTCGCCTCGTGCGCTCGGCTCGATGGCCGCGGCGATGTCGCACACCTGCGCGTCATAGAAGTACAGCCCGGTGACGGCGTAGTGGCTCTTCGGCACCCTGGGCTTTTCTTCGATGCTGTGGGCGCGGCGCTGCTCGTCGAAGGCCACCACGCCGTAGCGCTCGGGGTCGTGCACGTGGTAGGCGAAGATGCTCGCACCTTGCGTTCGACCCGTGGCATTGCCGAGCAGGCGCTGGAAGTCGTGGCCGTAGAAGATGTTGTCGCCCAGCACCAGCGCGCTCGGCTGTCCGGCGACGAACTCACGGCCGAGGATGAAGGCCTGCGCCAACCCGTCGGGGCTGGGCTGAACGCAGTAACTGATGCTCATGCCCCAGCGGCTGCCGTCACCGAGCAGGGCCTCGAAGCGGGGCGTGTCCTGTGGCGTACTGATCAGCAGCACCTCGCGGATGCCGGCCAGCATCAGGGTGGTCAGCGGGTAGTAGACCATCGGCTTGTCGTAGACCGGCAGCAGTTGCTTGCTGATGGCCAGCGTGGCCGGGTGCAAGCGGGTGCCCGAGCCGCCGGCCAGGATGATGCCCTTGCGTGGGGTCATGGCGTGATCTCGTGGAGCATGCGTTGCACGCCGGACTGCCAGTGCGGCAGGGTCAGGCCGAACGCGCTGCGCAGCTTGCCCGTGTCGAGCCGCGAATTGAGCGGACGCCTTGCCGCGGTGGGGTAGGCGCTGGTGGGCACGGCCGCGATCGCATTGGCAGGCACCTTGACCGGCACGCCGTGCGCGCGGGCCCATTCGATGACCAGGCTCGCATACCCGTGCCAACTCGTCTGGCCGGCGGCCACAGCGTGGTACGTGCCGGCCAGCGCCGGCTGGGGCAGTGCGGCGCGAATCGCATGGGCCGTGATGTCGGCCAGCAGGTCGGCCCCCGTAGGCGCACCGAACTGGTCGTCGATCACCGACAGCGCGTCGCGCTCGGCCGCGAGCTTCAACATCGTGCGCGCGAAATTGCCGCCGCGCGCGGCGTAGACCCAACTGCTGCGAAAGATCAGGTGCTGGCAGCCGCTGGCGCGGATGTGATTTTCGCCGTCGAGCTTGGTGCGGCCGTAGACGCTGAGGGGGCCGGTGGCAGCGCACTCGTCGCGCGCCGTGTCGCCGCTGCCGTCGAAGACGTAGTCGCTGCTGTAGTGCACCAGCCAGGCGCCGAGCGCGGCAGCTTCAGCCGCCAGAATCCGCGGCGCTTCGGCGTTCAGTGCCGCGGCCAGCGCGGGCTCGCTCTCGGCCCTGTCGACCGCCGTATGCGCAGCGGCATTGACGATCACATCAGGTCGCAGCGCGCGCACGGTGTCGGCGAGCGCGGCGGGGCGGCTGAAATCGGCGTGGAAGTCGGTGCTGTCGAAGTCGAGTGCGACCAGCTCACCCAGCGGCGCCAGCGATCGCTGCAGCTCCCAGCCGACCTGGCCATCCTTGCCGAACAGCAGGATCTTCATCGCGCGTTGTAGTTCGTGGCCAGCCAGTCTCGGTAGCCGCCGCTCTGAACATCGGCCACCCATTGCCGGTGATCGAGGTACCACTGCACGGTCTTGCGGATGCCGGTCTCGAAAGTCTCGGCCGGGCGCCAGCCGAGTTCGCGTTCTATCTTGCGCGCGTCGATCGCATAGCGGCGGTCGTGTCCCGGGCGGTCGGTCACATGCGCGATCAGGCGTCGGTAGGAACCGGCGGCGTCGGGCCGCAGTTCATCGAGCAGCGCGCAGACGGTGTGCACGATCTCGAGGTTGGCCTTCTCGCATCCGCCGCCGATGTTGTAGGTCTGGCCGACGCGGCCACCGGCGAGCACGGCGCGGATCGCGCTGGCATGGTCGCGCACGTAAAGCCAGTCGCGCACCTGCAGGCCGTCGCCGTACACCGGCAGCGGCTTTCCGGCCAGGGCGTTGACGATCATCAGCGGGATCAGTTTCTCGGGGAAGTGATGCGGCCCGTAGTTGTTCGAGCAGTTGGTGGTGACCACCGGCAGGCCATAGGTGTGGTGCCAGGCCCGGACCAGGTGGTCGCTGGCGGCCTTGCTCGCGGCGTACGGGCTGTTGGGCTGGTAGGGATGCGTTTCGGTGAAGGCGGGCGCGCCGGGCGCGAGTGAGCCGTAGACCTCATCGGTTGACACATGGTGGAAGCGGAATGCCGTCTTGTCGGCGTCGGCCAGAGCACGCCAGTGGCCCCGCACGGCTTCGAGCAGGGTGAAGCTGCCCAGCACATTGGTGCGCATGAAGTCGCCCGGGCCATGGATGCTGCGGTCGACATGGCTTTCTGCTGCAAAGTGCAGTACCGCGCGGGGCCGGTGTTCAGTCAGCAGGCGATCGACGAGCGCACGGTCGGCAATGTCGCCTTGCACGAAGACGTGACGCGCGTCACCCTGGACCGCGTCGAGGTTGTGCAGGTTGCCGGCGTAGGTGAGGGCGTCGAGGTTGACGACCGGCTCGCCGACCGCTTCGAGCCAGTCGAGCACGAAGTTGCTGCCGATGAAACCGGCGCCGCCGGTGACGAGGATGGTCATGCCCCGTTCAATCCAGCGCGGCGCGCAACTGCGCCAGCTTGGCTGCCTTCTCGGGCCGTGCTGCGCTCAGTCGCCAGAAGTGGCGCGTGACGACAAACATGGCCAACAGCAGCAGGGCGGCCAGTGTGACCACCACGGCAGTGATGGCGCGCTTGGGTTTGCTCTTGTGCTCGGCCGGCTTGGCGACGTCCACGACCTGGATCAACGCACCTTCGCGGCTTTCGTCCAGCCGCGCCAGCTCGTACTGGCGCGAGAACAACTCGAACAGCGTTTCCTGGTACTTGAACTCGCGGAACTTGCTGATGTAGTCGGGGCCGTCGGTCAGGTCGGTGGTGGCTTGCGTCTTGCCCAGTTGCGCGCGCAAGGCACCGAGCATGGTCTGCGCCTGCTGCACCTCGGGCGTGGTGTCGGAGAGGTTGCCGCGCAGTGTCTGCAGGCGGACTTCGGCGGCCGTGACCTCGGCCTTCAGCCGCGCATAGCCTTCCGCGGCCGCCTTGGGCTCGGCTTTCAACGCTCCCGGGTTGAAGCCGCTGGCTTGCAGTTGCTGCTGCGCCCGCGTCAAGTCGTCGCGGGTCTTCTTCAGTTGGGTTTCGAAGAACGCCCGGCGTTGCTGGGCTTCGGTGAGCGCCAATTGCGAGGTCAGGCGGCGCAACTCATCGACGTGCCGGTTGGCGATGTCGGCCGCGCGCTGCGGATCGACGTCGTCGACCTCGACCGTGATCAGCCCATCTCTCTTGCCCAGCGATACGCGGGTGTTGTCGGCCAGCGCCTTGCGGGCTTCGAAGCGGTAATCGCGGTCGTAGACCTGCATCAACTTGAACTCATCGATCAGCCGGTCGGCCACGGTGGCGCTTTGCAGCAGCGCGACGTACTGGTCGCCTGGGCTCTTGATGCCCGCTGCCGCACCGGCCAGTCCCGACAGCGCACCCAGCGACGCGATCGCCGACGCGGCGGCGCTTTGTTGCTGTTGCGGCGGCAGGAACACCGTGCGCGACGTGAATGTCGGCTTGATCAGGTAGGTGATGCCCAGCGCCAATGCGCCGGCCAACAGCGGTGCGAAGACCAGCAGTTTCCAATGCTGAAGCAGCGGCAGCGCCAGATCGAGCAGGTCGATGCCGGCGTCTTCGTCGTCGAGGATCTCGGGGGTGGCGGCGCGCTCTTGCATCAGTTGCTGAGCGTCTTGACCGCCGCCAGGCCGATTCCGAACTGGTAGAGGATCTGGGTCCAATCCTTGGCGTTCTGGATAAAGGTGGTCTTGTTCATCTCTTCGGGCACGAATACGGTGTCGCCGGCTTCAGCCTTGATGCCTTGCAGCCCCGTGCCGCGATTGAACCAGCCGCCGCTCTGGCGCCCGCTGACGACGCTGCCGTTGGCGCGGATCACGAAGGTGCTGCCGGCGTCGGCTCCGCGGGTCGGTCCGCCGGCCAGGTTGAGGTAGTCGTCGAGTCCGCGGCCTTCGCTGAACAGGTAGCTGCCGGCATTGAAGACGCTGCCGAACACCCCCACCGAGGTCGGCCGCGGCGGGACCCGCAGCCGGTCGCCGTCTTCGAGTGCCAGCGCGGGCAGCTCGCGGCTGGCAGGCGCCAACTGCAGCACGATGCGCCCGCTCGGGCGCTGCGAGCGCAGCGCCGCCACCAGGCGCGCGTTGGCGCTGGCACGTCCCGACGCCGCGGCAGCCTCCTCGGTGCTGCTGGTGCGCTGCGACGATACGTTTCGCGCCAGGTCGGTCTCGAGGTCGCGCAGCGCACGCTCGTAGTTCTGCTGCTGCGTCAGGCGCACGCTCTCGCGGCTGAACTCGGTGCCATACACATAGGCCTTGTCGGTCAG
The DNA here is from genome assembly GCA_031389565.1 of Burkholderiales bacterium. GTDB lineage: Bacteria > Pseudomonadota > Gammaproteobacteria > Burkholderiales > Burkholderiaceae_C > CADEEN01. The sequence goes on from JANMSR010000139.1 coordinate 5,234, forward strand.
GCCACCGGCGGCCGCCAGCGCGTCGGTGATCGACGTTTCGGGTGGCAGGACGTATTCACCCGGCCGCAGCACTTCACCTTCGATCCTCACGCGC
>JANMSR010000436.1:0-1922 GCA_031389565.1 Burkholderiales bacterium
GCTGCCGCCGTTTGCCGTCATCCACCGCATGATCGGCGGCATCGACAGCTTTCCGCTGCTGGCGGTGCCGTTTTTCATCCTCGCCGGCAACCTGATGAACAACGCCGGCATCACCAACCGCATCTACAACTTCGCGCTCGCGCTGGTGGGCTGGATGAAGGGCGGACTGGGCCATGTCAACGTCGTCGGCTCGGTCATCTTTGCCGGCATGAGCGGCACCGCGGTGGCCGACGCCGCCGGCCTGGGCACGGTCGAGATCAAGGCCATGAAGGACCATGGCTACGACCTCGAGTTCGCGGTCGGCGTCACCGCGGCCTCGGCCACGCTCGGGCCGATCATTCCGCCCTCGCTCCCCTTCGTGATCTACGCCATGATGGCCAACGTGTCGGTCGGCGCGCTGTTCCTGGCCGGCATCCTGCCCGGCTTGCTGATGGCCCTGCTGATGATGGTCACGGTGGCCTACTACGCGCACAAGAACGGCTGGGGCAGCGACGTCAAGTTCTCATGGAGCCGCACCGGCCGCGCGCTGATCGAACTCGGCATCGTCATCGCCTGGCCGCTCGGCACCTGGGCGCTGGTCAACAAGGCCGGGCTGGAGCCGCAGCCGGTGGTCTTCGGCGCCATTATTTTGCTGTTCCTGCTCGACCGCATCTTTCGCTTCCAGGCGGTGCTGCCGATCATGACCCCGGTGCTGTTGATCGGCGGCATGACGACGGGCCTGTTCACGCCCACCGAAGGCGCGATCGCGGCCAGTGCCTGGGCCTTGTTCCTGGGCATCGCGTGGTACCGCACGATGAGCTGGAAGACGTTCGTCAAGGTCAGTCTCGACACGGTGGAGACGACGGCCACGGTGATGTTCATCGTCGCCGCCGCGTCGATCTTCGGCTGGATGCTGACTGCCACCGGCGTTACAGCGCAGATCGCCGAGTGGGTGCTGGCCGTCACCAAGGAGCCGTGGTTGTTCCTGCTGATGGCCAACCTGCTGATGCTCTTCGTCGGCTGCTTCTTGGAGCCCACCGCCGCGATCACGATCCTGGTGCCGATTCTGATGCCGATTGCCCACAAGCTCGGCGTCGACCCGGTGCACTTCGGCCTGGTGATGGTGCTCAACCTGATGATCGGGCTGCTGCACCCCCCGATGGGCATGGTGCTGTTCGTGCTGGCGCGCGTCGCCAAACTGAGCGTCGAGCGCACGACGATGGCCATCCTGCCGTGGCTGGTGCCGCTGCTGGCCAGCCTGGTGATCCTGACCTACGTGCCGGCGATTTCATTGTGGCTGCCTCGCACGATGGGCTTCTGAAAGGGCGCTGGCCATGACGCGAATCGTTTCCGTCGAGGTTTTGCGCGTCGACCTGCCGCCCCCCGTGCCGCGCAGCGACGCGATCCAGTCCTTCGTGACGCAAGAGACGCCGATCGTGCGTCTGACGATGGACGATGGCAGCCAGGGCACCGGCTACAGCTACACCATCGGCACGGGAGGATCGAGCGTCGTCGCCCTGCTGCGCGACCACCTCGCACCGCGCCTGATCGGCCGCGACCCGGCGGAGATCGAAGCGATCTGGCGCGAGCTGATGTTCGCCACCCACGCCACGACGGTCGGCGCGATCACCAGCCTGGCGCTGGCGGCCATCGACACCGCGCTGTGGGACTGGCGTTGCCGCCGCGATGGCCAGCCGCTGTGGTTGGCCGCGGGCGGCGCCAGGAAACGCATCCCCGTCTATACGACTGAAGGCGGCTGGCTGCACATGAGCACGGACGCAATAGTGCGCGAAACCGTGGCCGCCAAAGAAGCCGGCTTCAAAGGCGCCAAGGTCAAGGTCGGCCTGCCGCATGTCAGCGACGACGTGGCGCGCCTGAAAGCCGTGCGTGCTGCCGTCGGCGACGGTTTCGAGATCATGGTCGATGCCAACCAATGCTTCACG
>JANMSR010000239.1:0-11147 GCA_031389565.1 Burkholderiales bacterium
GCGCTGCTCCAGCGCGCGCATCTCGGCCAGGCGCTGGGCATCGCGGGCGGGGTCTGCGCGCAGCTTGTCCAGGCGCATCACCACCGCGCGCAAGTAACGCGGCAGATGGGCCAGCGCGGCCCAGGGCGTGGCGGTCAGAAAGCGTTTGCCGACCAGGCGCTGCAACTGCGCCGTGATGTCGTCCGCCACCTCTTTGGGTGCCTTGCTGTCCTTCAACTTGCGCAGCGCGTTGGCATGCTCCTGCAACACCGCGGCGGCGGCGCGCGCGACCTCTTGCGCGATCAGGCTCAGGCGGCCGCGGCCGGCTTGCAATCGGGCCGCGAAGCTGGCCGCATCATTGGGCAGCCCATCGGCGAGAAAGGCGCGGTCGAGCGCGACGGCGATGATCTGTTCGCGCAGTTCTTCCGCGCTGCCGAGGGCCATGAACTGGGTGGCCATGCGCGGCAGCTCGGAGATGTTCTTCTCGAGGTACTTCAGCGGATCCTTGAGCTGCAGCGCGATCAGCCGGCGCAGGCCGGCGCGGTGCCTGGCCAGCGCAACTGCGGGCTCGTCGAAGACCTCGATCTCGACATGCGTGGTCTTGTCGATCAGGGCCGGGAAACCGACCAATGTCTGGCCGGCCTTGCGCAGCTCCATCAGTTCGGGCAGTTCGCCGAAGGTCCAGTCGGTGTAGCGAGTGGTGTGGGGTGCGCTGCCCTCACCACTGCCCTGTCCCAAAGGCAGAGCGAGTGAATGACCCCCTCTCCCGCTTGCGGGAGAGGGTTGGGCTGAGGGCTCGGCAGGGGCGCCCTGCACCTTCAACCCCGCCAGCGCCTGGAACGCCGAGCGCGCTTGCATCCCCAGCTCGGCCTTCAGTGCCGCCAGGTTGCGGCCGGTGGCGAGCTGTCGGCCATGTTCGTCGACGACACGCAAGTTCATCCATAAATGCGGCGCCAGCGTCTCGAGCTTGAAGTCGTTGCGCTGCACCGCGAGCTGGGTGCGTTCGCGAACGGCTTTCAACAAGGCGTCGACCAGGCTGCCCTGCGCGAACGGCGAGCCGGCGCAGAACTCGTCGGCATAGTCGGGCAGCGGCACCAGCCGCGAACGGGGACGCTGGTGCAGGCTCTTCACCAGCGCCAGCACCTTGGCCGGCAGCATGCCGGGCACCAGCCAGTCGCAGCGCTCGTCGTTGACCTGGTTCAAGGCGTAGATCGGGACGGTGACGGTCAGGCCGTCCTTGGCGTCGCCCGGTTCGTGCAGGTAGCTCGCCGTGCAGTCGATCCCGCCCAGGCGGATCGTCTTCGGGAACGCGGCGGTGGTGATGCCGGCGGCCTCGTGGCGCATCAGTTCGTCGCGGGTGAGCTTCAGCAACTCAGGCTGGCGTTTCACTTCATCGCGGTACCAGCGCTCGAAGCTGGCGCCGCTGGCCACATCGGCGGGCACCTGCTGGTCGTAAAAGGCATGGATCAGTTCGTCGTCGATCAGCACGTCCTGCCGCCGCGCCTTGTGCTCGAGCTCTTGCACCTGGCGGATCAGTTTCTCGTTGTGGGCCAGGAAGGGCAGCTTGGTATCCCAGTCGCCCTGCACCAGCGCTTCGCGAATGAAGATCTCGCGCGCGGCCGCCGGATCGATGCGACCGAAATTAACCTTGCGGTTGTTGTAGATCACCAGGCCGTTGAGAGTGGCGCGCTCCAGCGCCACGACCTCGGCGGCCTTCTTCTCCCAATGCGGCTCGAGCAGTTGCGTCTTCAACAAATGACCGCCGATGCGTTCGATCCACGCCGGCTCGACTGCGGCCAGGCCGCGACCGAACAGGCGCGTGGTTTCCACCAGTTCGGCCGCCATCAGCCAGCGGCCAGGCTTTTTCGACAGGTTGGCACCCGGGTGGCGCCAGAACTTGATGCCGCGCGCGCCGAGGTACCAGTCCTCGTCGTCGGCCTTGCAGCCGATGTTGCCGAGCAGGCCCGCGAGCAGGGCGAGGTGGATCTGTTCGAAGCTGGCCGGCGCGGTGTTCAGGCGCCAGCCATGCTCGGCCACCACCGTCAACAACTGCGAGTGGATGTCGCGCCACTCGCGCACGCGGCGCGGCGAGATGAAGTGCTCGCGCAGGCGTTGCTCTTGTTGGCGGTTGGACAGCTTGTGTTCCTTGTGCTCGGCGCTGTGGCCGCGGCCGGCTTCGATCCAGTGCCACAGCTTGAGGGTGCCGCTGAACTCGCTGCGTTCGTCGTCGAAGGGCTTGTGCTTCTCGTCGGCGGCCAGGGCGCGCTCCTGCGGGCGGTCGCGCACGTCCTGGCCCGACAGGGCCGCGGCGATCACCAGCACTTCGGCGAGCGATTGCCGCTCGCGGGCTTCGACGATCATGCGGCCGATGCGCGGGTCGAGCGGCAGCCGCGACAGTTCGCGGCCGATGGCGGTGAGCTCGTTGCGTTCGTCGACCGCACCGAGCTCGCCGAGCAGCGCATAGCCATCGACGATGGCTTTCTTCGGCGGCGGCTCGAGGAACGGGAAGTCCTCGACCAACCCGAGGCCCAGGGCCTTCATGCGCAGGATCACGCCGGCCAGCGAGGAACGCAGGATCTCGGGGTCGGTGAATCGAGGCCGCCCGGCGAAGTCGGCCTCGTCATAGAGCCGGATGCAGATGCCGCCGGCCACCCGGCCGCAGCGCCCGGCGCGCTGGCTCGCCGCCGCCTGGCTGATGGCTTCGACCTGCAACTGTTCGACCTTGTTGCGGTAGCTGTAGCGTTTGACCCGCGCCAGCCCGGCGTCGATGACGTAGCGGATGCCCGGCACGGTGAGCGAGGTCTCGGCGACATTGGTCGCCAGCACGATGCGCGGCGCGCCGCCGGTCTCGAACACGCGGTCCTGCTCGGCCTGCGACAGGCGTGCGAACAGCGGCAGGATCTCGCTGGCGCGCCGGCGCGGGTCGTGCGCGAGGTGTTTGCGCAGGTGGTCGGTGGTTTCGCGGATCTCGCGCTCACCGGGCAGGAAGACCAGGATGTCGCCTCCGGCACCGCCCGCCCACAGCTCATCGACCGCATCGGCAATGGCCACACCGAGATCGCGCTCGCGCGTCTCCTCGAACGGCCGCCAGCGCTGCTCCACCGGGAACAGCCGCCCCGAAACCTGGATCACCGGCGCCGCGCCCTGCGCGCCGGTGAAGTGCTGCGCAAAGCGCGCGGCGTCGATGGTCGCCGAGGTGACGATCACTTTGAGATCGGGCCGCCGCGGCAGGATCTGCTTGAGATGCCCGAGCAGGAAATCGATGTTCAGCGAGCGCTCGTGGGCCTCGTCGATGATCAGCGTGTCGTAGGCGCGCAGCAGCGGGTCGCTCTGCGTTTCGGCCAGCAGGATGCCGTCGGTCATCAGCTTGACCGAGGCCCCCGGTTGCAGCCGGTCCTGGAAGCGCACCTTGTAGCCTACGACGGCGCCGAGCGGCGTCTTCAGCTCGTCGGCGATGCGCTTGGCCACGCTGGAGGCGGCGATGCGCCGCGGCTGGGTGTGGCCGATCAGCTTGCCGGTATTGGCACGGCCCCGGCCCATTGCCAGCGCGATCTTGGGCAGTTGGGTGGTTTTGCCCGAGCCGGTTTCGCCGCAGACGACGAGCACCTGGTGCGCCGCGAGCGCGTGCGCAATCTCCTCGCGCCGCGCCGAAACAGGCAGCGCCTCGGGGAAGGTGATGGGCGGCAGCGGGGTTGCGATGGGATCGGCAGGCACGGGGCGCGGATTATCCGCGCCCCGCCAATCTCACATCGCCGAACTCACATGCTGTACGCGATCACCGCCGACCGAGGTGTCCCCGACCTTGACCACGTGATAGGGGCCGCTGCCCATGTCGGAGGTCTCGACTTTCCAGCCGAACAGCGTGCCGTAGAACTCGCAGGCAGCCTTTGGGTCGGCCGTCATCAGCTCCGACCAACGAAGGCACCGTGCGTCTTGTAGGGATCCATCGTTCGTTCCTTCAATGAGTAGGGGCGTCATGCTGCGCCGCCTGGCCAGTCACGTCAATGTTTTGGCGACGGCTTGGCGACAGGCTGCGGCACAATCGCGCAGCCGAAACATTCGCCCATGAGCCTCGTCTTCCCCCACACCTTCGTGCCCTGGTTCCGCTCAGTGGCGCCGTACATCCACGCCTACCGCGGCAAGGCATTCGTGGTGGCGATGGCCGGCGAAGGCATCGCCGCGGGCAAGCTGTCGGCCTTCGTGCAAGACCTCGCGATCCTGCACGCGATGGGCATCAAGCTGGTGCTGGTGCACGGCTTTCGGCCGCAGGTCAGTGAGCAGTTGAGGGCCAAGGGCCACCCTGAGCGCTTCAGCCACGGCCTGCGCATCACCGACGCCGTGGCGCTCGATTGCGCGCAGGAGGCGGCGGGCCAGTTGCGCTTCGAGATCGAAGCCGCGTTCTCGCAGGGCCTGCCGAATACGCCGATGGCCAACGCCACGCTGCGGGTGATCTCGGGCAACTTCCTGACCGCGCGGCCGGTGGGCATCGTCGACGGCATCGATTTCATGCACAGCGGCGTGGTGCGCAAGGTCGATGCGGTGGCGATACGCCGCGCCATCGACTCCGGCGCGGTGGTGCTGCTGTCGCCGTTCGGTTTCTCACCGACCGGCGAGGCCTTCAACCTGACGATGGAAGACGTGGCCACATCCACAGCGATCGCCTTGCAGGCCGACAAGCTGATGTTCATCACTGAAGTGCCCGGGGTGCGCGAGAACAACGACGACGCCAGCAGCGACATCGACACCGAACTGGCACTGGCCGATGCCGAGCGCCTGCTCGCGGCCATGCCAGCGCCGACGCAACCGAACGACGTGGCCTTCTACCTGCGGCACTGCGTCAGGGCGTGCCGAGAGGGCGTCGAGCGCTCGCACATCCTGCCCTTCGGTACCGACGGCGCGCTCCTGCAGGAGGTCTACACCCACGACGGCATCGGCACCATGGTCGTCGACGAAAAACTCGAGAGCCTGCGTGAGGCCACGAGCGACGACGTCGGCGGCATCCTGCAACTGATCGAGCCGTTCGAGCGCGATGGCACCCTGGTGCGCCGCGAGCGCACCGAGATCGAACGCGACATCGCCAATTACACCGTGATCGAGCACGACGGCGTGATCTTCGGTTGCGCCGCGCTGTATCCCTACCCCGAGGCGACGACCGCGGAGATGGCGGCGCTGACCGTCAGCCCGGCGGTGCAGGGCCAGGGCGACGGCGATCGCATCCTCAAGCGCATCGAGCAGCGTGCGCGGACCATGGGCCTGGCCAGCATCTTCGTGCTGACCACGCGCGCGATGCACTGGTTCATCAAGCGCGGTTTCCAACCGGCCGATGCCGATTGGCTGCCGGAGGCGCGCAAGCGCAAGTACAACTGGGACCGGCGCTCGCAAGTGCTGGTCAAACATGTCAAATGACGATCTTCAATGGAGCCCCGACATGACCCGCATGGTTCAGTGCGTCTACCTCAAGATGGAAGCCGAGGGCATGGTCTATCCGCCCTACCCCGGCGAGCTCGGCAAACGCATCTACGACAACATCAGCCAGGCAGCCTTCGAGTTGTGGAAGAAGCATCAGACGATGCTCGTCAACGAGAACCGCCTGAACCTGGGCGACGCTCGCGCACGCCAGTACCTGGCGCGGCAAATGGAGCAGTTTTTCTTTGGTGACGGTGGCGACAAACCGGCGGGCTACGTGCCGCCGCCGGCTTGATTGACTGACTGACTGATTGTCGCAAACGCGAATCATTCGCGTTTGATGTGCTAAGCTTCCGGGCATCCCACTCGTTTCCCGGAGCTTTCACATGTCACTGTCCCGCGCCATCCTGGCCACTGCCCTCGGCCTCACCTTGACTTCCGCCGCCGTGGCCCAGCAGCCGGCGCTCAACCTGTATTCGGCGCGTCACTACCAGACCGACGAAGCCCTGTACGAGAACTTCACCAAGGCAACCGGCATCAAGATCAATCGCGTCGATGCCGACGATGCCGGTATTCTGGCGCGGCTCAGCACTGAAGGCAGTGCCAGCCCGGCCGACGTGATCCTGCTGGTCGATGCCGCGCGGCTGTGGCGCGCTGAGGTCGACGGCTTGTTCCAGCCGATCAAGAGCAAGACGCTCGAAGCCCACGTTCCGCCGCAGTTTCGGGGCAAGGACAACGGCCAGGGCTCGCAATGGTTCGGCCTGTCGACCCGCGCCCGCGTCGTCGTCTACAACAAGGCCAGGGTCAAGCGCGAAGACGTCGATACCTACGAAGAGCTTGCGGAGTCCAAAAACAAGGGCCGCCTGTGCACCCGCTCGGGCTCGCACCCCTACAACCTGTCGCTGTTCGGCGCGATGCAGGAACACCTGGGGCCGCAAGCCACCGAAACCTGGCTCAAGGGTTTGGTGGCAAATATGGCGCGCACGCCCAAGGGGGGAGATACCGACCAGATCCTCGGCGTCGCCAGCGGGGAATGTGGCATCGCACTGACCAATACCTATTACCTCGCGAGGCTGATGCGCTCGGAAAAACCGCAAGACAGGGCGGCAATGGAGAAAGTCGACGTGGTGTTCCCGAACCAGGCCAGTTTCGGCACCCACGTGAATATCGCCGGCGCGGCGATCGCCAGGCATGCCAAGAACCGCGACGCCGCGCTGCGATTCCTGGAATACCTGGTCGGCGACCAAGCCCAGGTCTACTTTGCCGATGGCAACAACGAGTGGCCCGTCGTCGCTGGATTCAAAGTCAACAATCCCGCGCTGCAGGCGCTGGGGTCCTTCAAGAGCGAAACCATTCCGATCTCGGTGGTGGGGATGAATCAGGTCAAGATCCAGCAGATGCTCGATCGGGTCGGCTACAAGTGACTTCGCCACCGCCGGTGCTATATTTCCGGAATCCCTTGGACAAAGGATTCCTACCATGGCAAGTTTGACTGAACTGCTGGCGCAAAGGGCGGCGCTCGAAAAACAGATTGCACATACCCGGCAAGAAGATCGGCAAAAGGCGATCGCTCAAGTCAAGACGCTGATGGCCGAATATGGGCTGACCGCCTCGGATTTGGGCTCGCGGTCGGCAAAGAAAGCGCGCACCGGTGCGAAGGTCGCAGCCAAGTACCGCAACAAGGCCACCGGCGAAACCTGGAGTGGCCGCGGATTGCAGCCGCGCTGGCTCAAGGCTGCGATGGCCGCGGGCAAGAAACTGACCGACTTCACGGTCTGAGGGCCAACGCGCTCACTCGGAGCGCAGTTCGGTCACCCCTTTAGCCTTTTCGTTGATCGGTTCGAAGCGCCGGGCGGCCTTCGCCGTCGGCGCTACTGCGATCCTGCAAGCGCGAACGGCTGCACACTGGCGCGCGTTCGCTAGACTCGGTCGATGATTGCGCCGGGCTTTGTCGCCGAATTGCTGTCGCGCGTCGATATCGCCGAAGTCGTGGGTCGCCACGTGCAACTGAAAAAGGGCGGCGCCAATCTGATGGGGCTTTGCCCTTTCCACGGCGAGAAATCGCCGAGCTTTTCGGTCAGTCCGAGCAAGCAGTTCTATTACTGTTTTGGCTGCGGCGCCTCGGGTGACGCGATTCGATTTCTCACCGAACACACCGGCGCGAGCTTTCGCGACGCGGTGGCCGATCTGGCACAGCAGGTCGGGCTCACGGTGCCCGATGACTCGCGCAACGACGATGAACGGCACCAGGCAGCCCAGGCCAAGGCGCGCCAGGCCACGCTGGCCGACGTCCTGGCGCGCGCTGGCGAGCATTACCGCAAGCAGCTCAAGGCCACCCCGCGTGCGATCGACTACCTCAAAGGTCGCGGCCTGACGGGCGAGATCGCTGCGCGCTTTGGCGTCGGCTATGCGCCCGACGGCTGGCGCCCGCTGGCCAGCGGATTGGCCCAGTACGACGACCCGCTGCTGGTCGAATCGGGGCTGGTCATCGTGCAGGGCGAAGACGGCGCCGACCAAAAGCGCTATGACCGTTTCCGCGACCGCATCATGTTTCCGATCCGCTCGGTGCAGGGTGACACCATCGGCTTCGGCGGCCGCGTGCTCGACCGCGGCGAGCCGAAGTACCTCAATTCGCCCGAGACGCCGCTGTTCGTCAAAGGCCGTGAGTTGTACGGTTTGTTCGAGTCACGCGCCGGCATGCGCGCACGCGGCTATGCCTTGGTGGTCGAGGGCTACCTGGACGTCGTGGCGCTGGCCCAATCGGGCTTCGACAATGCCGTGGCCACGCTCGGCACGGCCTGCACCGACGAGCATGTGCGCAAGCTGTTTCGCTTCACCGACTCGATCGTCTTCAGTTTCGACGGTGACGCTGCCGGCCAGCGCGCGGCCGGTCGTGCTCTCGAAGCGGCCTTGCCGCACGTGAGCGACTTGCGAACGGTGCGTTTCCTGTTCCTGCCACCCGAGCACGACCCCGATTCGTTCGTCCGCGTCGAAGGGGCCCAAGCGTTCGAGCGCCTTGTCGCCCAGGCCGTGCCGTTGTCGCGGCAGATGATCGCGGTGGCGCGCGAAACTTGCGACCTCGGTACGCCCGAGGGTCGGGCCCGGTTCATTACGCAGGCCCGCCCGTTGTGGAGCGCCTTGCCCGAGGGTGCACTGAAGCGCCAGATGCTGACCGAGCTGACACGCCTGGCCGGCCTGCCCGAAGGCGAGTTGCAGGGCCAGTGGACGTCGGCGCCCGCCGCGACGCCGTACCGCCAAGGCCCGGCCCGCGGGCCGGCCTCGCGCAGTGCCTCGGCTGCCACACGCCGCGCCCCGCGGCGGCCTGAAGACCGCATCGTGCAGCTGCTGCTGATGCAAGCCGCCTGGTGGGACCGACTGACCGTCGAAGACCACGAACTGCTGCACGCGCTGCCTGCGCCACACGGCGAGTTGATCGCCTGGCTCGAAAGCGACCTGATGGAACACGGCGCACGGCCCTGGGCGGCCTTGCGCGCCGCACTGGGCGAGCATGAGCAGCTGCAGGCGGCCGTAGCGCAATGGGGCGATGACGGCGATAACGGCGAGGCCGACTTCAGCGATTTGCGCCGCCTGCTCGACGGCCGCCTGTTGGAGCTGCTGAAGGCACAGCAGCGCGCGCTTGCCGACGCGGCGGCTACCGATCCGGTCGCGCGGGAGGCGTTCCAGCGCTTGTTCAAGCGCATGCAGGATTTGACCCAGCGCTTGGGGCCGGGCGCCGAAGCGTCGCTTTGACAGCCCTTCTTTGACGCTCCTGCCAGCTTCGACGATAATTACGGGTTCGTTGTAACGACGGCAAGAGTGACAGCAGCACCTCCGGGCCCCGGCCACCCGCGACACGGGTCAAACCATCGGCCACCCTCACCCGCAAGGGCTGCCCCGCGAAAACGTCACCCAGCTTGCCCGCTGGACGTCCTGCCCTGCCCGAATGGCTCAGCTGCCGGCTGCGTCGCGCTGCCCCGCTGCGCGACCCGCCGCGAGTACAGCCGCGCGGTGCCGGGCCGAGCCGTTCGGCACGTTGACAGTGCCCAAATTCGCCAACCGAGATTTGCTCCGAGACCGCCCCCGCGAGGATCCGCATGACCGCCAAGAAGACCGCCGCCGCACCCGTTAAATCCGCGGCCAAACCCGCTGCGAAACCCGCTGCGAAACCCGCCGTGAAACCCGCCGTGAAACCCGCCGCCAAGCCCGCGGCGGTGCTTGCCAGGGCCAGCGCCAAGCCGGTGCCGGCCAAGCCCTTGCTCAAGACTGCGCCGGCCAAGCCAGCCACCAAGGCCGCGGCCAAGGCGGCTGAAGAGCTGAAGAAAAAGGGCGCCAAGGGCAAGCCGGGCCCGGTGGGCAAAAAGGAAGACGTGCGCGACGAGCACTTCGTCGACATCGAAGCCGAAGTCGAAGTCGAGGGCGAAGTCGCCGACGAGGGCGAAGGCAAGGCCAAGGCCAAGCCGCTGCGCATGAAGGTCTCGCGCGCCAAGGAGCGCGCGCTGATGCGCGAATTCGGCCTGGACGAAACCCAGCTCACCGAAGAGGAAGTCGCCAAGCGCCGCCAGGAGCTGAAGACGCTCATCAAGATGGGCAAGACGCGCGGCTTCCTGACGCACCAGGAGATCAACGATCACCTGCCCGAGAAGCTGGTCGACAACGAGATCCTCGAAGCCATCGTGTCGATGTTGAACGACATGGGCATCGCGGTCTACGAGCAGGCACCCGACGCGGCCACGCTGCTGATCGCCGGCGGCTCGACCACCACCGCCACCGAGGAAGAGGCCGAAGAAGCCGCCGAAGCGGCGCTGTCGACAGTCGATTCCGAATTCGGCCGCACCACCGACCCGGTGCGCATGTACATGCGCGAGATGGGTACTGTCGAGTTGCTCACGCGCGAAGGCGAGATCGAGATCGCCAAGCGCATCGAGGGCGGCCTGCAATACATGATGCAGGCCATCAGCGCCTCGCCGACGACGATCGCCGAGATCCTCGCGGTGGCCGCCAAGATCCGCGCCGGGGAGATGACGATTTCCGAGGCCGTCGATGGCTTCGTCGCCGAGGACGAGGCCGACGACTACGTGGCCGAGGAAGACTTCGACGAGTTCGACGAGGAAGACGACGACGACGGCCAGGGCGGCAGCCGGGCGCTGACGAAGAAGCTGGAAGAACTGAAAAACGCTGCGCTGGTGAAGTTCGACGCCTTGAGCGGCCACTTCGACCGCATGCGCAAGTCTTACGAGAAAGACGGCTACCAGTCGCCCTCGTACAACCGTGCACAGATGTCGGTCAGCGCCGAGATCATGAGCATCCGCTTCACGGTCAAGACAATCGAGCGGCTGTGCCACATCCTGCGTTCGCAGGTCGATGACGTGCGTCGCTACGAACGCGAGCTGCGCAAGATCGTGGTCGACAAGTGCGGCATGCCGCAGGACCACTTCATCAAGACCTTCCCGCCCAACTCGATGAACCTGAAGTGGGCGGAAAAGGAAATTGCCGCCGGCAAGGGCTACAGCATCGTGCTGGCGCGCAACCTGCCCGCGGTGCAGGAGTTGCAGCAAAAATTGATCGACCTGCAATCGCGCGCGGTGGTGCCGCTCGACGACCTGAAGCAGATCAACAAAAAGATGAACGCCGGCGAAAAATCGTCGCGTGACGCGAAGAAAGAGATGATCGAGGCCAACCTGCGCCTGGTGATCTCGATCGCCAAGAAGTACACCAACCGCGGCCTGCAGTTCCTCGACCTGATCCAGGAAGGCAACATCGGC
>JANMSR010000251.1:0-2855 GCA_031389565.1 Burkholderiales bacterium
TGGTCCTTGGCCGGCGCGCCGGGCGCTTCGATCGCCGGGCGGCGCCGCAGCACGGCATGGATGCGGGCCAGCAACTCACGCGGGTTGAAGGGCTTGGGCAGGTAGTCGTCGGCGCCGACCTCGAGGCCGACGATGCGGTCGACGTCTTCGACCTTGGCGGTGAGCATGATGATCGGTGTCACGTCGTTGGCCGCACGCAGGCGGCGGCAGATCGACAGGCCGTCTTCGCCCGGCAGCATCAGGTCGAGCACGATCAGGTCGATGGTTTCGCGCGTGAGCAGCCGGTTCAGCGCCTTGGCGTCTTCGGCCAGCAGCACCTCGAAGCCTTCCTGAGTCAGGTAGCGACGCAGCAGGTCGCGGATACGTGCATCGTCGTCGACGACCACCACGCGGTCGGGGCGGGCATTGGCGGGTGCATTCATAGGACAGCTCCAAATTTGTAACAACGGCATGGTACGGGCGTTTTGCTCCGGGTTAACCCGTGTTCTGACCCCCTGTTACAAGTCTTTGGGCTTGCCGTGCGCGATCCTTGCCGTCAACGGCCGTAGTTCACGCCGCGCTGTGCACACTGCGTCGCCAAGACGCAGGCAAGCGCCACCGAAAGGATCGAAATGCAAGTCAATGTCGCCTGGATGCTCGGCCTGTCCGCCAGCTTGTTGGCACTCGGAGTCCGGGCCCAGACAGCGCCGCCGCAACCCAGCGGCGTGCTCACCCTCACCACCGCAGCCAGCATCGAGGTGACCAAGGACGTGCTCGCGGTGGCCTTCACGGTCACGCGCGACGGCAGCGACGCGCAGGCGGTGCAAAGCGGGCTGAAGCAGGCGCTCGATGCCGCCCTGACCGAGGCGCGCAAGATCGCCAAGCCCGGCCAGGTCGACGTGCAGACCGGCAATTTCTCGCTCTACCCGCGCTACTCGACGCCAGGCAAGGGCGGGCAGCCGGCGATCAGCGGCTGGCAGGGCAGCGCCGAACTGATGGTCCAGGGCAGGGACATTGCGGCGATCGCCCAGCTCAGCGGCCGCATCCAGACCATGACCGTCGGCCGCGTCGGCTACACGCTGTCGCGCGAGGCGCGTGAAAAGGTCGAAGCCGAGGTGACGGCGCAGGCCATCGCCCGCTGGCGCGCCAAGGCGGCGCTGATGAGCCAGCAATTCGGCTACAGCGGATTTGCCGTGCGCGAGGTCAATGTCGCGACCAACGATTCCCAGCCGCCGGTGCCGATGCTGATGAAGGCCATGCGCGCAACTGCCGTTGCCGACGAAGCACTGCCCACCGAAGCCGGCAAGGGCGAGGTCAGCGCCACCGTCAGCGGCTCGGCGCAGATGACACGCTGACTTCTCGGGCCCGGCTACTGCGCCAACCACCCGCCGTCGACGTTGAACGCGACGCCACGGATGTTGTCGGCGGCCGGCGAGCACAGGAACACCGCCATCTCGCCCAACTGTGCCGGCGTCGTGAACTGCAAGGAAGGCTGCTTTTCGCCGAGCAAACGCCGCTTGGCTTCGTCGCCGCTGACGCCTTCCTTGGTGGCCCGGGCGTCGACCTGCTGCTGCACCAGGGGCGTCAGCACCCAGCCGGGGCAGATGGCGTTGACCGTGACGCCGGTGGTGGCGGTTTCCAGTGCCACCGCCTTGGTAAAGCCCACCAGGCCGTGCTTGGACGCCACGTAGGCGCTCTTGGCGGCCGAGGCCACCAGGCCATGCGTGGACGCGATATTCAGGATGCGTCCCCAGTTGCGGGCCTTCATGCCGGGCAGGGCGAGGCGCGTGGTGTGAAACGCCGAGGACAGATTGATGGCGATGATCGCGTCCCACTTCTCGACCGGGAAATCCTCGACGTTGGCCACGTGCTGGATGCCGGCGTTGTTGACCAGGATGTCGACCGAGCCCATCGTGCGCTCGGCGTAGGCCAGCAGGTCGGCGATCTGCGCCGGCTGGCTCATGTCGGCCGGGTGGTAGCCGATCTCGGTGTCGATGTCGCGGAACTCGGCGCGTGCCGCGTCCACGTCGCCGAAGCCGTTGAGCACGATGTTCGCGCCGCGGCTGGCCAGCACCTTGGCGATACCGAGGCCGATGCCGCTGGTCGAGCCGGTGACCAGCGCTGTCTTGCCCGTGAGCATGGGGAACCCTCCTGTTGGTAGCATCGATTATCGAACGAGGGATGACACGTGCCTGAGCAACCACCGCAACCGCGCCTGATCCATGTGCAGTGCCTGGACACGCCAAGCCCCACCAGCATGGCCCTGCACCGCATGGCCTACTGGGAGTGGGGCGACCCGGCGAATCCGCGCGTGCTGGTCTGCGTGCATGGCCTATCGCGCCAGGGCCGCGACTTCGACACGCTGGCGCGCTCATTGTGCGGCCACTACCGCGTGGTCTGCCCGGATGTGGTCGGCCGCGGCCACTCCGACCGGCTGGCCAACCCGATCGGCTACCAGGTGCCGCAGTACATCGCCGACATGGTCACGCTACTGGCGCGCCTTGACGCGACCCACATCGACTGGCTCGGCACCTCGATGGGTGGGCTGATCGGCCTGGGCGTCGCGGCACTGCCCGGCTCGCCGCTGCGCCGGTTGGTGCTCAACGACGTCGGCCCGACCATCGAGCCGGCGTCGCTGCTGCGCATCGGCAGCTACCTCGGCCGGCCGTCGCGCTGGCCGAGCCTGGACGCAGCCGCCGATGCGCTGCTCGCCATCTCGGCCGGCTTCGGCCCGCACACGCGCGAGCAGTGGCTGGCGCTGACCGAGCCGCAACTCGTCGCCGACGGTGACAGCTTCGTCCCGCGCTGCGACCCGGCCATCGCGGTGCCCTTTCTCGCTGCCACACCCGAGACCGCCCGCGCCGGCGAAGCGCTGC
>JANMSR010000276.1:0-2757 GCA_031389565.1 Burkholderiales bacterium
ACGGGATGCTCGGCTACCATCATCAGCCCCGCGAGCGGTGCTCGCGCCAGCGCTGATACACATGAGCCAAGTCCTGTTCGACTACCCTGCACAAGACGCCAGCGGCGCCAGTTGCACGGCCCACGCCTGGGCCAAGGTGCCCGAGCCGTTGAGCCCGCAGGCGCGCATCGATTGGAAGGCCCGCGCTGCCCATTGGCTCAGGCAAAAAAATGCGGTGCTGGTGGCCCACTACTACGTCGACGGCGACTTGCAGGACCTGGCGCTGGAAACTGGCGGCTGTGTCGCCGATTCGTTGGAGATGGCGCGCTTCGGCCGAGACCATGCCAGCCAGACCCTGGTCGTTGCTGGCGTGCGCTTCATGGGCGAGACGGCGAAGATCCTCAGCCCCGAAAAGCGGGTGCTGATGCCTGACCTGGAAGCCACCTGCTCGCTCGACCTGGGCTGCCCGCCCGACGACTTCGCGCGCTTTTGCGACGCCCACCCCGACCGCACCGTCGTCGTCTACGCCAACACCAGTGCCGCAGTGAAGGCGCGCGCCGACTGGATGGTGACCAGCTCGTGCGCGCTGGCCATCGTCGGCCACCTGCACGCGCAGGGCAAAAAAGTGTTGTGGGCGCCCGACCGCCACCTGGGCCGCTACATCCAGGAGCAAACGGGTGCCGACATGCTGATGTGGAACGGTGCCTGCATCGTGCACGACGAGTTCAAGGGCCTGGAGCTGGACCTGCTGCGCGCCGAGTACCCGGGCGCCAAGGTGCTGGTGCACCCCGAATCGCCGCAAAGCGTGGTCCAGCAGGCCGACGTGGTGGGCTCGACCACGCAACTGCTGAATGCCGTGTCCACACTGGACGCGCAGACCTTCATCGTCGCCACCGACAACGGGCTGATGCACCGCATGCGCCAGCTCGCGCCGGGCAAGACCTTTCTCGAAGCGCCGACGGCTGGCAACAGCGCGACCTGCAAGAGTTGCGCGCACTGCCCGTGGATGGCGATGAACGTACTTCAAGGCGTGGTGGCCTGCCTGGAACAAGGCAGCGGCGAAGTGCAGGTGGCCGAGCCGATTCGCTCGCAGGCGCTGGGCTGCATCGACCGCATGCTCGACTTCGTGGCGCGCAACCCGGCGGTCACCGCGAAGCCGGGATTGGTGCCGAACCTCGGCGCGACTTGAGAGCATCCCAGGCCCCAGTCGGCGCCCGGCGTTCGCGGAGAAACGTCGTTGCCCCCTCTCCCGCTGGGGGAGGGTGGGGGTGGGGGCACGCATGAGGCGGCCTGTCTCAACGCGCTTCCCCCATCCCAACCTTCCCCCAGAGGAGGAAGGAGCAGATCACGATGGCACCGCTCGGGTTTTGTTTCTCATGAGCACCCCAGACCGACGACATACGTCGACCGCCCCGACGGGCGTGAGAAACACATGGGACGCCCCGGCGTTTACTTCTCATAAGCATCCCAGGGCTCCGGCGGGGCGCGGCGTTCGCGAAGAAGCCAGATGCTGATACTCGCTGGGTTTCTCGCTCCGTACCTCGTAGCCCTTGCCGCGTTTGCGCCTCTTGCAAAGCACGGTCCAGTGCCGTGGAGCATTCCGCTGGGGAGCTGCTTGCTGATCTTCTTGTCGCCTTGGCTCGTCCCGGCCGATGCTCCACCGCTTCGATTCCTCGCCTCAATTTCAGCCGCCATCGTGGCAATCAAAGTCGTCGATGTATCTCTCGACGCAAGGCAAAGGTCCACGCCGACTTGGCGAGAGTACTTCGACTTTCTCACCAATCCCTTCATCTATGTTCGGCGGTGCTTGGCGTTTGAACGTCGTCCAACACTGCACGAGAACCTTTTGAGGTTGGTCGGAGGTCTCCTCGGTTGTGCCGTCGGTCTCGCGCTCCTTGTTGGTCTGTTCAGCGTAGATTGGTCTGGTTGGCACTTTCTTGCCGAACACGTCAGCAAAGTAGTCGCACTCATGCTGTCAATAACCTCTGGGCTGACAGCCGCTGCGGCAATTTGGCGCCTGTGTGGCGGAACCGCTCGCGACTATATGGACAAGCCTCATGTAGCGCGAACGCCAGCAGAGTTCTGGCGTCGCTACAACCGCAACATGCAGCAGTTCTTTTGGCAGGACATTTTCAGGACCAGCGGCGGCCGTCGCGCATCGATTCGAACGATGCTCATCGTCTTCGCCCTGTCGGCACTACTCCACGAACTGATTTTTTTCGCCGCAATCGGTCGAGTGCAGGGCTATCAGACGGCTTTCTTCGCCGTGCAAGGCCTCGCTGCTGCTCTGACAGCGCGCGTCAAAGTGAAGGGCTGGTTGGTCATCCCCTGGACAGCGGGAACACTGGTCTTCAACCTTGCCTCGTCTGTGCTGTTTTTTGCCAGCATTCACGGAGTTGTCCCCTTCTACTCCCGGGGTCTGCCACGATGGTTGCAGGGCTGGTAGCACTGCCGCCTACCCTGTCCTTCGAGCGGACAAATGCCGGCAAGCAAAAACTGCCGCTCATGTCAAACGTTGAAAGGCTGCCATGTTCGAGGTGAACGAAACCCTGGTGCAGGCGCGCGAGCGCAACGTTCGCGACGCGCTGGCTGAAGACATCGGCCTGCGCGACTGGACGGCCGAGCTGATACCGGCTGCGCAGCGCGTGACAGCCCGCGTGCTGGCGCGCGAGGTGGCGGTGCTGTGCGGACGCGATTGGTTCGACGCCTGCGTGCACGCGCTGGACGCCAGCGCCCTCGTCACCTGGCACGTGGCCGAAGGCGCGTGGACGCAAGCCG
>JANMSR010000443.1:0-2706 GCA_031389565.1 Burkholderiales bacterium
CTCGAAGTGCGCGAGCGGTGACACGCCGGCCCATCCGATCGCTCGGGCGGCGCCTGTCCTGGTGGCTGGCGATCCAGTCCTTCGCCGGGCTGGGCGTGGTCTGCCTGGCGGTGTACCTGGCCACCGCGATGATTCTGTCGAACCGGCAGGCCGATGTCCTGCTGCAGAAGCAGGTCGTCGTGCGCCACGTGCTCGACGAGGCCGGCCGTGACGGCGATGTCGGCGGCCTGCGTCACAAGCTCGATGATTTCTTTCTCGGCCACGACGACCTCGAGCTGGTACTGCGCGGCACTGACGGTGCCGAGCTGTATGCCTCGCACGCAAAGCGGGTTGAATCGGGCCCGAGCCGACGCGTCAGTTTCGATGTCGAGGCACCCGCGGGTCTAGCCGGCACTTACACGGCGACGCTGACCTTGGGCACGGCCTCGGATGTGCATGTGTTGCGGCGCCTTGGGTTCACGCTGTTGGCCGCAGCGATCATCGGCGCGTTGGTGGTCTCGGCGGGTGGCTTCTGGTTGGTGCGCAGGGGCCTGTATCCGGTCCGGCACCTGGTGGAGCAGACCAAGCGCCTGGCCGCGGATACGCTGGCGCAGCGACTCGATGGCTCTGCGCAACCGGAAGAACTGCAGCCGCTGATCGAACAGTTCAACGCTTTGCTGGGGCGGCTCGGGCAGGCCTATGAACAGCTAGAGGGCTTCAATGCCGATGTGGCCCACGAACTCTGCACGCCGTTGGCCACATTGATCAGCGGCAGCGAGCTGGCGATCCGCGGCCCGAGCGGTGCCGACGAACTGCGCGAAGTCCTGGGGTCGAACTTGGAGGAATTGCACCGCATGGCGGCCATCATCAACGACATGCTGTTCCTGTCGCAGGCAGAGCGCGGCGCCAGTGCTCGGCGCGACGCGGTGCGCAGTGTCGCGCAGGTGGCCTCAGGCGTGGCCGAGTTTCATGAGGCGGCACTGCAGGAAGCGGAGCTGCAGATCGAAATCGTCGGCGACGCGGCCGGTGAATTCGACGTGGCACTGTTGCGGCGCGCCGTGTCGAACCTGCTGAGCAACGCGGCGCGCTACGCACGGCGGGGCTCAGTGGTGCGAATCGAAGTCGCGGTAATGTCACCCGAATGCGTGTCGATCGCCGTGACCAACCGGGGCGACACGATCGCAGCGGAGCATCTGCCGCGCCTGTTCGATCGCTTCTACCGCGCCGACACGGCGCGCGAACATGCCGATCGCAACCATGGGCTCGGTTTGTCCATCGTGGCAGCGATCGCGCGGATGCACGACGGAGAACCCTTTGCGGTTTCGGAGAAGGGCCGTACCACCGTCGGTATCGAGATCGGGTCGGCATAAATTGCGACGAGCAACAGAACACGCCGAGGGTCGTGCTCGGGTCTGGTTATGTGCGGCAACGAACGGAACGTGGGTCGCGCGGCGTCCATAATTTCTCGATTCCTCCACTCACTCTGCACTTCGTGCCTACTGCCATGAATCGAATCCGCCTTGCCTCTTGCAGCGCTCTGCTCGGTACCCTGCTGGCCTTGGGGGCGTGCGGCATGGCGCCGATGATGCCCATGACCAAGTCGGCCATGGCTCAGTTGTCCGGAACGAGCGAAGTGCCCCCCGTGATGGGCAGCGCCAGTGGCACGCTGGAGGCGAAACTCAATCCGCAAACCAATGTGCTGACTTGGACCATTCGCTACGCCGGCTTGACTGGCCCAGCCACCGCCGGTCACTTCCACGGCCCGGCAATCGCCGGCCAAAACGCGGGCGTCGTCCTCCCCCTCTCCGGCAGCTTGGTCAGTCCGATCAGCGGTTCAGCGACGCTGACCGCAGCCCAGATGGCCGACGTGATGGCCGGCAAGTGGTACCTGAATCTGCACACCGCCGCCAACCCAGGTGGTGAAATTCGGGGCCAGGTCATGGTGCACCCGTGATCGTCCGACTGGACTATCGAGGCCGATGCCCAGCGTGATGCTCATGAGGCGGTGCGTGGGCACGCGCAGCACGTAGACGATGTCGCTGCCGTCGAGCACCGCGGCCGAACACGATTCCTTGACCTCGGTGGCCAGCGCTTCCATCACCGGCTCGGCGAAGTTCCACAGCGGCGGCGACGAGAGCTACGCGAAGCCGAGGTCGAGCGTGCGCGCGATGAGTCGAAACTGGCGGCCCTCGCTGGCCACGTAACCCAGGCCCTCGAGCGTGAGCAGGATGCGCCGCGCCAGCGCGGGTCAGCCCGGTGCGCGCCGCCACGTCTGACAGCGTCTGGCTCGGTGCGCCGGCACCGAAACTGCGGATCACCGCCATTCCGCGCGCGAACGACTTCACATAGGTGTCGCCAGGCTCGGGGGCTTCGGCGGGCAGGGCGGGCGGGTTCATGGTCGAGGCGATTGGATTGTCGGGGGCGCTGCGGCGCGTTGCGGGCGTTGTGCGCCCGCAGGGTTCGCTACCATCGCTGCCTTTGCGATTCGCGAGGAGCACTGCGGCATGGCCATGGACGTTGTCGACTACGAGATCAAGGGGGAGGAGATGCAGTTCGTCGAGATCGAGCTCGACCCCGGCGAGGCCGCGGTCGGCGAGGCCGGCAGCATGATGTTCATGGACGCCTGCGTGCCGCCGTGTTGGCGGCTGCCGCGGGCTGCATCGTGCCCGCACAAGCGGCCAGCGTGCAGCTCGAAGAGCTGACGTGGACCGACCTGCTCGAGCGTGT
>JANMSR010000335.1:0-12958 GCA_031389565.1 Burkholderiales bacterium
CGCCTGCGCGCCAGCGATTCGGTGAGCCTGTTCGTGCAAGCCGTCGGCCTGGCCGATCGGCGCAAGGGCAGGCGCGACGGCAGCGTGCAGACCACCCAATCGTGGGAGCGCGGCCAGACCTGGATGCTGGCCGAGCGCCTCGGTGGCCAGCCGTTGTCGCTGCAAGTCGGCCGCGTGGCCCTGATCGAGCGCCGCGCCTGGTGGTGGGACGACGATCTCGATGCCCTGCGCCTGCTCTACACGCCCGGCAACTGGCGCGTCGAAACGGGGCTCGCGCGCGAAGTGGCGCGGGTCTCGTCAGCCACGCGCGGCATCGACCCCGAGGCCAAGGGCCTGACGCGCTGGTTCGGCAACGCCAGCCTGCGCTGGGCGCCGCGCCACTCGCTCGAATCCTTCTGGCTGCTGGCCAACGACGGTTCGGGCGCACCGGCGACCGGCAGCCTGTTCGCGAGCGGCAACGAAGACCAGGCCGACGGCCGCTTGCGCTGGCTCGGCGGGCGCGCCAGCGGTGAAGTGCGCTGGGCGTCGGACCACCGCTGGACCTACCGCGCCGACGCCGCACTGCTGCGCGGCCGCGAATCGCGCACCGCCTTCAGCACCACCCCCGAGGGCTTGCTCAGCGCGGGCAGCATCAGCTCGCGCCGCGTGCGCGGCCACGCCTTCGACCTCGGCACCCAGTGGGTTCTGCCCGGCACCGCGCGCCCGACCTTCAGCCTCGGCCTGGCGAGCGGTTCGGGGGGTTCGGGGGGCTCGGGCGGCCCAAGCAGCGCCGCGCCGGACCGCAACTTCCGCCAGACCGGCTTGCAGGAAAACAAGGGCCGCGTCGCCGGCGTCAAGCGCGTGCGCTACTACGGCGCGCTGCTCGACCCCGAGTTGTCGAACCTGCGCATCGCCAGCGCCGGCTTCGGCCTGCGCTTGCTGGACAACAGCTCGGCCGAGTTGCTGTGGCACCGCTACCGCCAGCGCCAGGCGTCGACCACGCTCGCCGGCTCGCGGCTGTCGCAAGACCCGGCCGGTCTCAGCCGCGACATCGGCCGCGAGATCGATCTCTTCTTCGCGATGCGCGAGTGGCGCCACGTCGAGCTGACGCTGACCCTCTCGCGCTTTCGTCCGGGCGCGGCCTTTGCCGCCGACCGCCGCGATGCGGCACATAGCATCGAACTCGGCGCGGCGCTGAATTTTTGATGCCGCCTCATGCTCAACAGGGAGAGATACTTTGCCTGCAAACGGCGATGAGGGACCGGCCCATCTCGACGTCGTGGCCGTCAGCTCGATGACCTGAACCGGTCAGTCGCCCGCGAAAGTCGTACGTCAGCACCCGACCCACAGCGGTCTTACAGATCGCGCGATTCGGTTCCACAAAGCAGTCGTTCAAAGGCGAGATTCCGGCGAACAAGAGTGCAAACGAGGGCACCGCATAAGCGTGGCCAGTCGCTGCATGAACTCCAGAGGCAACATCACCAGGCGCGTGGTGCCGTCGTGCCACGGGGTCTTCAGCTTGAGCATCACCTGGCCTGCAGCGTTGCATTGCACCCGCTCGTTGGCTAGCGCCGGGTGGGTGATGTAGCGGCACAGTTGCTCCAGAGACTTGCGGTCGTCTGCCCGGCAGCGCACGGCCGCGTGCTGGCTGAAACCCTGCATGTCGACGCACAGTTCGCGTTGGCATGGCCTGGGCGTTCACGAAGTACTTGACCGACTAGCAGATCAAGGCGATTGACATGGAGGCGTGAGCCGAGCGGCCTTCAACGGGCTTTAACCGGACCTAACTCGTGCATCGACTGGCGGCGAGGATGCCGACAAGTCCCTTGAAATTGTCGTCCCCGAGGTTTGCTGGCGAGAGAGCTGGGTTTTGCGGATTCTTGACTCGCCACAGCCGGTCGGACGGATAGTGCTCAAGTCTCGGAACGGCTTCAAGCCACCGCTTCCATGCGCGCATCACCACAACAATTGCGTTGCGATTCATTGCCTCGGTCAGTAGGTGGAGTGTGTACTTCTGCGAGCGCAACTCGAGCCGATGCCCGCCGAACTCCTTCGAGTGGTATGGGTAAAGCTCCAGGCATAGCAACCCATCCCCATGCCTGAAGTCTCCGGCTGATTCGACCCGCTCTCGAAGTCTTCTTGTCTTGCGACGCCACCACTGCGCACCCGGGGCGTTGTTCAGGATTGGTGAAGGATTGAGATGGAGAAACGGATGCGGCGAAAGCGTGTGAGATAGAGATACGCGGGCGAGGCCACCGAACTTCGGGTTCTTGTGAGCCGTGAAGTCCGCATCCGCCACGCCAGGATTCAATAGGAGCAGGACAACAGGTGCGTGAGGATTTCCGAAGAAAGGCTCCGGGTAGAGGCATGTCTCCAGCTTGAACTTTCGAGCGGCCTTGCCGTTGAACTCGGAGACTGCAATCCTGTCCTCCGGCAAAACAAACGGGGGACGCTTGGGGAGTCCAAGCCAAGGGTTGTCCATGTGGGTGCTAATCAGTCAGCGAAGGGAAATTCTGAGATCAACACAATGCCAGAGGGAGTAAGACAATCTGGCGCAGACTATGTCATGTGCTGTCAGAGTTGCAGCAGCATTCGACCCTCACGAAGCGCATCCATCTGGGCTGTCACGGCTGCGTCTGCGGCAGTTGGACCCTCAGGGCGTTCATCACCGTAGGATGAGATGGGGCGTTCATCCCCGGCAATCAATGCACGCACGGTATCTCTCCGGATTCTTTCGACGGTTCCTGCCAAGGACTGCAGCTGACGTATCAAGAGATCGAGTGCTCGTTTGCGGTCAGCTTGGTTGGGCAGTTGATCCGCAGTGGGGCAACGGCCGAAGAAGTCTGTCGTGACCCGCTTCGACCAGTATTCGATTGCCGCAGCTGCTTGGTGGTCTCCAAACGAGCCGGATAGGACGACATGCCGACCGCTTGCTACGCCTTCGTCGTATGTCTGTTGATGAGCTTCACGAACGGCATGCGCGCACTGGCTCGCTGCGTGGCGCTCCAGCAGCCTGCAGTAGTCGGTGAAGTCGTCAATCAGGTCGTCTATAGACATTCTGCCTCTCACTTGCGATGTTCGTACCTGACCCCTGCCTACTCCGCGTTTAGGTCCGCCCAGGCCGCCCCGAGTTCTGCATTCGGCACCCCGTAGCTTGTCGGATGCCGGCTGACGATGCAAGGGATGCCCGCTTCCTGGACGACCGGTCGGCTGTATTCGCCCTGTTCCTTTCCGAGTACCCAGACCGCCCGCGGTGCGACCTCTGCAAGCAATTCCCGTAGGCGAGGCTTCGAGGCCATGTAGTGGGCAATAGTTGGCCGATGGGTTCGGTGTGTCCCAACGCTGTCGATTACGAAGTTTGTGAATGCCACTCGTTGCCAGAATGCAGCCTTCCCGAGCCCGGTCGCTTTGGCCACTCGCGTGTACATCGGATCCTTCACGCGGCAGGCCAGGTAGGCCAATACGTATTCGTGGTCATAGACAAGAGGTGAGCCGTCTTCGTCGAGCCATTGCCCGTACCACGACTCGCCAAGCACCAGCACACGCCCGCAGGTGGCGAAGTCAGGACCAATCCAGATCCGCGCGCTGGGTCGCTGGTCTGGCGGGGCTTCCACGTGGGGCATCGCGTGATCGTATCGAACGATAAGCACGGAGGATCAGGCCGCACGTTTTTAAACGGCCCCGGGGTTTTCAGGAAGCTCCAACATTTGAGAGGATGGAGTCATTCATTGCCCCAAAGACAAGCTTGGGCCCCTAGGGCACCACTTGAGCCCGTGCGGCGCTACCGTGCACGGATGGACACCTACCTCTGGTGCTGAGGATAGGAAACTCAAAGGCCCTTTCCCCCGGCTGTACGACCCCCGGGCACGGCCTCGACAGGCGTGATGCGGCCCTTGGAGCTGGCAGCAACCCGTTGACGCTCAACGACCCCGGCGAAGTGCGTGAAGCTGCAGGCCGTGAGCGACGGCAGATGGCCGGCTACCGCCGCACAGAAGCGCCAGGCGACCGCCCGCTGAGCACTCGATTGCTCACCGTCGCCCCTCGGCGCCAGAACGCACCCAAAGGGCCGGGTGCGGCCCGCGTTCAGACCACGGCCGTCTTTGGAGTGAACGCGCATCGGCGTGAGCCAGCAGCGCAGACAAATTCTTACTGCCCGGATCGCCGACCCCGCACGTATCAGAGCCGCGCCTGAATGCTCTGTCGCTTGTCGCGCACCCCTGGGTCTCTGCCCTTGACGCGAAAGGACAAGCCAGCGACGCAGCTCCCGAGATGGTGCATCGCGGAGCGCCAAACACACCCGGGTCGCCACTGGCGATCCGCTTGGAGCAACGATGAAACTGACCGTGGTGGGCGCCGGCTATGTCGGCCTGGTGACCTGAGCCTGCTTTGCCGAGATGGGCAACGACGTGCTGTGTGTCGATCTGGACGAGACCAAGATCGCCAAGTTGAAGCGCGGCGAGCTGCCGATCCACGAGCCCGGCCTGCAGGAGATCGTCGCCCGCAACGTGGCCGCCGAACGGCTGCACTTCGGCACCGACCTGAAGGAAGGCGTGCGCTTCGGCACGATCCAGCTCATCGCCGTCGGCACGCCGCCCGATGAAGATGGCGCGGCCGACATGCAGCATGTGCTGGCCGCGGCGCGCAGCATCGGCCGCCACATGACCGACTACAAGCTGGTCGTCGACAAGAGCACGGTGCCGGTCGGCACCGCCGACGCGGTGCACCAGGCGATTGCCGCCGGCCAGGCCGAGCGCGGCGTACGCGTGCCCTACAGCGTGGTCAGCAACCCCGAATTCCTGAAGGAAGGCGCGGCGGTGGAGGACTTCATGCGCCCCGATCGCATCGTCGTCGGCGCCGACGACGAGCGCGCGGTGCACCTGATGCAGGCGCTGTACGCGCCGTTCCAGCGCGCCCGCGACAAGCTGGTAATCATGGACATCCGTTCGGCCGAGCTGACCAAGTACGCCGCCAACGCGATGCTGGCCACGCGCATCAGCTTCATGAACGAGATCGCGCTGCTGGCCGAAAAACTCGGCGCCGACATCGAACAGGTGCGGCGCGGCATCGGCTCCGATCCGCGCATCGGGCACCAGTTTTTGTACGCCGGTTGCGGCTATGGCGGCTCGTGTTTTCCGAAGGACGTGAAGGCGCTGCTGCACAGCGCCGCCGCGGCGGGCGAACCGATGCACCTGCTCAACGCGGTGGAGCGTGCCAACGAGCGGCAGAAGAGGGTGCTGGTGGATCGCATCGTCGAGCGCTTCGGCGAGAACCTGCAGGGCCGGCGCTTCGCGCTCTGGGGCCTGGCCTTCAAGCCCGACACCGACGACATGCGCGAGGCGCCGAGCCGCGTCATCGTCGCCGAGTTGCTGCGCCGCGGCGCGCAGGTGGTGGCGCACGACCCGGTGGCGATGAACGAAGCGCGCCGCGTCTTTGCCGGCGTCGAGGGGCTCAGCTTCGCCGCGACACCGAACGAGGCCCTGGCCGACGCCGACGCGCTGGTGGTGGTGACCGAATGGAAGGCCTTCCGCTCGCCCGACTTCGATCGCCTGCGCGGCGCGCTGCGCCAGCCGGTGATCTTCGACGGGCGCAACCTGTTCGACCCGGAGCGCATGCAGGAACTCGGTTTCGAGTACTTTGCGATCGGCCGGCGCGCCGCAGCGCCGGCTGTCGAAGTGCTCGAGTTCGAGCAACGGCTGGCGGCATGAGACATCCGGGCCGTTCCCAAGGCGAATACCGCAGTGCGAAGCACGGAGGTTGCCTGATGAGCCGCCGGGCCGTTCCCAAGGCGAATACCGCAGTGCGACGCACGGAGCTTGCCTGATGAACCGGGTCCTGGTGACCGGTGCGGCCGGCTTCATCGGCATGCATGTGGCGCTGGCACTGCTGCGGCGCGGTGACCAGGTGCTGGGCATCGACAACCTCAACGACTATTACGACGTCGACCTCAAACACGCGCGCCTGGCGCGCTTGCGCGCCGAGCCGGGCTTTCGCTTCGAGCGCGTGGACATCGCCGCCAGCGCGGCCACCGCGGCCTGCTTCGAGCAAGGCGACTTTGACCGCGTCGTGCACCTCGCGGCGCAGGCGGGGGTGCGCCATTCGGTGACGCATCCCCAGGCCTACGCGCAGTCCAACCTGGTCGGCTTTGTGAATGTGCTCGAAGGCTGCCGCCAGCGCCGGATCGCTCACCTGGTGTACGCCAGCAGCTCGAGCGTCTACGGCGGCAATCGCAAGCTGCCGTTCGCCGAAGACGATGCCGTGGACCACCCGGTGAGCCTGTACGCCGCGACCAAGAAGGCCAACGAGCTGATGGCCCACAGCTACAGCCACCTGTATGGCCTGCCGACCACCGGCCTGCGCTTCTTCACCGTCTACGGGCCCTGGGGCCGACCCGACATGGCCTGCTTCGCCTTCACCCGCGCGATCCTGGCCGGCGAGCCGATCGCGGTCTTCAACCATGGCCGCATGAGCCGCGACTTCACCTACATCGACGACATCGTCAGCGGCCTGCTGGCCGTGCTCGACGCGCCACCAACCGCCGGCGCCGACGACGGCAGCGCTGCGACATCGAGCGCCCCTTACCGCGTGCTCAACATCGGCAGCCACGCACCGGTGCCGCTGCTCGACTTCATCGGTGCGCTGGAGCAGGCCTTGGGGCGTCGTGCCGTGCTCGACCTGCAACCGATGCAGCCCGGCGACGTGCCGGCCACCCATGCCGATGTGACCCGGCTGCAGGCCCTGACCGGCGCAGTGCGCCGTCCCATGCCCTTGGCCGAGGGCGTGCAGCGATTCGTCGATTGGTACCGCGCGTACCACGGCGTGTCACTCAGCGCTCGCGCCGAAGCAAAGCATCCGGGTGCAGCATGCCTGGTCTGAATGCGAAACGAATCCTCTACTACTGCCAAAGCCTGCTCGGGGTCGGTCACCTCACTTGCAGCTTGCGCATCATCGAAGAGCTGCTGCAACACGCCGAAGTCGATCTGATTCAAGGCGGGCTCGATGCCGGCACGGTGATGGCGCAGGCAGGATTTCGCCATTTGCGCCTGCCCACCTTGTTGCACGACGAGGAGACCGGAGAGTTCTTCGACCCCGACGAACAACGCGGTGTCGACGAAGTCTTCGCCGCGCGCGACGCGGCGATCCAGGGCTTTCTGCGCCTGCCCTACGACGCCGTCGTGGTCGAGTTCTATCCATTCGGACGCCGACGCTTCAAGCGCGAGATCGTCGGCCTGCTCGACGCAGTGCGTGAAAAGTGCGGGCCGGTGCCGGTCTTCAGCTCCGTGCGCGAAGTGCTGATCCCGCGCGCGGTCGAGAACGAACGTCGCATGGTCGAATCGGTGAAGAAGCACATCCACACCGTTTTCATTCGCGGCGACCCGCAGCTAATTCGCTTCGACGAGACCTTCTCGCTGGCCGCTGAAATCGAGGATCGGCTCTACTACACCGGCTACATCAGCCCGCCGCCGCCGCAGAGTCGACCGGCACGGAAGAAACAGGTCCTGGTCAGCCAGGGCGGCGGCAACGTCGGCCGCGAATTGCTCGAAGCGGCCATCAGCGCGGCGGCACTGATGCCGGACTACGGCTTCCTGCTGGCGACCGGTTCGCGGACCACGCCGGCCGAGATCGAGGCGCTGCGGCAAACGGTGCGTTCCAGCAACGTCGACATCCGGCCCTTCCTGCCGGACTTTCAGCGGCACCTGCAGGAGTCCGCGGCATCGATCAGCATGGGCGGCGACAACACCCTGCTCGACGTGATCTCGGCGCGCACGCCGGCGCTGGCCTATCCCTATCAAGGCAACAGCGAGCAGGGATTTCGCATCCGCAAGTTCGCCCAGAAGGGCCTGCTGCACGCGTTGGAGGCTGCGGACCTGACAGCACTGCGGTTGAAGGACAAGATCGAGCAGGCGATGAACGCACCCTACCCGGCGCACGAGCTCGCCGTCAACGGCGCGTTCGTCACCAGCCAGAAGATCAAGGCCGTGCTGGCCGACATCGCCCGGCTCTGAACGAGGCGCCCTGTTCGAGCCCGCCTGGACGTGTTGCAGCGCTTCCTGGCCCAGTGGCCGCTCACATGACGAAGCCGTCGGTGCAGGTGCCTGTCTTGCTGCCGCTGAGCGTGAAGGTCGCGATCTGCGCGGTGTCACCGGGCTGGATGCGGTAGAAGAACTTGTTGCGCAGGTGCAGTTCGGTCCAGCGCGCGCGCGGCCAGCCCAGCAGCGTGCCCAGCAGCACCCGGTTGGTCGCGCGGTGGCCGACGATGAGGATGTGCTCGCCGCGGTGCTGCCGCAGGATGGTTTGCAATACGCCGCCGACACGCAGGGCGAACTCGTCGAAGCGTTCGCCGCCGGGCACCCGCGAACCCCACACGTCGGCCTGCCACAGTGCCCACATCGCTTGCGCCTCGGGGTCGCGCTCGTCGCGATAGCGCCCCTGCAACACACCCAGGTGGATCTCGTTGAGCGCCGGCACGGCGGCAATCGGCAAGCGTTTCGCGGTCGCGGTGGGCTGGGCGGTGTCGATCGTGCGTTGCAATGCGCTGGTGTAGATCGCTGCGAGCTCTTCACCGTTCAGGCAATCCGCCAAGGCCAGGCTTTGCTGTTGCCCCTTGGCCGACAAGCCCGGATTGAGTTGCCCGGTGACGCGGCTCTGGTTGTTCCATTCGCTTTGACCGTGCCGTGCCAGGTAGATCGTGGTCACGGGCGAATCGTCGGCCCCGGGGTTCATGCGTCCGAGTCTAAGCGGCCGGGCACCCACCGGCCCGCGCGTACCATCACGCCCTGCGCCCGACCACCCGTCGCCCAGTATGAACAAAGCCTTCACCAAGGAAAGCGACGGCGCTGACGACGACGATGACAGCGCCGTGGTGCTGCCGCCGTTGCCCGCGGGGGCCAGGAACTACCTCACGCCCGAGGGCTACGCGCGGCTGCGCGCCGAGTTGCTGACCCTGCTCGATGACGAACGGCCGAAAGTGGTCGAGGTGGTGTCATGGGCGGCCAAGAACGGCGACCGCTCCGAGAACGGCGACTACCTGTACGGCAAGAAGCGCCTGCGCGAGATCGACCGCCGCATCCGCTTGCTGACCCAGCGGCTGGACATCGCCGAGATCGCCGACCCGTCGCTGCATCACGGCAGCGACCAGGTGTTCTTCGGCGCCCGCGTGACCTTTGTCAATGCCGACGGCGACGAGCGCACGGTGACCATCAAGGGCATCGACGAAGTCGACCACCTGGCCGGCGAGGTGAGCTGGATTTCTCCGGTGGCGCGCGCGCTGCTCAAGGCGCGCGCGGGTGACGAAGTCATGCTGACCACGCCGCGCGGGCCCGAGCGCATCGAGATCGTCGCCGTCAGCTATCCGCCCGCGCCGGCCTGAGCTCGCAGCAGGTTGGCCAGCTCGACGGCCGACTTGACGCCCATCTTGTCGAACACCCGCGCGCGGTGCACTTCCACCGTGCGCACGCTGATGCCCAGCGCGTCGGCGATCAGCTTGTTCGGCTTGCCGTCGATCACCAGGCGCATCACTTCGCGCTCGCGCTCGGTCAGCTCGGCCACGGCTTGCGCCACGCCGTCGTGCGCCCGCCGCGATTGAAGGCAGGCGCGGCTGACGGCCAGGGCCTGCTCGATGCGGTCGACCAGGGCGTTGTCGGAGAAAGGTTTCTCGACGAAGTCGAACGCACCGCGCTTGACCGCCGCCACCGCGGTCGGCACGTCGCCGTGGCCGGTGAGAAAGATCACCGGCAGCGCCGGCAGCAGGCCGCGCTCGATCAGGCGGTCGAACAGCGCCAGCCCGCTCATGCCGGGCATGCGCACATCGAGCAGCAGCGCCGACGGCGCGGTGGGCCAGGGCCCGCCGTGCTGCGCCAGGCGCGCGTCGAGCATGGCCTCGAAGGCCTCGGCGCTGGCGTATGCCTCCGACAACAGGCGCCGCGATCGCAGCAGCCAGGCCATGGCGTCGCGCAACACTTCCTCGTCGTCGACGAGGTAGACCATCGGCAGGCCGAAATAAGCAGCGGGGGCGGACATCGTGGGTGGCATGGCCGACATCTATCACGGCGCGGCGCGCAGCGTGAAGCGGAACGTGGTGCCGGCCGGCCCGGTGTCGAAGTCCAGCGCGCCGCCGTGTTGCTCGATGACGGTCCGGCACAGCGACAACCCGAGCCCCATGCCTTCGCTGCGGGTGGTGAAGAACGGCGTGAACAGGCGCTCGGCCACCTCGGGCGCGATGCCCGGGCCGGCGTCGCCGACGCTGAACTCGACCCAGTCCCCCTTGCCGTGGCCGCCTACCGGCCGCACCGCGATGCGCAGCACGCGCGAGGCCAGCGGCGTGGCCACGCCCTCCATCGCCTGGATCGCATTGCGCGTCAGGTTGAGCAGCACCTGCTCGACCATCGTGCGGTCGGCCGACACCCGTGGCGGCGGCGCAGGCACATCGACCTCGACGCGCGTGCCACTCTTCCGGGCCTGCAGCCGCACCAGCGGCAGCACGGCGTCGATCAGCAGCGCGCCCGACACCGCCTCGCGCACCTGCTCGCGGCGGCGCACGAAGTCGTGCACGCTCTTGATGGTGCGCCCGGCGCGCTCGGCCTGTTCGGCAATCCGGCCGATCGATTGGCGCAGCAGCCCACGCAGTTCCGCGTCCTCGCTGTCGGGTTCGTCGAGCAGGTTGAGCGAGCCGCTGGCATAACTGGCGATCGCGGCCAGCGGCTGGTTCAACTCGTGGCTGAGCAACGAAGCCATTTCGCCGACCGTGGCCAGCCGCGCGGTGGCCTGCAGCCGCTCCTGCTGCTGGCGCGACAGGTCTTCGACGCGGCGCTGGTCGGTCACGTCGAGCGCCGCGCTCATCCAGCCGCTGTGGCGGCCGGCGCTGTCGACCAGCGGCGCTTCGTAGATCATCACCGGGAAGCGCTCGCCGTTCTTGCGCATGAACACGCTCTCGTAGCCGACGCGGGCATCGGCCCTTGCACCCCCGTGCGCGCCCGGCGCCATGCGCTGCGCCTGGCGCAGGGTGTACTCGGCCGCGCGTTCGGGCGGCCAGTACGGCGGCACGCCGGGGCGCTGCAACTCCTGGGCGTCGAAGCCGAGCATGCGGCAAAAGGCCGGGTTGACATAGGTGATGCGGCCGGCCAGGTCACGCGCGCGCAGCCCCGTGAGCAGCGAGTCCTCCATCGCCTTGCGAAAGGCCAGGGCCTCGGCGAGGCGCTCTTCGGCGGCGGCGCGGCGGCGCACATCGCGGGCCAGCAGCAGCACCAGCGCGAAGAGGGCGATCGACAGGCCGACCACCAGCGCCAGGCTGAGGTTGGGGATCAGGTGCGGCCGGCCTTCGGCGCTGTCGGCACGCACGCGCAGCGCGGCGCCGGCGACGTCCACCCCCTGCTCGGCGCGGTAGACGCCGGCGCCGCGCACGGTGCCCGCGCGGGCCAGCCGGGCGCCGTCGCTTTCGACAAAACTCAGCTCATGGCTGTGCGAGGCGTCGGCCGCGAGCGCGTCGTCGAGCAACGCGGCGAGCGAAAACGTGGCCACCATGCCACCCGCCGCGCCGTTGCCCGATGTCAGCGGCACGCACAGGTCGATGACCTCGATGCCGTAGCCGCCAGGCTGGGGCACGAAATAGCTGCGCGAGAACGCCGGCGCCCCACTGCGCCGCGCCGCAGAGCACGCGAACTCGGCTTCCAGACTGAGCGCCTCGCGCGGGATCGGCGCGAAGAGCGGCGTCAGATGGGGCGTTTGCACCGCGTCCAGGATGCGAAACGCGCCGTCGCGGCGCTCGATGCGCATCAGCTCGCGGCGCGCGCGGATCAGCTCGCCGGCGTCGCTGCGCCACTGCGCCGCCCCGGGCTCATTCCACAGCAACGCCTGCAGGACTTGCAGGCTGCGCGTGAGCCCCTGACGCACCTGCGCCGCGGCGGCCCCCGCCACCGCCTCGGTGCGGTCCTGGGCGCGCGTGGCCTCGTAGTTCAGTGCCAGCAGCACGAGCAGGGTCTGCGCCACCGCCAGCAGGGCGATCAGCAAGCCCCATAACAACACACGCCGCCAGCGTTGCGCAGCATGCAGCGCGCGCGCCTGCGGTGCGGCGTCGGCCGTGACAGGGGCGTCGGGTGCAGGGCGCACGTCGGTGGTCATGCTGCGGCCCAGTATTGCGTACCGCCATGCAAAGCCGATACGCACTTTCGCGCATGGGTCGCCCTGCGTGCTGCGGCTATGGTGCGGGCTGCCGCCATGCGGCATCATCGACGACCCGCCGCGCCCCACCCCCTAGCCCGAGCACCCCACCATGCCGACCCAGGAAGCCAAACGCGCCGAGCTGCGCCGCGCCGCGCTCGAGTACCACGAGTTCCCCACGCCGGGCAAGATCGCGATCGCGGCCACCAAGCAACTGATCAACCAGCATGACCTGTCGCTGGCCTACTCGCCCGGCGTGGCGGCAGCCTGCGAAGAGATCGTCGCCGACGAGCGCAACGCCCACCGCTACACCGCGCGCGGCAACCTGGTGGCCGTCGTCACCAACGGTACTGCGGTGCTGGGCCTGGGCAACATCGGGCCGCTGGCGGCCAAGCCGGTGATGGAAGGCAAGGCGGTACTGTTCAAGAAGTTCGCCGGCATCGACGTCTTCGACCTCGAGATCAACGAGAACAACCTCGACAAGCTGGTCGACGTGATCGCCGCGCTGGAGCCGACCTTTGGCGGCATCAACCTCGAAGACATCAAGGCGCCCGACTGCTTCTACGTCGAGCGCAAGCTGCGCGAGCGCATGAAGATTCCCGTCTTCCACGACGACCAGCACGGCACCGCGATCGTCGTCGGTGCGGCGCTGCTCAACGGCCTGAAAGTGGCGGGCAAGGACATCACCCAGGTCAAGCTCGTGACCTCGGGGGCCGGTGCTGCGGCGCTGGCCTGCCTGAACCTGCTGCTCAAGCTCGGCGTGCCGCGCAAGAACATCACGGCCACCGACCTGGCCGGCGTGGTCTGGAAGGGCCGCACCGAACTG
>JANMSR010000384.1:0-1683 GCA_031389565.1 Burkholderiales bacterium
CATGCGGCCGATCGTGATGACTACCATGGCGATGGTCTTCGGCATGCTGCCGCTGGCGTTGGCGTTCAATGAAGGAGGCGAGATCCAGGCGCCGATGGGCCGCGCCATCATCGGCGGCGTGATCACCTCGACGATCCTGACCCTGGTGGTGGTGCCGGTGCTCTACAGCTACCTAGTGCGCACGAAGAAGCCCAGGCTTGCGGCGCAGGTTGCGAGCCAGGGCGGCGGCGCGATCCCGGCGGCGATGCCGGCCGACCGCGATTGACTCTCGCCCTCTGGCCCGCAGGGGCGAGGGGGCAAGCCAACAGGGCGAGGCTTGTCAGGTTCGTGTCTGCTGCGCTGCAATAGAATCGTTCGGTTTCATCGCGCGAACATCTGCTTGGATCGCCATGGCCGACACGACGCAAACACAAAAACGCCCCGTCTACCGCAATATCCACATCAGCCAGATCGTCGCCTACCGGTTGCCGCCGGCCGGCATCGTGTCGATCCTGCACCGTGTCAGCGGCGTGTTGATGTTCCTGATGCTGCCGTTCGTGATCTGGTTGTTCGACGTCAGCCTGACGTCTGAGATTTCCTACGAACGATTCACCAGTGTCTTCGTCGCCGGTGCCGGTTTCCTGCCGGGCTGGTTCATGAAGCTCGTGGCCCTGGCGCTGATCTGGGCCTTCCTGCACCACTTCATTGCGGGCGTGCGCCACCTGTGGATGGACATTACACACAGCGTCAGCTTGGCGCAGGGCCATGTTTCGGCCTGGGTCACGCTGGTGTCGAGCGGCGTGCTCACGCTGGTGCTGGCCCTGAAGCTGTTCTTCTTCTGAAGGGCCGGGCGATGGAAAAGAACTACGGTTCCAAGCGCCTGGTGGTCGGTGCGCACTATGGTTTTGGCGATTGGCTCGCGCAACGCGTGACGGCCGTGCTGATGGCCCTGTTCACCCTGGTGCTGATGGCACAGGTGCTGTTCGGCGCGAAGCTGGGCTATGTGCGCTGGGCGGCGATCTTCTCGGCGCAATGGATGAAGGTGCTGAGCTTCGTCGTCATAGTCTCGCTGCTCTGGCACGCCTGGGTCGGCATGCGCGACGTTTGGATGGATTACGTCAAGTCGGTCGCCGTCAAGCTCGTGCTGCAGATGTTCACGCTGGCCTGGTTGGTCGGCTGCGCCGGCTGGGCGGTGCAGGTGTTGTGGAGGCTCTGAGACCCATGTCTGCCCTCGTGAAGTCCTTGTCCAGGCGCAAGTTCGATGTCGTGATCGTCGGCGCCGGCGGTTCGGGCATGCAGGCCTCGCTGCGCCTGGCGCAAGCGGGCCTGAACGTCGCGGTGCTGTCCAAGGTCTTCCCGACCCGCTCGCACACGGTGGCCGCGCAGGGCGGCATCGGCGCCGCGCTCGGCAACATGAGCGAGGACAACTGGCACTACCACTTCTTCGACACCGTCAAGGGCAGCGACTGGCTCGGCGACCAGGACGCGATCGAGTACATGTGCCGCGAAGCGCCCAAGGTGGTGTACGAACTCGAGCACATGGGCATGCCGTTCGACCGCAACCCCGACGGCACGATCTACCAGCGCCCGTTCGGCGGCCACACCGCCAACTACGGCGAAAAACCGGTACAGCGCGCCTGCGCCGCCGCCGACCGCACCGGCCACGCGATGCTGCACACGCTGTACCAGCAGAACGTCAAGGCG
>JANMSR010000389.1:0-15674 GCA_031389565.1 Burkholderiales bacterium
TTCAACTCGAGCGACGCGCCGAGCACGCTGGCCCGCACGGTCTCCTTCGTCGTCAATGACGGCAGTGCCAACAGCACCGCAGCGACCAGGACGGTGAACGTCACCGCGGTCAACGACGCGCCGGCCACGTCGCCGGTCACCCTCTTCGCCATCGCGGAGGACAGCGGTGCGCGCGTGATCACGCAGGCTGAGCTACTGGCCAATGCGACCGACGTTGACAGCCCGAGCCTGACGGCGACCGGTCTGGCCATCAGCAGCGGCGGCGGCACCCTGGTCGACAACGGCAACGGCACCTGGACTTACACGCCAACTCTGAACGACAACTCGTCGGTGAGCTTCAACTACACGGTGACCGACGGCAGCCTCAACGCCGCCGGCTCGGCCACGTTGGACATCACGCCCGTCAACGACGCACCGACGAACAGCCCCGTGACGCTGACCGCCATCGCCGAGGACAGCGGTGCGCGCGTGATCACGCAGGCCGAGTTGCTGGCCAATGCAACCGATGTCGATGGGCCGAGCCTCAGCGCCACGGGTCTGACCATCGCTTCCGGCACAGGCACCCTGGTCGACAACGGCAACGGCACCTGGACTTACACCTCCGCATCGAATGACGACAGCTCGGTGAGCTTCAACTACACCGTGACCGACGGCAGCCTCACCGCCGCCGGTTCGGCCACGTTGGACATCACGCCCGTCAACGACGCGCCTGTGCTCGTAACGGCAAGCCTCACGCTGCAAGCCGGCCAGGCGCTGGTGTTGAGCACAGCGCAGCTACGGGCTGACGACGTCGACAGTGCCACGTCGACATTGACGTTCGACGTCCGCAACGTCAGCGCCGGGCAGTTTGAATTCGTGGCCAACGCGGGCGTACCGATCACCCAGTTCACCCAGACCCAGGTGGTGCAGGGCGACGTGCGTTTCGTGCCCACCAGCAGCGCGCAGATTCCGGGCTTCGACGTCACGGCGTTCGACGGCAACGCGCGCAGCGCCATGGTCTCAGTCGTTGCCGGCGTCACGGCATCGCCGACCTCTGCAGCGCCTCAAACACCGGCCATTGCCCCGCCCCCTGACTCGACACAGGAGGCAAGGCCTGCCGTCGAGGTGATTCTTGACGCGCCTGCGGCCGACGCCAGAGACACGGGCCAAAGGCATACGCCGTTTGGCGATCACGCGGCGGTGACCCACCTCTCGGGCGACGCTGCCAGTGCGTTGGGTTTGGATGGGAGCCCGAGCACCTACCTGCCCGCGTCGACCACGACCGTTCGCACCATGGTGTCGGCCCGAGACACACGCACGCCGCAAACGCTGTTGGCGAAGTCCGCCTTCGATCTGGATTTGGGCCTGTCTGCCGACGCGTACCTGCTGCGGGTCGCGCACTCGTCGATGATCGAGTTGCTACAGAGCACGGCTGCAGAGCTTCGCGCCGGCCCCGCGGCGAGGCCCGACCCTGGTGGCGAGGGGACCGAGACGCGGGACGACAGCGCCACCACGGTCACCGTGCAGGTCGCGCAAGCGACCGGTGTCGCGCTCAGTGTGGGCGCTGTCTGGTGGGCCTTGCGCGCCGGTGGCCTGCTCGCCAGCCTGCTCGGCACGCTGCCAGCGTGGCGGCACGTGGATCTGCTGGCCGTGCTGCCTGACGAGGAAGACGACGAAGACGATTGGGATGCCGACAGTGATGACGAGGCCCGGCGCGACGAGCAGGCCGTTGGCAATGTGCTCGAACCCGCATTGGACGGCGACCGGCGATGAATCCCCAGGTCGGAATTCGGCTCGGTCCGATCACACGCGTCAGTCTGGGCCTGATGGCCCTGCTGATCAGCCTGGTGCTGGTTGCCGACTTCGTGCTGGGTGTCATTCCGAACCGCGGTCAGGCCGAGCGCCAAACACGCCAGCGCGTGGCCGAGAACCTGGCCATCCAGATCACGGGGTTGCTGGAATCCGGCGAGGAAACAATGGCCAGCAAGACGATTCAGCAGGTGCTGTCGCGCGACCCCGACATCCGCGCCATCAGCGTGCGCCGCAACGATGGCTCCACCGTGCTGCGGCGTGGTGACGCGGACAAGGCCGGCACGGCTGCGCTCGGCCAGGCGTCGACCGCCACCCAATTGCGCGTGCCCATTCTTTCCGGCCCGCAATTGTGGGGCGAAATCGAGGTGCGGTTCGCCGCCAACGACCCAGCCACGGTGAAGGCGTGGTTGGCCCAACCCGCGGTGCAGATGTTGGCGGTGCTCGGCCTCGGCGGCTTCCTCCTGTGTTACGCCTATCTGCGCCGCGCCATGCAGTACCTCGACCCGTCGGCGTCGGTGCCCGACCGCGTGCGCAAGGGCTTCGACACCTTGACCGAGGGCGTCGTGATTCTCGACCAGCAGGCTCGCATCGTTCTCGCCAACCAAGCGTTCCGGCGTTTGCATCCGCAGGCCGGCGGCGAACTCAACGGCCAGCGCATTGACGCGCTGGCCTGGCTGTCGGCGGGCCGGCAAGGCGGCGCCGATGAGCCCGCACCGTGGGCGAAAACACTGCACTCGTCGGTGACGGTGGATGCCGAGCCGTTGACCTTGCCACAACCTGAGGGCCCGGCATCGCAGTTGCTCGTGACCAGCGCCCCGATTGCCGACGCCAAGGGGCGTGCACGCGGTTGCATGGTCACCTTCGACGACGTCACGGCCGTGCACCGCGCCAACGACGAATTGCGCAACACGCTGGCCGAGTTGCAGAACTCGCGTCAGCAAATCGAGCAGCAGAACCGTGAACTGAGCCAGCTCGCCACGCGCGACTCGCTGACCGGGTGTTTCAACCGTCGGGCGTTCTTCGAACTGGCACACAACGCATTCGACACAGCCAGCCGGGGTACCGCCGCAGTCTGCTGCATCATGGCCGACATCGATCACTTCAAGCAGTTCAACGACCTCTACGGCCACGCCGTGGGCGATCAGGTGATACGCGCCGTGGCGCGCTGCCTCTCGCCCGGGCTGAGACCACACGACATCATGTGCCGCTATGGTGGCGAAGAGTTCTGCATCGTGTTGCCTGGTGCGTCGCCGCAGGAAGCCCTCGAGGTGGCCGAGCGCTTGCGCATCGACATCGAAGCCCACGCCCGCGAGGCCATCCGCGGCTGCGATGTGATGGCCATCACCACCAGCTTCGGTGTGTCCACCCGGGCGATGGGCGCCAGGTCACTGGAGGAACTGATCGACCAGGCTGACCAAGCGCTTTACAAGTCCAAGCAAACGGGTCGCAATCTCGTGACGGCCTTCGAACGCGCCGCAGCCTAGCGATCGAGCATCGCCGCGGCATCGGCCAGGATCCTTGCCGGCCGGTCGGAGTCACCATCCAGCGGCAGAGCCGGGAGGCCTGCCTTGGTAGCTGGGCAAGGGAACCTGGACACTGAGCCGCGCCAGGCCGTCCCGCTCTATCTCCTGCGCGCCGGCGTGCCGCACGAAGGGAAACACCGAGCTGGTGCGCCAGGGCGCAACCCTCAACGCGCTGATCGCGGCCGGCCCGACCACCCTGGTATGGACCGGCAACTACGTCGGCTATCCCTTCGGTACGGGCGGCTTGATGTCGAGCTTCAGCTCGTTCGGTCTGGCGGCCGACCTGACCCTCAAGCCCAACATCGGTGCTCCGGGCGGCGGCATCTTCTCGACCTTCCCGCTCGAGTCCGGTGGCTTTGCCACCTTGTCGGGCACCTCGATGTCGTCGCCCCACGTGGCCGGCGCCGCGGCGTTGATTCTGCAAGCGCGCCCGCGCACGCGTGTCAGCGAAGTCAGGACGCTGATGCAAAACAGCGCTGATCCGAAAGCCTGGGGCGCCAACCCGGCGCTGGGTTTCCTCGACAACGTGCACCGCCAAGGAGCGGGCATGCTCGACATCCCGGGCGCCATCGCGGCCAAGGTCATGGTCGAGCCGAGCGAGCTCGCGCTGGGCGAGAGCGAGTTCGGCGCGGCCCAGCGCAAACTGCGCATCAAGAACCGGGGCACGGCGAGCGTCACCTACGACATCAGCCATGAGCCGGCGCTGGCCACCGGGCCGTTCACCTTCGTGCAGGCCCCGGGCCTGACATTCCACAATGCGCCGGCCACGGTGACATTCGACCGCACGGCGGTCACCGTAAGGGGCCAGGAAGGCCGGGACGACGAAGGCGATGGCGACGACGACGACGGCGACCGCAGCAAGGTCAACGTCACCATCGCCGCGCCCGCCAGTGCCGCGCTGGCCGACCGCGGCATCTACGGTGGCTACATCGTGTTGACGCCGCGTGACGGCGGCGCGGCATTGCGCGTGCCGTTCGCAGGCTTCAAGGGTGACTACCAGGCCATTCGCGTGCTGGAGCCCACGCCCCAACGGCTTCCCGTGGCTGGCCAAGCTGTCGGGCCCGTCGTTGTTCAACCAACCCGGCGGCGCGAGCTACACCCTGGTCGGTAACGACATTCCCTTCTTCCTGCTGCACCTCGACCACCACTCCGAAATGGTGTTGCTGGAGGCGCTCGATGCCGCTACGGACGAGGTGCGCGGCCGCGTCAGCCTCGACGAATGGGTCACGCGCAACAGCAGCCCCACCGGCTTCTTCGCCTTCACCTGGGACGGCAATGTATTCAAGAAAGATCCCGCCCAGCTCGACCAGTGGCGCGCCCTGGCCAACGGCCAGTACAAGGTGCGCGTGACGGTGAAGAAAGCACTCGCCGACCGGAAGAACCCGGCCCACTTCGAGACCTGGACTTCGCCGGTGGTCACGCTCGCGCGCCCGTAAACCGCGTCGCACGATGCAAGCCCCGCCGGTGCGCCGGCGGGGCTTTTTTCTTGCCTGGGCTGCGCGGGAGCGGGTGCGGGCCTTCAGCGCGGCGCGACACCCGGCGTCGGCGCAACGGCCCGGCCGGCCGGACACAACAACCAGGGGCCGCGCCGGCTGGCGTGATAGCTCAGCACCTCGGCGCCCGCCTCGATGCGAATGCGCCAGCCCGGCACCAGCGCGTGGGTGTAGACAAGGTTGGCTTGCGGGCACCCGAGCGAGCTGTCGGACCAGGTGACTTCTTCGACGGGCAGCACGACCAGACGCGCCGCGTCCAGCCCTCTGCGCTTGGCCGCATCGGCCCGAATTGCCTGCAACAGTGCAGTCAACGGGGCCTCGCCCAGGGGCCCCGGGGCCACGACCCCGGCACTGGCCGGCGGGCCGTGGCTGTTTTCGGCGGCATCGGCAGGAACCGCGGCAGCGCTCACCAACCACAGGGTCGTCATTTCGATCAGCATTTTCAGCCCGCATTTTGCCGCACGCAAGCTTGCGCCTGCGGCCATGGACCATTGGTTACAGCCGCCGATCTGCTTCGGCGCTGGCGATCCAGCCTTCCAGCGGATCGACTTGCCGGGGCAGGCCAAAGCGCCGGCGCTCGCTCGCCCACGCCGCCTGCATCAGGCACAGCACGGCGTCGAGGCGGTCGCCCGACGCGTCGGCCGTCAGCGCGTCGCGCTGCGCATGGGTCAGGCGCAGCCGCAATCCGAGCCGCGTGCGACCTTGTTCGAGGGTGTCGACGAGGTCCTTGCGTGCGATCAGGCGGTCGGCCGTTTGTCTGGCGCGCGCGTCGGCTTTGTACGAGCGGGCACCGATCAGCTCGCGCGCCAACAGGCCCGGGTAGGCTTCGAGTGCGATGCGCGTCATGTCACCTGCGATCAGGCCGGGCAGGTGCACGCCGGCTGCGATGAGCCGCGGCACACCGGCATGCAGCATGTACGCCAGCGGTGGGTTGACCCATTTCATCGACGGGCTCGACCCCGCTGGGCCGTCGCAGGCGCGGTGCGCGAACTTGGCACCCACCGGCCGCGCGGCGCAAAAGGCGGCGAACGTGTCACGGATCTGCGGCCTCGACAGCGCGGCGTAATGGCGCATCAGCGCGCGCCAGTCGCGCGGCCAGCCGAGCGCCTCGACCAACTCGCGCGGCAGACCGAACGGAAGATCGAATCCACCGACCCACGGTCCGGGCTCGCGCAGCAGGGCCTCGAAGGCGGCGAAGCCGGGCAGTGCATCGACGCCTCGCAATGAAACGCGCGCGCCGTACAGGCTGCCACGGGCCACGGTGATCGGCTTTCTCGGTGTCGGTGCGCTGGTGAAATCGACGCCGATCAGCAGCGGCAAGGGGTCTGACGGCATGCCCGGATTGTCGTTGGCGCCTGTCGGGCCCAAGCGCCGCATGAGGCGAGTGAAGCGCCGCCGGCTGAAGGTGTCGACCGGGCTGGCGATCGTCGGCGCTGCCGTGGCGCTGGCTTTGCAGCTCGCGCTGCGCCGCTTGCTCAGCGGCATCGAAACCGCGCTTTGGCCGCGCGCGTGACAATCGCGCGATGCACGGACCCGATCGCGATTTCTGGCAGCAGCGTTTCGAGCGGCAGCAAACGCCGTGGGACCGCGACAGCGCCAGCCCGCAGCTCGCGCGCTGGTGGGCCGACGCGACGCTGATCGCCGGCCTGCGCATGGCCGTTCCCGGTTGCGGCAGCGGGCATGACGTGCTCGCGCTGGCGTCGGGTGGCTGCGCGGTGGTGGCGATCGACTACGCCACGGCGGCCGTGACGCTGACCCGCGAGCGGCTGGCCGCGGCGGGTGTGCAGGCCGAGGTGGTGCAGGCCGACGTGCTCGCGTGGCAGCCGACGGCAGCGCTCGACGCGGTGTACGAGCAGACCTGCTGGTGCGCGCTGCACCCCGACCACTGGCAGGCCTACGCCCAGCAGTTGCAACGCTGGCTGCGCCCCGGCGGCGGGCTGTTGATGCTGGCGATGCAATGCCTGCGCCCAGGTGCCGCCGAGGGCCGCATCGAAGGGCCGCCGTACCACATGGACATCAACCTGCTGCGCGCCCTGCTGCCGGCCGCGCAGTGGTCGTGGCCGGCGCCACCTTACGAGCGCGTGCCGCACCCGGCCGGTTGGACCGAGCTCGCGATCGTGCTCACGCGACGCTGATCCCTCAGCGGGGTGGCGGGACGGGCTCGCCCCACATGCGCCGCCACAACCACGGCAAGCCGCGCGCGAAATCGGGCCGTGCCCCGATTTGCTCGGGCACGGCCAGCGGCACCACGGCGCTGTGCCGCTCGGCCACGGCGAAGGTGAAGATATAGGCTGGCTCCTGGCCCATGCGCAGGTCGCTGATCAAGACGCGCGCGCCGTCTTGCCGCAGGGCATAGAAGCCTCTGCTGAAGGCCCGGATGCGCTGCACGCCCTGGTTGCGCTGCAGCTCGGCTGCCAGTGCATCGCCGCGAGCGAAAGCGTCGAAGCTCATGCGCGGCGCCGCATCGAGCAGTGAATAAAAGCCCTCGTGATAGCGGTCGCCCGCCACGGCCACCACGCGCCAGAGCACGCTGTTGAACGCACTGGGCGTCACCAGCACATGTTCGGCGGCGATGCCTTGCGCGGCCAGCGACGCGCCGGCGATGCTGCCGACGTGCTGCTGCACCGCCAGGCCCCAGCCCAGGTAGGCGCTGCTGATCGCCAGGCCGGCCAGGTTCGCCCTCATGCCACGCTGGCCGCCACGCGAGGCCAGCGCCCACCCGGCGCCCAGCAGCAGCGGCACGGTGACCAGCGGGTCGATGATGAAAAGGCTGCCGGCGCCAAACGGCTGGTCGGAAAACGGCAGCGCGAGCTGGGTGCCGTAGACCGTCATCGCGTCGAGCAAGGGGTGCGTCACCAGCGCCAGCCAGATCGCCAGCCACCAGCGCCGCCACTGCGCCCACTCGCCCTGCCATCGCGCGATCGCCGCCGCGAACGGCAGCGAGAACAGCGTCAGCCAGAACGGCGCGTGGGTCTCGGCGCGGTGCAGCACCATGTTGCGGATCGGATCGCCATGGTCGATGAACACGTCGATGTCGGGCAGGGTGGCCGCCACCGCACCCC
Source organism: Burkholderiales bacterium (assembly GCA_031389565.1). Classification (GTDB taxonomy): domain Bacteria; phylum Pseudomonadota; class Gammaproteobacteria; order Burkholderiales; family Burkholderiaceae_C; genus CADEEN01. The sequence goes on from JANMSR010000389.1 coordinate 7,870, forward strand.
ACAGGGCGGCCTTCCACAGCGCCGTGCGCCGGCCCATCGTGGCCATGCCGATGGCGCTGCCGAGCGCGACATGGGTGAGCGAATCCATCGCCGGCGATTGTGCGCGGGCCGGGCCCCGCCGTCTGCGCGAAGGGTTGTTGCCCAGCGACTCGCGCGTTCAGGCCGAAGCCAGCGCGATGACGCCGGCGGCGATGCAGGCTGCACCCGCGATGCGCACGCCGCGGTCGCCCTCGTCGAGCAAGCGGCCGCCGAGCAGGGCCGCGAACAGCATCGACACCTCGCGCGCCGGCGCCACGTGCGACAGCGGCGCCATCGTCACGGCGTACAGCACCAGGATGTAGGCCAGCGCGCCGAACGTGGCCACCACCAGCGCATGCCGCCTGGCTGGCTCATCAGGGTCCCTTCGTGCTGCGCACTCCGGCATTCGCCCTTGCGGCGGCCCGGCGGTCTCATGCGAGTGGCGCCACAAGGCCGGGGCGGCGAACAGCGGTCCGCTGCCCCGCGCCACCAGATAGGCCACGGGCAGGTCGCAATACTGTTCGGATAGCAGCAAGTCCGTTTGGGCTGAGCTTGTCGAAGCCCCAGGAAGCCCTTGGACAAGCTCAGGGCGAACGGTCCAAAGTGAACAGTATTGGGTCAGGTCGGACTTGCGGTAACCGGTCAGCAGGACGGTGAAATACAACGCGTGCACGTGTTCCACGCCGCGTGCAGCAGCGCGGCCAGCAGCACCAGCGCCAGGGCGGTCAAGGGCATGCGCAGCATTGTCCACGCCGGTCGGCGCGCTACAGTCCGGTGCGCGACAAGTGTGACGGAGACGATGCATGAACCCGGTACTGGTCGAGGCCTGGCGCGGCAATGCGCTGGAATCGTTCCACCGCGGCTCGCTGGCGGTGGTCGACGCCGACGGCGCCCTCGTCGCGTCGCTCGGCGACATCGACCGCCCGGTTTTTCCGCGCTCGGCGATCAAGCTGCTGCAATCGCTGCCGCTGGTGGAAAGCGGCGCGGCCGATGGCCTGCGCCTGACCGATGAAGAGCTCGCGCTGGCCTGCGCCTCGCACAACGGCGAGCCGGCGCACACCCGCAGCGCGGCGGCCATGCTGGCCAAGGCCGGCCTGGACGAAACGGTGCTCGAGTGCGGCGCGCATTGGCCCTACCACCAGGCCTCGGCGCACGCGCTGGCTGCGGCGGGTGCAGCACCCAGCGTGCTGCACAACAACTGCTCGGGCAAGCACGCCGGCTTCGTCTGCCTGGGCTGGCATATGTCAGGCCACGCCGGCGCGCAGGACAGTCGCGGCTTCCTGGCCGGCTACGTCCAGCCCGAGCACGCGCTGATGCGCGAAGTCGGCGCCGCCGTCCAGGCCGTCACCGGCTGCGACCTGTCGCGCGCGCCGCGCGGCATCGACGGCTGCGGAATCTCGGCCTACGCCATCCCACTGCGCCAGTTGGCCCACGGTTTCGCGCGCGCGGCCAGCGGCGTCGGACTGACGGCGGGGCGTGCCGCGGCTGCGGCCCGGCTGCGCAGCGCGGTGGCGCGAGCGCCGTTCATGGTGGCGGGGAGCGCGCGCTTCGACACCCGGGTGATGCAGGCGCTGGGCGAGCGCGTCTTCTGCAAGGTCGGCGCCGAGGGCATGTACTGCGCCGCGATGCCCGAAGCGGGCCTGGGCGTGGCGATCAAGGTCGACGACGGCAACACCTCGCGCGCCTGCGAGGTGGCGATGGCGGCGTTGATCGAAGCGCTGGTACCCTTGCGCAGCGACGCCGAGCGCGAGCTGCTGGCCGGGCTGTCGAACCTGCCGCTGCGCAACTGGCGCGGCCTGGTCGTGGGCCGATTGGCCGCGCACAATACGCTGCGCCAACTGGCACCGCGCGCAAACCGCGCCAGCGCGTGACACATTGCCGCTGGGCCGGCCGGCGGCAGGGCCAGAATGACGGGAATGTCGTGACCCAATGAGCCCTGCGAAGCCCCCGCCCAAGTACACGCCGCGGCCGTCCGGCCTGATGGATTTCCAGCCGGTGTCGATCGACGCTGCCCGCGCCGTGCTCGACGCATTGCCGCCCGACGTCGCGCGCGTGCTCGAAAGCGTGCCCGGCTACTGGCCGAAGAACCGCCGTGCGGCGCTGGTCACCGACCGGGCCCTCACCGGTCGCGCGATGGACTGGACCATGCACCTGCCCGAGAATATTCAGCCGCGGGCGACCACCGAGCGCTACCCGCGCATCATCAACGCCATTGCCGCGTCCTGGGACGATCCCGCCGCGCGCATCGAAGTGTTCGACCACCTGCTCAACGACCGGCGCATCGGCCGGCGTGGCTTCCCGATCGAAGTCGAGCGCGAGATCGCGGCGCTGTGCCTGTACGCCAGCAACCTGCCTTGACCGACACCGCAACCTACACGCTGCATTGCGGCACGGCGCCGCTGTTGGTGAGCCTACCGCACGCGGGCACCGCCCTGCCTGCCGCGCTGCGCGAGCGGCTAGCACCGCGCGCGGCCGGCGTCGAAGACACCGACTGGCATCTCGAGCGGCTGTACGCCTTCGCGCGCGACCTCGGTGCGAGCCTGATCGCGCCGCGCTTCAGCCGCTACGTGATCGACCTCAACCGGCCGCGCGAAGACACGCCGATGTACACCGGCGTCAACAACACCGGTCTGGCACCGACGCGGTTTTTCAGTGGCGATGCGCTGTACCGCGACGGCTGCGATCCCGACGCCGCCGAGATCGCCACGCGCGCGACGCAGTACTGGCAGCCCTACCACGACGCGCTGGCGGCTGAGTTGGCACGGCTGCGCGGCACGCATGGCCACGCCGTGCTGTTCGACGCGCACAGCATCAAGTCCGAACTGCCCTGGCTGTTCGAGGGCACCTTGCCGCACCTGAACCTGGGCACGGCCGGCGGCAGCAGTTGTGCGCCGACGCTGGCCACCGCGCTGGCCGCCGTGCTGGGGGCGCAGCAGCGCTACAGCCATGTCGTCGACGGCCGCTTCAAGGGCGGCTATATCACCCGCCGCTACGGCCGGCCGGCCGAGCAGGTGCACGCGGTGCAGCTCGAGATGTGCTGGCGCTGCTACCTCGACGAAGCCCGGCCTGCCGACTGGCAGGCCGAGCGCGCCGTCGAAGTCACGCCGCTGCTGAGCGCGCTGGTGCAGGCGATGATCGACTGGCAGCCCTGATGCAGGCCACCACGTCGCTGCTGATCGATGCGGTCGACCCGCAGCACCCGCAGGCGCTGGCGCTGCTGGGCGAGGCGGCGCTGCAAGCGCGCGCGCTGTACCCGGAGCTGTTTGCGCTCGACGCGCCAGCGCCGAGCAACCCGCCGCTGCGCACGCGCGAGGTCTACCTGCTGGCCTGGCGCGACGGCCGCGCCATCGGTTGCGGCGCCCTGCGCCAGCACGACACGTTCACCGGCGAGCTGCGGCGCATGTTCGTCACGCGCGACGCGCGCCGCGATGGCGTCGCGCGGGCGCTGCTGGCGCGACTCGAGCGCGAAGCGCAGGCCCACGGCTACCGCCAACTGCTGCTCGAGACCGGCCGCCGCCAGACGCCCGCGATCGCGCTGTACAGCGGCTGCGGCTGGCGCCGCATCGCGCCCTATGGGCCCTACGCCGGCGACCCGATGAGCGTTTGTTTTGGCAAGACGCTTGCGTCGCGTCCCTGAGCCTGCTCGATCAGGGCCACCTGCGTGGACTGCGCGTGGGCTTCGTGCAGCGGCCAGTCGCGGCGGATCCGCAGCCGCGCTGCCGCTCTTGTGGCGCGGGCGGCTACGATGGCGGCGATGAACGATGCCGACCCCACGTCGTTGAAGCCCCTGCTGCTCGGCTTGCAAGGCCGTGTCTCGCGCCGCACCTGGTGGTTGTGGGCGGTGGCGATGCCGCTCGGGATGATGCTGTACCTGACGGTGCTGCTGCGGGTGGTGGGAGTCTCACCGCGGGCGACCGAATGGGCCGTCAACCTGGCCTTGTTCTGGCCGGCACTGGCCGTCAGCGTCAAGCGTTGGCACGACCGCGGCAAGCCCGGCTGGTGGGCCCTGGTGGCACTGATCCCGCTGATCGGCTGGCTCTGGGTGCTGATCGAAAACGGGCTGTTGCGCGGCGATGCGCGGCCGAACCGCTTCGGCACCGCTCCGGCTGAAGATCAATAGCGGCCACTGATACCGGCCAGCCGCAGGTACCACTGTGCCACCCAGGCGACGAAGCCGCGCCGCAACGGTGCCACCCAGCCGCGCGCCACCGGTGGCGCGGTGACTTCGCGCGACACCGCGACGGCCTGCTCGAAGGCCGCGGCCAGCGAGGCCGTGAACGCGGCGTCGCGCACCACCACATTGGCTTCGAGGTTGAGCAGCAACGACAGCGGATCGATGTTCGAGCTGCCGACCGTGGCCCATTCGTCGTCGACCAGGGCCACCTTGGCGTGCAGGAACGCCGGCATGTACTCGTAGATGCGCATGCCGTGCGACAGCATCTCGCCGTACAACACGCTGGCGGCCAAGCCGGCAAAGCGGTAGTCGAGCTTGCCCTGCAGCAACAGGCGCACCCGCACGCCGCGCCGTGCCGCATCGCGCAGCGTGCGGCGGAACGCGCGCCCGGGGTAGAAGTACGCCGAGACCAGGTCGATGCGCTCGCGCGCCTGGCGCAACGCATCGATGTAGTTGCGCTCGATGGCCCGCCGCTGGCTCAGGTTGTCACGGACCAGGAACGCTGCATGCATCGGCTGCACCAATTCGACGGCGGTCTCGGCCGGCGTGGCGGTGATGCGCAGGCGGCGCATCAACTGCTTGGCGCGAGCCACCGGCTCGGCACTCTTGGCCAGCGCCATCACCTCGTCGCGCCAGTCGTGGCCGAAGGCGGCGCGGGTCCACATCGCGCGCGCGGTCTGGGCCACCGGCCCGACCACCGGGCCGCGCAGCGCGACCGCGAAATCCAGCCTCGGCTCTGGCGTTGTGCCATGGTTAAGGTCATTGCGGTCGTCGATGATGTTGATCCCACCGACAAAGGCCTGCTCGGTGTCGGTGGCCAGCACCTTCTGATGCAAGCGCCGCAACTGACCCGGCTGCAGCCACGAGTACCAACGATCGATCGGGCGGAACACCGCCAGAGCCACGCCGCTGCCATCGAGCCAGCGGCGCAGCGTGGGCAGGGTGGCCTTGGAGCCGAAGCCGTCGACCACCACACGCACGCGCACGCCGCGCTGCGCCGCGGCCGCCAGCGCGTCGGCCATCGCGCGGCCGGCGCTGTCATCGTGGAAGATGTAGGTCGCCAGCCAGACCTCGTGGTGCGCGCGGGCGATGGCCGCGTGCATGGCCGGGAACAATTGGTCGCCTCCGGTCAACAGCGTGACCTCGTTACCGCCGCTGAACTGCGCCTCGCGCTGCGCGTACCAGGCGCCTTCGTGCGCCGCGTGCGCGCCGGCAGAGTCCATCATGGCCACACCAGCTCGGCCACCAGCGGCAGGTGATCGCTCATGCGGGCCCAGGTGGCGCCGCGCGGCACGTAGGTCGAGCGGCAGACCAGCGCACGGGTGTAGATGCGGTCGAGCGCGAACACCGGCACGCGCGAAGGGAAGGTCGATCGGCGCCTTGCGCGCGGGCCTTCGCCGAGGGCGCGCGCCAGACCGATCTCCTGCATCGGTGCGTCGAGTTTCTCGCCCCAGTCGTTGAAGTCGCCGGCGACGATCAACGGCGCATCGGCCGGCACCTCGGCGGCGATGAACTCGGCCAGCCGCTGGATCTGGCGCACGCGGCTGGCGTGCATCAGGCCCAGGTGTGCGACCACGGCGTGCAGCATGCGGCCCTGCCACTGCACCGGCACATGCAACAGGCCGCGCTGCTCGAAGCGGTGGTCGCTGACGTCGTGGTGGCCGACGTCGCCCAGCGGCCAGCGCGACAGCAGCGCATTGCCGTGCTCGCCATGGCGGGTGACGGCATTGCTGCGGTAGGCCACCTCGTAGCCCTCGGGGGCCAGGAACTCGGCCTGGCCCTGTTCGGGCCAGCCGAACGAGGTGCGGTCGAACTGGCGCGCGTCGCGGCTGTGGTGCAGGCGCACCTCTTGCAGGAACACCAGGTCGGCGTCGAGTGCCTCGACACCCAGGCCGAGGTTGTGGATCTCCAGGCGTTTGCGCGGGCCGACGCCGCGCACGCCCTTGTGGATGTTGTAGGTGGCCACGCGCAAGTGATCGTCCAGACCGGTATGCGCAGGCAACAGGCTCGATTGCAGCGTTTTCATGGCACCACGAAGCGCGGCAGTTGCAGCACGGCTTCGGCATTGCTCGGCGAGAAACAGCGGTCCGCGGCCTCGCGCCAGGGCAGCCACTCGAAGTGCAGGTGTTCGCGCGGGTTGAGCGTCACCACGGTACCGGGCGGCACCGTCAGGCCGAAGACATGCTCGGTGTTGTGAGTCACGCCCGGCGCGTAACGGTGGCGCCAGACCGGGTAGATCTCGTAGACGTTGGCGAGTTGCCAGTCGCGCAGTGCGGCCATCGGCACGGCATCGCTGCCGATGCGGATCCCGGTTTCTTCGGCCACCTCGCGCACGCAGGTGTCGAGCAGCGGTTCGTCGAGGCGGTCCTTCGAGCCGGTCACGCTCTGCCAATAGCCCACCTTGTCGGCACGCTCGATCAGCAGCACATCGAGCGCCGGGGTGTGGATCACGACCAGCACGGACTCGGCAATCTTGGGCATCGGCGACCTGGAAGAAAAAGGGCTCTGGCTTGCCCTGCGCCTGGATTCTGCCCAAAGCCCGACAGCTCAGGCCGGCTGCGTATTGCGCAGGCGGATGTGCAGCTCGCGCAACTGCTTCTCGTCGACCGGCCCGGGGGCATTGGTGAGCAGGTCTTGCGCCCGCTGGGTCTTCGGGAAGGCGATCACCTCACGCAGCGATTCGGCGCCGGTCATCAGCATCACGAAGCGGTCCAGGCCGATGGCGATGCCGCCGTGCGGCGGTGCACCGTATTGCAATGCGTCGAGCAGGAAGCCGAACTTGGCCTGCGCCTCCTCGGCATTGATCTTCAGGGCACGGAAGACTTTGCTCTGCACTTCTTCGCGGTGGATTCGCACCGAGCCGCCGCCGAGTTCGATGCCGTTCAGGACCACGTCGTAGGCCTTGGCGATGCAGGCACCAGGGTTGCTCTCCAACCAGTCCTCGTGGCCGTCCTTGGGGCTGGTGAAGGGGTGGTGCACGGCCGCCCAGCGGCCGGCTTCGTCGTCGCGCTCGAACATCGGAAAGTCGACCACCCACAGCGGCTCCCACTCGCCCTGGACCAGGCCGCGGGCATGCCCGAACTCGCTGTGGCCGACCTTGACGCGCAAGGCGCCGATGGCGTCGTTGACGACCTTGGCCTTGTCGGCGCCGAAGAAGATCAGGTCGCCATGGGTCGCGCCGGTGCGCGCCAGCACGTCGGCGATCGCCTTGTCGTGCAGGTTCTTGACGATCGGGCTCTGCAAGCCGTCGCGTCCCGTCGTCACGTCGTTGACCTTGATCCAGGCCAGGCCCTTGGCGCCGTAGATCTTCACGAACTCGGTGTAGCCGTCGATCTCGCCGCGGCTCATCTCGGCACCGCCGGGAATTCGCAGCCCGACAACGCGGCCCTCCTTGCTCTTGGCCGGTGTCGAGAAGACCTTGAAGTCGACGTCGCGCATCACGTCGGTGAGTTCGGTCAGCACCAGCTTGACGCGCAGGTCGGGCTTGTCGCTGCCATAGACGTGCATCGCGTCGGCGTAGCTCATCACCGGGAAGGCCGGCAGCGGCACGCCGATGGCGTGCTCGAAGGTGCTGCGGATCATGCCCTCGCACATGCTGCGGATTTCTTCCTCG
>JANMSR010000404.1:0-8527 GCA_031389565.1 Burkholderiales bacterium
ATCCTGACCGAGCAAAACGTGCAGCGCAGCCTGGCCGCGCTCGGCCCACGCGATGTGCTGATCTCGCCGCAGCTGGGCAAAGTCACGGCCGGCGATTTTGAGAAAGTGGCCGAGGCCATTGCCATCGGCGAACGCGGGGCACAGGCCGCGCTGGCGCGCCTGCGGGCCTTCGCCGTCGCGCCCGAGGCCTACGCGCAGTGGCGTGCCGAGCACCCCAAACTGCGCCGGCCCGAAGCCAGCATCGGCTTCATCGCCTTCGAAGGCAGCACGCAGACCAACCCGTCGCGCTTTGCAGCGCAACTCGATTCACAGCCCGGGCAGCCTTTCGACGCCAACCGCGCCGAGCGCGACGCCCGCTCACTGGCCGCCAGCGGCGACTACCTGCGCGCCGACTACCGTCTGGTGTCATCGCACAATGGCGGAGACGGTCTGGTGTTCGACCTCGACGACAAACCCTGGGGTCCGAACTACCTGCGCATTGGCCTGGACCTGGCTACCGATTTCAATGGCCGCGGCACGTTCAACTTGAAGTTCAGCCACAACCGCCACTGGCTGACCGAGAACGGCAGCGAATGGCGCAACCGATTGCAGATCGGCGCGGTGACGTCGTTTTTCACCGAGCTGTACCACCCGCTGAACTGGACCATCGGCCTGGCCAATGACTGGTTCGTGGCCGGCTACGCCAGTGCCGAGCGCCGCGACGGCACGCTTTACGGTGCGAGCGGCAACGAACTCGCGCGCTTCAAGCGCACCACCTCACGCGCCGGCATCGACCTCGGCCAGCCATGGGGGCGCTTTGGTGAACTTCGTATTGGCGTGGCAACGCAGCGCTTGCGGGCGACACCCACGCTCGTTGCCGCGGCGCTCGGCAATGTGCCGAGCCAGGTGCAGGCCACTGAAACCGGCCTGCGTCTGGCCGTGGTGATCGACCAACTCGACTTCGCCAACTTCCCTCAGCGCGGCTACCGCCTGGTCGGCGAGGCGGCACTGGGCGACGGCAGCCAGGCCGGGCGATTCCAGCGCCTCGAGGCCTCGGTGATGGCCGTGCAGACCTTCGGCCGCCACACGCTGAGCCTGTTCACGATGGCGCGTGGCGCGAGCCAGCAGCAAGGTGCCGCGCTGGGTCGCTACGAGCTCGGCGGCTTCCACCAACTGTCGGGCTACCGCGATGGCCAATTGCTCGGCAACTACGTGCTGTTTTCGCGCCTGACCTGGTACAGGCGGCTGTCGGAAACGCCCGCGCTGACGCGTGGTTTCTTCGTCGGCGCCAGCGCCGAGGCCGGCAACGCCTACGCCACGCGCGACGCACTGCGGGCGCAGTCGCTGCGCGCGGGCATGAGTCTGTTCGTCGGCGCCGACACCGGGCTCGGGCCGCTGTACCTGGCGCTGACGCACGCGCCGCGCGGCAATGCCGGCGTGGTGTTGTTCCTCGGCCGGCCCTGATCGACGCGAATCGACTTCTGGCGCGTGACATTTTCACGCGCGAAGCCGAGCACGCAACTTGCGTCCCCTCGGGCACGGCGTGCCGCGTTCGAAACCAAGTTCCTGGATTGCAACCGAACGCATCTTGTCGCACCACCAGGAGACCTTGTCATGACCTCACAGCTTCAACCCCGAGCCGACGGTGCGGTGTCCTGCAGCGACGGCTGGGCCGTGCGCTTCGTGGCGCCCGACCTGCTCGAGTACAGCCACGGCCAGGCGGCCTGTCTGATCAACGTCGGCTACGAGGCCAGGGAGCGCGAGCGGCGCATCTACGCCAGCGAATTGTCGTCCGACCTGTTCCCGCAACTGCGTGAGCACCTGCAGTCGGCGCTGCGACACCTCAAAGGTCAGTACGTGGTCGTTTGAACAATAGCCGCTCGATGGTGGACGCGACCACCGCGGGCCGCTCGTGCACGATCCAGTGGCTGGCCCCTGCCACGCATTGCACATCGAGCGGGCTGACGAACGCATCGAGGCCCGCGAGCAGGGTGGTGGGCAAGGCGATGTCAGCGTCGCCCCACAACACCGTCGTCGGCAGCTTCACGGTCACGAACTCGGGCGCAAACGCCAGCTTGTGGATCGCATCGCCCGCCGAAACGGGCGGCCGCAGCGGCGACGCGCGGTAGTAGTTCAGTGGCCCTTCTAACCCCTGCTGCCATAGCGTGCGGTACTGCGCACGCAGCGTGTCGGTCAGCCACGCCGCACCGCCCATGTGGGTGAAGAACGGCCACAAACGCTCGAAGTCGTTCTCGGCCAGCAGCGCGGCCGCATCCGGGCGACAGAGGAAGTTCATGTAGGCGCTGGCCACCTGTTGCGCCGGGTTGTCGCGCAGTTCGCGCAAGAAGGTCGCCGGGTGCGGCGAGTTGACGATCAGCAACTGCTCGATCAACCCCGGCCGCTGCGCGGCCAGGCTCCAGGCCACCGCGCCGCCCCAGTCATGCGCCACCAGCAGATCGATCGGCGCGCCCATTGCGTCGATCAGCGCCGCGATGTCGGTGACCAGGTGCTTGACGCGATAGGCCTCGACGCCGCCCGGTGCACTCGAGCGTTCATAGCCCCGCAGGTTCGGCGCGACGCAGCGGGCCTGCCCTGCCAGCCGCTGCATCACCTCGTCCCAGATGAATGCGCCTTCCGGAAAGCCGTGCAACAGCAGCACGCGCCGCGGCGCGTTGCGCGCGCCGCTGGCGCGACAAGACAGCGTGATGCCGTGCGCCAGTGCCTGGTCGAAACACTCAACACTCACTGGCGCACCCTGCGCGCTGCGCGCGGTCCCGCCGAGCGGGAGCGTTCGCACTTGGGGCGGCCCGGCGTGCTCACCGCTGCACCCAGCCGCGCAGCGTGATCGCCGCATCGTCGACGCCGCTCTTGTTCAAGGCCGAAAACAGCGCCACGCCGATGTCGGCGTCGTCGGTCGACAGCTCGGCCAGCGCGTCGGTGGCCGCACGAACCGCCGCATCGGCTTGCTTGCGCGACAGCTTGTCGGCCTTGGTCAGCAGCACCAACAGCTTGATTTCGCCGGTGCCCACCCGCGGCGCCACCCAGGCCAGCAACTGTCGGTCGAGGTCGGTCAAGCCCAGTCGCGGGTCGACCATCAGCACCACGCCCGACAAACTGCGGCGCACCGCCAGGTAGTCGGCCATCACCTGCTGCCAACGCAGCTTGGCGGCGCGCTCGACCGCGGCGTAGCCGTAACCCGGCAGGTCGGCAACGTAGGCATCGGGCGCGTCTTTGGGCCCGAGCGCGAACAGGTTGATGTGCTGTGTGCGCCCCGGCGTTTTCGACGCGAAGGCCAGGCGCTTTTGCTGTGCCAGGGTGTTGATGGCTGTCGACTTTCCGGCGTTGCTGCGGCCTACAAAAGCGATTTCCGGCAGTTCGTGCACCGGCAACTGGTCGAGCTGGCTGGCCGTCGTCAGGAATCGCGCGGTGTGGGTCCAGGCCAGGGCAGCCTTGGCCTCAGGGGAGGTGTTCATTGGGGTACCTTCGTGCTCCGCACTACGGATTCGCCTTTCGGGCGGCCGGGCAGGCTCATGCAGCATTGTAAAATTCGCCGGTTTTGCGCCCGCCGCAACCTCCCTACACTCCAGCCGCACACCATGATGAAGGCTCTTTGCGCCCTGACCCTGTCGGCCCTGCTCGCGCTACCAGCGCTGGCTGCGACCCCCGCTGCCGCCGCGAAACCCGACCTCGCCAAAGGCCAGGCGATCTCGACCCAGGTTTGCAGCGCCTGCCACACCGCCGACGGTTCGCGTGGCAGCCCGGCCAACCCGATCCTGGCCGGCCAGCACCCGGAGTACCTCGTCAAGCAGTTGCAGGAGTTCAAGTCCGGCCGGCGCGACAACCCGGTGATGAAGGGCTTTGCCGGCATCCTGTCCGACGACGACATGAAGAACGTCGCCGCGTTCTACGCCAGCAAGAACGCCAAGCCGGGCTTCGCGAAAAACAAGGACAGCGTCAAGCTGGGGGAGAAGATTTACCGCGCCGGCCTCGCCGACAAGGCCGAGCCGGCCTGCGCCGGCTGCCACAGCCCCAACGGTGCCGGCATCCCGGCCCAGTACCCGCGCATCGGCGGCCAACATGGCGACTACGCGCAGGCCCAACTGCTCGCATTCCGCGGCGGCGTGCGCAGCAACAACGTCCAGATGACGGCCATCGCCGCGAAGATGAGTGACGCCGAGATCAAAGCCGTGGCCGACTACGTCGCCGGGCTGCGTTGAACGGCGCTCAGGCAACCCCACGCCAAAGGCCGGTCAAGCACCGGCCTTTGCCTTTGGCACCAGCCCGCGCCGGAGACGGTCAACGAGAGCCGGCCGGGTGGTCACCCCTTTCGCCTTCCTCGGCGTGAACATGTTCCCGTCGTGGCGGCATTCGTGCGGCGAGCTTTGAGCGCAGCACGCGCCTGACCGGCTACCCTCTGGGCATGCCCTACGTCACCCGCAATGCCAAAGGTGCGATCGCCAGCCTGATGCGCGAGCCGCGGCCCGACAGCCCCGAGTTCATCGCCGCCGATCATCCCGATGTCACGGCCTTTCTCGGCGGCGCCGGCGGCGCGGATTTCGGCCGCCTCGACGCCGATTTCGTGCGCGTGCTCGAAGACGTGATCGACACCCTGATCGTCAAGAACGTGATCAACATCACCGACCTTCCCGAGCAAGCCCAGGCCAAGCTGTTCGCGCGCAAGTCGTTCCGCGAGCGCGTCACCCTGCACTCGCTGCGACTGTTCGATGACAGCGGCGCCAGCGACGTGATCGGCGACACGCAGTTCAGTGACCTGAGCTAGCTAGCGTCAGCGCACGCCGCGGCGGCGTGCCATCTCTTCGGCCATCGCGTGCAGTCCCGCGGCATCGATTTGAGCGCGGGCCAGCGGGAAGACCTCGCCTTCCTCGAGCGCAATGTGCTCACGGTACAGCGCCGCGAAGGCGCTCCAATGCGCCGCGATCGCCGCCGGGTCGGCCAGCCAGCGCCCCTGCTCGACATCGAGCAGCACAGTACGCACACCCGCCCAGGCCGCCGCCATCGACTCGTGCTCCTGCAGCACCCGGTCGGCCAGCCCCGCGTGGACGCGCTCGCGCAGCAGCGGCAACACATGCCGCTCTTCGTCTTCGTGGTGATGCGGCGCGGCGAGGTCGAAGTAGCGCATCACGTCGCGCGCCGCCTGCTGCGCCTGCTCGTCGGCGCCGTGCGTGTCCAGGTGCGCTGCCAACCGGCCCAACAGCGTCAACAGGCGTTCGACGCGCTGGTGGCAGGCGTCGAGCATGGCGAAAGGTTCGTCGAAGCCGGCCGCCGGCCCGGCATGCAGATCGATCACCGAGGTCATGGAATCTCCTTCAGCCGAACAAACGGCGCAGCGCACCCAACGGATGATGCGCCAGCGCCACCGAGACCATGAACAGATAGCAGGCCAGCGCCGCGACATAGGCCAACGCCCGGCCGCGCGGCGTGCGTGCGCGCGCGATCGCCAGTGAGCCGAGCACGATGTAGAGCAACAGCAGCAGCAGCTTGGCGCCGAGCCAGGTGTCGCGCATTGGCTGCAACGCGAGCAGCGACCACAGAGCGACGCCCGCGGCCAACAACAAGCTGTCGACGGCGACGCTCAGCGCTCGCAGGCAATTGCGCATCGGCCACGCCTGCCCGGCCATCACCGCGGCACCGCGCAGTGCGAACAACGTGCCGCTGGTGGCGACCAGGGCCACATGCGCCGCCCTGATGTGCGGGTAGAACTCGGCCAGCATCATGCGTACGGCCCCAGAGCGCCGCGCAGCGCAATGCGCCAGGTGCGCGGCGGCTGGGCGCCTGTGAACCACTCCATGCCGCGCTGCGACAAGACGGTAGTGACGCCTGCTGTTTTCATGACCGTCAGCATCGACACCGCGACGCCAGCGCGCCTTGATGCGTGTCAAGCTTTTCGCACGCCCGCCTGCTCTCGGCCGCCGCGCTGGTGCTCGCAGCATCTTCGGCGGCTGCCGAGCCGCAGGCCGGCTCCCCCGACGGTCGCTGGCAGGTGGTGGCCGAGGGCCAGGCAATCGCCGTCTTCGACCGCGGCGTGCGTGCGACAACGCTCGCCGCCACCCGTCGCGACGGCGCGAGCACTCGGCCGTGGCCGAAGTGCATTACGTGGGCGCGCGGCGCAGCTTCGTGATCGTGTTCGAGCCGCTGGCCGAGTTGTGGGAACTGTCGACCGACCCGCAGGCTGCGCCGATCTTCGACGGCCTGGTGCATGACTACCACCAAGGCGAGGCCATTGCGAGCCCGGCTTCCTCGGCGTGCCCCACACGCGGCTCGAGCAGCCGCTGCGAACGCTAGCATTCGACGACAGCGGCGCCTTCGTGTTGGGCCGAGCGAGCGCGGCAGCCGACGCTGGCGTGCCACTGCACTTGGTACAGCTCGACATCCGCCGCACGATCGCACGTTTGGCGGTCGCCGGTGACCCCGACCTGACGGCGGCGCGGGCCCTGCGGCGCGACGGCCACAGCCTGATCAGCGTACCCGATCGGCAGGGCAGCGCGGCGACGCTGATCGACGTGCGGGGCGCGAGAATCCTGTCGACCCCGCCCTGAGCGCGCGCTGCCGCCAGCGCCGGCGCCGTCCAGGCCCTTGACGCTGCGCAACTCATGCGTGTGCCGCCGGGTCCAGCATGCCCAATCTGTTGCGCTCGGGGTCTGCGTGTCGCGCCTTGTGAATCGACAATTGCACATGTGCTTGCCTTGCCGCTGCCAACCGCATGAGCACGTCGCAGGCCCATATGCCGCGCTCGCCGAAGACTGAGCCGAGGCCATGAAGGTGTTCGGCATCGCGGGCCACTCCGGGATGGGCAAGACCACGCTGCTCGAGCGGCTGGTGCCCGAGCTTTGCTCGCGCGGCCTGCGGGTGTCGCTGATCAAGCACAGCCACAAGAACATCGACATCGACCGGCCCGGCAAGGACTCGTACCGCCTGCGCGAGTCGGGCTGCAAGGAGGTGCTCTTGCTCGGCAATGACCGTTGGGCGCTGATGCATGAGCTGCGCGGCACCGCCGAGCCGCCGCTGGACTACCTGATCGACCGCATGCAGCCCTGCGACCTGGTGTTGATCGAAGGCTTCAAGGACGGCGGGTTTCCGAAGCTGGAAGTCTGGCGGCTGGCGCTCGGCAAGCCGACCTTGTGGCCCGATTGGCCGGGCATCGTGGCCATTGCAGGTGACGCACCGGCGGCTGAGCTCAATCTGGCGCCGACGATCACCCGGCTCGACTTGGACGACGTCGCTGCTATCGCGGCGTTTGCCCTCGACAACGCCACCGAACGCTGATTTGCGCGGACCTGCGCATCGCGCAGGCACGGCGTCGTGCGAACGCGCAGGAGCGTGTGAATGGTGGACCCGATGGAGCTGCACTCACGGCGTCTGCAGCCACGGCCGTGGCGTTCGCGGCGACGCGGCCCGCCGCAACAGCTCGTCGATGGTCAGCCATGGCGCCGATTGAAGATGGGTGCCGGGCTCGCCTGGCAACGGGTGTGCGTCATCCCCAAAGTGCGGCAGCAGCAGCGACGCTGCCGTGAAGTCGCTGCCTTCGGTCCAGAAGTTCGGCGTGACCACCGTCCACAACCCGGCGGCGACCGCCGCGTGCAGGCCATTCGTCGAGTCTTCGAAGGCCACCGCCCGATCGGGCGGCAGGTCGAGGTACTACAAGGCCTTTCTGTAGACGTCAGGTGCAGGCTTCTTGGCTCGCACCTGGTCACCGCACACCATCACGCTGAACATGTCGAGTCCGCGCGCACCCAGGGTCGAATGCAGGAGCGCGTCGACATTGACCGCGGTGGTGGAGCTGGCCAGCGCCAATCGGCACCCGGCGGCCAGCGCCTCTTCAAGAAGGCGGGCGACGCCGCATCGCAGTGCAATGGCACCGTCATTGACCACCGAACTGTAGAACTTGGTCTTCTCGGCGTGAATGGCGGGCAGCAGATCCCTCAGACGCTTGCGTTCGGCCGGGCTCAGCGTGAGCTGGCCAAGGTAGGCACCGAGGCGCTCCTTGCCACCGGTGGGGCATCGATGCCTGGCACGTTCAGAGCGTGCTGACGAAGGACGCTGGCATGGGTCGCAAGCGGCCCGGCTTGCTTTTCGTGACCCGGCCCAGGTTGACGCAGCACACCGCCTGCTCGCCCTCGCTCAGCGAGAGCAATGCACGCAGTCGCGGCGACGCCATGGCCTGGCACACGGCCAACTAACAACCAACCGGCGGTCCACAAGGCGGCACCAGAACCGAGTACCACCGGCAACGATTCGGATGTCACGGGTGCCAGGCCGATGACGGCAGGAGCGGTCCACCCGCCTATTGAAATGCCGGCTCCCTTCAGCGCTGCGACGAATTGGCCGACGCCATAGGGCACGAAGGACAAGTCTGCCAAAGCAAGTGAGACCGCATCGGCTTTGGCCAGCGCCCAGAAAAGGAGCGCCGCGCCGCCCAATGCGCACAACGCGCCAGCCCAGATAAATCCCTCTGAGGCGTCACGCTGCTGCTGCTGCGAAGGTTCGCTCACTTGGGCAACGGCTTGAGCAAGGGGAACAAAATCACGTC
>JANMSR010000418.1:0-3676 GCA_031389565.1 Burkholderiales bacterium
GCCACCGGCCTCGAGCGCATCGACGCCGGCCCGGCCGATCGGTATTGGCGCCTGACGCGCCGCTACGGCTGGTGGGGGCTGGCCTGGCTGGAAGCCTTGCTGCGGCTCGCGGACCATCGGCGCAGCGAGTGGGAAGAGCGAGGTGCCGACGATGAGTGACTTCGTGCTCGTTGGCCTGGATGGTGGCAACCCTCTTGGCTTCCTTGCGGCGTTGGGTGTCTTGCGTGTCAGCACCTCAGCGTGGCCGAAACGCTCGGTTCGACTCGCCTGGTCCGAGCAGCAGGGGGGATGGCGGCCTCGACTTCTTGTGTATCCCGCCATCGACGAAGGTGCTTGGCTGGAAGGGCTGGATTGCTTTCTGCGCGATGCCGATGGGCACCGTGCTTTCGCGTTGGGTGACGATCTGAATGTAGCGATCGCGACATTCAGAAAAGCCGCGATTGAAGCGGTAATCCAGTCTCGACCCGACGAGCGACGGCATGTGGACTTCCTGGCGGCCTTCGGCTCAGATGCCGTGGAAGCCCGAGTCAACGGCAAGAAGACTGGAGAGATGAGCGATACCGCGTTTCGCACCATGAGCGGCGCGGGGCATCAGCACTTCCTCGGATTCATGCGTGTTCTCGTCAGCGACAGCGGCATCGACCACCTGAGAAAAGCACTTCTTCGCTCTTGGCAGTACGACGACCCGCTCGAGAACCACACGATGCGCTGGGATCCAACAGATGACGTGCGCTACGCCTTACGCTGGCGCAACTCGAGTGGCGACCCCGAGCGAAAGCGGGGCGGAACTGTCTGGGGTGCCAACCGCCTGGCCATTGAAGCGCTGGCACTGCTTCCGACGGCGGCCACTCAAGGCAGACTACAGACCACCGGCTTTACCCAACGCAAAGGCGAAGGTTCGAACTGGACTTGGCCGATATGGACGGCGCCTATGTCCCAGGACTGTGTACGTTCGTTGTTGGCACTATCCGACTTACAGGAACTACACCCAGATCGCAAGCGGCTTACTGCGACGGGAATCGCCGAGGTTTATCGCTGCCAGCGCATCACACAAGGCAAGTTCCGCAATTTCACCCCGGCTCGCCCTGCATGAAGTCGATTGATATCGCGCCGGTTGTCAACGTCGATTCACCCGGACGGGTTCTCACTCTCCGCGCGAGCTGCGCATGGCGCGCTTTCGAGGCCACGACAAGACCGAGTTCCTCGACCAGCGCCAGCTTCGCGGCCCGGCGTTCAAGCTCCTCGAAGAAGCCGAGATCTTCTGCCAGCGCCACTTCCCGCTGCCCGGGAAGATCGTCCCCGGCCAGATGAGGCGCGTCGAGGCGCCGCTGATCCCGCCCGATGCGATGCGCGAGATCCTCGCCAATGCGCTCGTCCACCGCGATTACTCGATCGCCGGCGGCGCCGTGTCGCTTGCGATCTTCGACGACCGCGTCGAGGTCTGGAGTGCGGGCAAGTACCCCAGCGGCATCACGCCCGAGTCGCTCACGCGGGCGCATCTCTCGGTGCAGCGCAACCCGATCGTCGCCGAGGTCTTCTATCGGACGGGCCTGATCGAGAAGTGGGGCCGTGGCACCAACCGCGTCGCCGAGATGTGCAAGGCGGCAGGCCTCGCCCCGCCGGAGTTCGAGGAGATCACCGGCGCCGCGGTGGTGACGTTTCGGGTGCCGGTGGCCATGGCTGGGGCGCGGCAGCCAGAGTCGCAGCCAGAGTCGGGGTCGCTGGCGCTGCGGGTGCTGGTGTCGCTCGAGGCGGGTGCGCTCGGCAAGGCGGCGATCTCCGCTGCCCTTGGGCAGAGGGAGATCTCGGGGCCGCTCAACGCCGCGATCAGGCAGCTCAAAGCGGCGCGCCTGATCGAGCTCACGATTGCGGACAAGCCGAACAGCCGCCGCCAGAAGTACCGCCTGACAGAGCGCGGGCGCGCATCCGTGGCCACGGGGGCGCCGTCGCGATGATGCCCGGCACCGTCCAGGCCGAGGTGCCGTGCGCGCACGCGCGTCGAAGCCCCGCGTCGATGGCGAGACGGCGTGACGGGCAGCTCGTCGGACAGCAGATCGGCGAACGGGCCTTCAACGAGATCGCTGCCGCGGCCGCGCCTCGTACAGCACTCGTGAGGCCCGAGCGTGCCTGAACCGACCCCGGCCTTCCTGCCATCCAGCCCCGGCCAATCCAGCCTGCCGCTCGACGCCCCGCCGCTGCCCCCCGGCGCGCCGCTGCTGCCCGCGCGCATGGTCAACGAGTACGTCTACTGCCCGCGCCTGGCCTACCTGGAGTGGGTGCAGGGTGAGTGGGCCGAGTCCGCCGACACGGTCGAAGGCCGGCATGCCCATCGGCGCGTCGATAAGCCCACGCGGGCCAACCCGCCGAAAGTCGCCACCACCGCTCCCGAAGCCGAAGCCGTCACCGACGAACGCATCCACGTCCACTCCCTCGAACTCTCGTCCGACGCGCTCGGCCTGATCGCCAAGCTCGACCTGGCCGAGTTCGAAGGCCAGCGCGCCGTGCCGGTGGACTACAAGCGCGGCAAGCGCCCGCACGTGCCGCACGGCGCCTACGAGCCCGAGCGCGTGCAGCTCTGCGTGCAGGCGCTGCTGCTCGAAGAGCACGGCTACGAGGTGCCCGAGGGCGTGCTGTACTTCGTCGCTTCGAAGGAGCGGGTGCGCGTGCTGTTCGATGCCGAGCTGCGCGAGGCCACGCGCCAGGCGGTGGCCGGCTTGCTGCTGGTGGCGCAGGGCGGGCAGATACCCGAGCCGCTGGAGAACAGCCCCAAATGCCCGCGCTGCTCGCTCAATGCCATCTGCCTGCCCGACGAACTGCATTACCTGCGCACGCAGCAGACACCGCCGCGCCCGCTGGCGGTCGGCCAGGCCACGGCCTTGCCGCTGTACGTGCAGGCGCGCGGCGCCAAGGTGGCCAAGGTGGGCGAAACGCTCGAGGTCAGCATCGACGATGTGAAGGCCGCGAGCGCCCGCCTGATCGACGTCTCGCAGGTGGTACTGCAAGGCGGCGTGTACCTCACCACGCCGGCGCTGCACGAGCTGATGGCGCGCGACATCCCCGTCACCTGGTTGTCCTTCGGTGGCTGGTTCCTCGGCCACAGCATCGGCCTGGGCCACAAGAACGTCGAGTTGCGCACCGCGCAGTACCGCGCCAGCTTCGATGCACGCCACTGCCTGCGCCTGGCGCGCGGCCTGGTGGCGGCCAAGATTCGCAATCAGCGTACCCTGCTGCGCCGCAACTGGAAGCGCGGCGACATGCCCGAGGCGCTGCTGTCGCAGTTCAAGCAGGACATCGACGCCGCCGAGCGCGCGCACGACCTGGCGCAACTGCTCGGCTTCGAGGGCAACGCCGCGGCGCGCTACTTTCGCCACTTCAAAGAGATGCTGTCAGGGCCCGCCGAGACGCTGCCATTCGACCTCGAGCGCCGCACCCGGCGCCCGCCGACCGACCCGGTCAACGCGCTGGTGTCATACGCCTACTCGCTGCTGTCGCGCAGCCTGGCCGTGACCTTGACCGCCGTCGGGTTTGATGCTTATCGCGGCTTCTATCACCAGTCGCGCTACGGCCGCCCGGCCCTGGCGCTCGACTTGATGGAGCCGTTTCGCCCGCTGGTGGCCGACTCGGCCGTGTTGATGGCGCTGAACAACGGCGAGGTCGGACCCGACGACTTCGTCCA
>JANMSR010000426.1:0-9918 GCA_031389565.1 Burkholderiales bacterium
CCGGCGGTGAAGTTCCCGCACCGCCAGCACACGCTGTGGCTGGACTGCTCAAACTGCCACGAAGAATTGTTCAAGTCCAAGGCCGGGGCCAACAAGTTCAGCATGACTGCGATCCTCAACGGCGAACAATGCGGGCTGTGCCACGGCGCCGTGGCCTTTCCGCTGACCGAATGCAACCGTTGCCACAGCGTGCCCAACGCATCGCTGCCGCGCAAGGCCGCGCGATGAAGCGGCGCTGGGGCTTGGCGCTTGCGGCAACGCTCGCGCTGCTGTCGACCACGCCTCGGGCAGAATACGCCGACGTGGTGCTCAACCGCTACTCCGACAAGCAAGGCGTGCGGCCGGTGGTCTTCCCGCATTGGTTTCACCGCATCCGCTTTCGCTGCAATGTCTGCCACCAGGAACTCGGGTTCAAGATGCGTGCTGGCGCCAACGATGTGCTGATGAGCGACATCCTCGACGGCAAGTTCTGCGGCATGTGCCACAACGACCGCATCGCCTGGGGTGCGGACCGTTGCGACCTGTGCCACTCGGGCAAACCGGGCCAGCCGACCGGCATCGTCGGCGGCGCGCAAACTTCCGGGCCAGGGCGCTGGTGATGACGCTGCAGCGACGCGCCCTGCTGCTTTGCGCCCTGCTCGGTGGCTGCGCGGCCGATCCGGTCTTGGACTCGTCGGGCGCGCGGCCTGCGCCCGAGCGCAGCGCCCTGCTGACGCCGTGGCGCACGGTGCAAGGCGGCTTTCTCGCGCCGCCGACGCCGGGCGTCGGCCTGCCGGTGCGGCCGGGCAGCGGCATGTTCGTCAAATTCGTCGCACCGGGTCCGCTGGCCATGCGCGGCAGCGACCTGCTGGTCGCCGACCTGGCCAGTGGCCGACTCTGGCGCGCCGATGCGATGACCAACACGCTGACCGGCATCGCCGGCGCACCGGTCGGGCCGGGCACCGCGCTGCTGCTCGGTCCGGACCTGTCGGCCTGGGTGCTCGACCCGGCAGCGCGCCAGGTGCTGCGCTTCGGCCGCGATGGTCGCCTGTTGCAAACCTTTCGCGCCACGGCGGGCGCGTTGCCCAGCGCGATCGCACTGGCCGATGGCGGCAACGTGCTGCTGCAGGCCGACGGGCCGCTGGGCCAATGGTCGGAGTTGCGCGGCGTCGGATCGATGGCCGTGCCGGTGCGGCCCGCGCGCGAGGGCAGGCTGCTCCAGGTCGATGCGCTCGCGCTCGGCAAACAAGGCGTGTACGTGCTCGACCGCGGCGCCGGCGCGGTCTACCGCACGGGGCGCGACGGTCGCATCGTCGAGACGCTCGGCGCGGGCGAGTTGCTACAGCCGGTGGCCATCGCCGTGGACCGCTGGGATCGCGTGTTCGTCGTCGAATCGACCCTGCGTTCGCTGCGCATGCTGCGCTCCGCGGGCCCGTCGATCGTGCTCACCGCCGCGCAGCTCGGCGTGCAGCAGATCGGCGGCATCGCCATCGACGAAGGCTTCCTCGCCATCACCGACCGCCTGGTCGGACAGGTCGTGATCCACCAGCTCGGCGAGACCGCACCATGAAGCCGCTGTGGGCGTCGCTGGTCGTCCTGCTGCTGGTGTGGCTGACCGGCTGCGCCGGCACGCAACCGATCCGCGGCCAGTTGCATTACGGCATGGATGACGCACCCGAAGGCAAGCAACTGATGTGGCCGCCGGCGCCCGAAGTGCCGCGCTTTCTCTACGCCGGCACCCTCACCGGCGAACGCAACTTCCGCGCCGGCGCCGACGACGGCGGTGGCCTGAAGGCCTTCGGTCGCTGGATCGCCGGGCTCGACGACAGGCCGCCGCAACCGGTGGTGCTGCAGCGCCCGAGTGCCGTGGTCGGCGACGACGACGGCCGCCTGTATGTCAGCGACACCAGCCGCCAGGCGGTCTTCGTGTTCGACGAGAAAGCCGGCGAGTTGCAGGTCTGGGAGCGGGCACAGGGGCTGGTCAACTTCGTCGCCCCGTCGGGGCTGGCGGTGGCCCCCGGGCGCCTGTTCGTGGCCGACGCCGAGCTCGGCGCGGTGTACGCACTCGACGCGCGCGGCGAGCCGGCCGGCGTGATCGGCCGCGGGCAGCTCCAGCGCCCGACCGGGCTGGCGCGCGACGCGCGGCGCGGCCTGTTGTTCGTGGCCGACACCACTGCGCACGACATCAAGGTCTTCACCGACGCCGGCGTGCTGGTGCGCGTGATCGGCGGCCGCGGCGATGGCGACGGCCAGTTCAACTATCCGACGCACCTGGCCTATGCCAACGACGAGCTGTACGTCACCGACACCCTGAACAGCCGAGTCCAGGTCTTCAGCGCCGAGGGCGAAGTACTCAACCGCAAGTTCGGCGCGCGCGGTCTGTACATCGGCAACCTGGTGCGGCCCAAGGGCGTGGGCGTCGACGGCGAAGGCAACGTCTACGTCGTCGAGTCCTACTTCGACAGCCTGCTGGTGTTCTCCAGCCACGGCGAGTTCCTGCTGCCGATCGGCGGCACGGGCACCGCCACCGGCCGCTTCTACCTGCCGTCCGGCGTGTGGGTCGACGCCAAGAACCGCGTCTTCATCGCCGACATGTTCAATGGCCGCGTCGTGGCCTTCCAGTTTCTGGGTGGCAGCTGAATGAACCACCCCCGAAGCGCCTTTGGCGCTCCCCCTCGCGGGGGCCGAGGCCCGCGGCTCCAAGCAGACCTGCGTCGGCTTGGACGGGCCGAGGAGTGGTCGCGTCTCGCGGCCACGCGGCTTGCAAGGCACGCCTGCGGCCTGGCAGAGCCAGTTCCGCGGCGGTCGCTCGGATGGACCGCCGCTTTCGCTCTGCTGTCGTTCCTGGCTGCGCTGGCGGGCCTGCTGCCCGCGCCCGTGGCCCAAGCACAGCGCGTCAGCGACGTGCGCGGCACGCGTCACAACCTCTCCGTCGACGGCCCCGGCACGACCCGTGCGGCACCCGGCGGCACGAGTGAGGTCTGCGTCTTCTGCCACACGCCGCACGGTGCGACGCAAACCGATGAGGGCGCGGCGGCGATGCGCTCGCCGCTGTGGAATCGCCGCGTGCCGGCGGGCTCGACCTACACCCCGTACAGCTCGACTTCGATGGACGCGCAGACCATCACCGACGGCTTCAATGCCACGCCCGGCGGCAGCTCCAAGCTGTGCCTGTCGTGCCACGACGGCACGCTGGCGATCGGCAGTGTCAACGTGCTCAACGGCAACCAGAACGTGACGATCGGCATGACCGGCACCGGCCCCGGAGGCACCATGCCGCCGGGCCAGGGCACGACCAGCGGCTTCACGCGCTACCTCGGCACCGACCTGCGCAACGACCACCCGATTTCGGTCACCTACACCAGCGCGCTGGCCACGCGCGACGGTGAGTTGCGACCGGTCGATGCGCAGCAGCGCTGGCCGGCCGGCAGCGGCAGCGTGCTGGGCCTGCGCTCGCCGGGCTTCAAGCCGCTGTTGCCGCTCGAACCCACCGGCAACAACAACCTCGGCCAGGTGCAATGCGCCACCTGCCACGACCCGCACACGCGTGAACTCGACGCCAACAAGGGCAACCAGAAATTCCTGCGCGCGCAGCGCTTCCAGGAGGCCGCGCCGAGCGCCAACCCCTCGGCCGCCAACGACATCATCTGTCTGTCGTGCCACGACAAGAACGGCAACGCCGGCAGTTGGGCCTATTCGGCCCATGCGCGGCCCGACGTGGCCACACCGACCTACTTGGCCGCCGCCGCCACGCTGCGTGAGTTTCCTGCCGGCACACCGGTGTGGAAGGCCAGTTGCCTGAACTGCCACGACACCCACACCGTGCAGGGCGCACGGCGGCTGACGCGCGAAGGCACCGACGCGCCGCTGCCGCCGGGCAGCCCGCTGGCCGCCAAGCAGGGTGGCAACCCGGCGCTCGAGAAGACCTGCTACCAGTGCCACACCACCGCGGCCAACTCCGTGCTGGCCAGCGTGGCCACGGTGCCGAACATCGAAAGCGAATTCAACCTCGCGATCCGCATGCCGATCACCACCGCCGAGCAGGGCGGCACGACCCAGGAGGTGCACGACATCTCGGCCAATTTCAGCGATCCCAACGTCGACTGCAGCACCGCCAACAACCGTTGCGGCGCCGATTTCATGGAACCCAAGGCCACGCTGGCGCAGCGCCACGCCGAGTGCACCGACTGCCACAACCCGCACCGGGTGGTGAAGTTCCGGTCCTTCGCCGGGGGCGCCGGCGGCATTGCCAGCACGCCCGACGCCGCAGGCACGCACCGCCACGACGACGTCACCGGCTACATCCACACCAACCTGGCATCGGGCGTGCTGCGCGGCAGTTGGGGCGTGGAGCCGCAATACGGTTCGACGTCGTTCCAGCAACTGCCGAGCGGCTACACCGTCAAGCGCGGCGACCCGGGCGCGAGTGTCGATACCTCGGTTGGCGCGAGCTACGTGACGCGCGAATACCAGGTCTGCCTGAAGTGCCATTCGGACAACGGTTACGCCGACAACAACGTCTACCCTGCCGGCAACCGGCCGCTACTCGGGCGCCTGGGCGGCACACCGCCGGGCAGCAACAACCTGACCGTCTACACCAACCAGGCCAAGGAGTTCCAGGCCCCGGTGAGCCACCAGGGCGAAGGCACGAAGCTCAATTCCGGCGCCGGCTCCAACTACGCCACCAACAACCATCGTGGTTGGCACCCGGTGATCGGTGCGACCGGTCGCAGCGGCGCCAGCGCGAGCGCTTTCCGCGCACCGTGGGGCAACGCGATCGGCACCCAGACCATGTACTGCAGCGACTGCCACGGCAGCAACACCGCCGACACCACGGTGGTGCCGCCCGGCGGCGAGAACGGCACACCCTGGGGCCCACACGGCTCGGGCAACAACTTCCTGCTGAAGGGCCTGTGGAACACCAACGTCGGCGCCGACAACCGCGGCGACAGCGGGCCCAACGCCAACGGCCTGTGCTTCAAGTGCCACAACCCGAATACCTATGCCAACCGCAACGGCAGCGGCACCACGGGGTTCTCCGGCTCTCGCGGCAACCTGCACGCGCTCCACACCGACAAGGTCGGCAGCATCCGCTGCAACTGGTGCCATGTGGCGGTGCCGCACGGGTGGAAGAACAAGGCCCTGCTGGTGAACCTGAACGATGTCGGCCCTGAAGCCGGACGCGCCGGCAACGAAGAGTGGCGCATGAACGCGAGCGGCCAGGCCTACAACCAGGAGCCCTACTACCTGAACGCCAAGCTCAAGGTGCGCAGCTTCGCGACCAGCGGCAACTGGGTCGAGACCAATTGCGGCTCGAACAACTCGGCCTTGCAGTTCGGCACCAACACCAACAACGCGCAGAACGGGCGTGACTGGATGGGCAGCGTCTGCGCCAATCCACCATGAGCCATCGCCTGACTGCGCACTTCGGCTCGCTGCGTACGACGCTGGCGCTGCTGGCACTGTTGGCCGCGGTCGTGCTGGCGCGGCCGGCGTTCACGCCGCTGGCGGTGGCGCTCGGGTTACTGGCCGTCAACCTGGTGGCGGCCTTGGTGGTGCACCCGCTGCTGCGCCGGCAGTTGCCGCTGCTGGTGTTCCACCTGGCGCTGCTGGCACTGCTGTTGCTGGTCGGATTGGGCCGGCTGACGGCGCTCGACGGCCGTTTCGAATTGACGCAAGGGGTGCCCTTCGACGGCCAATTGATGGACCAGGACGCAGGCCCGCTTTACGACGAGCCCCTGCACCGGTTGGCCTTTGCCCACAACGGCTTCGAGATCGACTACGCCCCCGGCCGCCAGCGCGGCGCAACGCGCAACGCCGTCACCTGGCGCGGCGACGACGGCGCGCAGCGCAGCGCGGTGATCGGCGACCACCGCCCGCTGGTGCTGGCCGGCCACCGCATCTACACCAGCCCGAACAAGGGCTTCGCGCCGCTGCTGCGCTGGCTGCCGACTCAAGGCGAACCGGTGCTCGGCGCGGTGCACCTGCCGAGCTTCCCGGCGCACGAGTTGCGCCAGTCGCGCGAGTGGGCGCTGCCCGACGGCCGCGAGGTGTGGGTGATGCTGCGGTTCGACGAGACCTTGATCGACCCCGACAAAGCCACCTCCTTCCGCCTTCCCGACGAGCACCGCCTCGTCGTGCGCATTGGCGAGTTGCGTACGACCCTGGCGCCGGGCGAGCGCGCGGCCATCGACGGTGGCACCCTGGTCTACGAAGGCCTGCGCACCTGGATGGGCTACCGCGTGTCGTACGACCCGACGCTGCCCTGGCTGCTGGCGGCATCGCTGTTGGCCAGCTTGGCGCTGGCCGCGCACTACGTGCGCAAGTTCTGGTTCGTCGCGCCTGCGGCAGCGCCGCTGCCGCGGGCCATCGCCGGAGCCGCCGATGGCTGAGACCTTCTTGCTCCAGGTCGCCCTGGGCTTGTATGCCGCGGCCGCAGCGCTGTCGCTGCATGCCCTGGCCCGCGCGCGCGGCGGCACAGTACGGGTGCCGCCCCACGCCGGCATCGCGCTGGCCGGCGCCGTCGCCCTGCACACGCTGGCGATCGCGCTGCGCTGGCGCGCGCTGGGCCACGGCCCGTTCACGACGATGCACGAGAGCCTGAGCAGCAACCTGTGGAGCCTGGCGCTGATCCTGGCGCTGGCGGCCTGGGGCCTGCGCGAAGTGCGCGCCGCGCTGTGGGCCGCCGCGCCGGTGCTGCTGGTGCTGGCGCTGTGGCTGCTGCTCGCCGATGCCCGACCCGGCCACCTGCCGCCGACCTATGACACGCCGCTGCTGTACCTGCACACGCTGGTCGGCAAGCTGTTCCTCGGCCCGCTGCTGGTGGCGGTCGCGCTCGGCGCGGTACCCGTGCTGCGGCGCACGGCCTGGGGCGCGCGGCAGACGGCCGGCTGGCCCGGCGATGCGCGCTTCGACGAACTCGCGCACCGCTTCGCCGCGTTCGCGCTGGTGTTCGAGACCCTGATGCTGATCGTCGGCGCGGTCTGGGCCCAGGATGCCTGGGGCCGCTACTGGGCCTGGGACCCGCTCGAATCCTGGGCCTTCGTGACCTGGCTGGCCCTGGTGACCACGCTGCACGCGCGCGCCACCCTGCGGCCGACGCCCGCCGCACACGGGCTGTGGCTGGCGGGCGTGTTCGTGATCGCCTTCCTGACCTTCTTCGGCGTACCGTTCATTTCGACGGCACCGCACAAGGGCGCGGTGTGACAGGCGCGCGTCGCGACCACCGCCGCGCCGGTGCCCTGTTGACCCTGCTGGCGGTGCTGGTCGGCGGTTTCGTGATCGCCTCGCGCGACACCGAGCCGGCGCCGGCGCAGCCGGCGGCTGCAGCGCACGCGCTTTCGCCCAGCGGCGCCGAAGCACGGCGCCGCTTCGGCGAGGCGGTCGTGATGCTGCACGCCAAGCAGTACGAGCACGCGCTCACGGCACTGCACCGCGTGCTGGTACTGGCGCCCGAGTTGCCCGAGGCCCACGTCAACATGGGTTTTGCGCTGCTCGGCCTGAAGCGGGTCAAGGAGGCGCGCGACTTCTTCGAAGGCGCCAGCGCGTTGAAACCCGACCAGGCCAACGCCTACTACGGCCTGGCGCTGGCCCACGAAGCGGCCGGCGACCTGGCGCTGGCCACCGGCGCGATGCGCACCTACCTGCACCTGGCGCGCAGCGAGCGCCCGGAGCACCTGAGCCGCGCCCGCGCCGCGTTGTGGGAATGGGAACAACAGCGCGAAACCGTGGCCACCAAGCGCTGAGCGCCCGGCTGGCCGCAGACTTGCTACGCTTAGGCCATGCCCATCGACCCGCGCTGCCACGGCCCTAGGCCACTGCCCCCCCTTCCCGATTCCGGGAACCGCTTCCCGCACGCGGGGTCGTCGGGGGTGTTCGCATGATCGTCTTCTGGATCGTCGCGGCGCTCTTTGCGATCGGCGCACTGCTGCTGTTGTTGCCGCCGCTGCTGCGCCCGAACGCCAGTGCCGTCAGCAGCGGCGGCACCAACCTTGCCGTGCACCGCGACCAATTGCGCGAGGCCGCGCGCGATCTGGCCAATGACCTGATCACGCCCGAGCGCTTCGAGCAGGCGCGCGCCGAAATCCAGAGCCGGGTGCTCGAGGACACCACCGCGACGACGGATGCCGCGCCGGTGGCGCGCCCGGCGCGCGGCGTCGCCATCGTGCTGGCCTTGCTGATTCCGCTGGGCAGCGTCGTCACCTACCTAATGATCGGCAAGCCCGACGCCGCAGCGCCCCAGTTGGCGTCCGCCGCGGCGAGCAGTGCCGAGGGGCGCCACAGCGTCACGGCCGAGCAGATCGAAAAGATGGTGACCGCCTTGGCCGAGCGCCTGAAGGCCGAGCCGAACAATGCCGACGGTTGGTTGATGCTGGGCCGCTCCTACACAGCGCTCGGCCGCTACGCCGACGCCGCGATCGCGATGCGCCGCGCCGTCGAGCTCACGCCGCCCGATCCGAGCCTGCTCGCCGACTTCGCCGACGTGCTGGGCATGGCCCAGGGCAAGCGCCTGGCCGGCGAGCCGGCGCGGCTGGTGCAAAAGGCGCTGGACCTCGACCCGCGCCATGTCAAGGCGCTGGCACTGGCCGGCAGTGTGGCCTTCGAAGCCAAGGACTACGCGGCCGCGCGCCGCTACTGGGACCGCCTGATCGCGGTCGTGCCGCCCGACTCGCCGATGGCGCGCTCGGTGCAGCAGAGCATCGCGGAGGCCACGGCGCTCGACGGCGGGCCTGCGCTGGCGGCGGCGCGTACGGCACCGGCTGCCGCGTCGGCTGCTGCGACCACCGCGGCGGCTCCGACCACAGCGCCGGCGGCCAAGCTGACCGGCACGGTGCAACTCAGCCCGGCGTTGGCCGCGCGGGTGGCCGCGGGCGACACGCTGTTCGTGTTTGCCCGTGCGCTGGAGGGCCCGCGCATGCCGCTGGCGATCGTGCGCCGCAGCGCGACGCTGCCGTTCGAGTTCACGCTCGACGACTCGATGGCCATGACGCCGGCGACCCGGCTGTCAGGTGCGAGCCGCGTGGTGGTCGGTGCACGCATCTCCAAGAGCGGCAACGCGACGCCCCAGGCGGGTGACCTGATCGGGCAGAGCGAGTCCGTTGCGGTGGTGGCCAGCGGCGTGCGCGTGACGATCGACCGCGTGCAACCCTGAGCCCAGGGCGCTTGGCCAGCGCTAGCGCGGCGGCTCGGCCTTGAGGTAGGCCGCGGCGTCGGCGTGGCCCTGCGCCGCGGCGCGCGCGATCCACAGCCGCGCCTGCTCGGTGTTCTGCGTCACTCCGCTGCCGGTGAGAAACAGGATGCCCAGGCTGTATTGCGCGTCGGCATGGCCTTGGCGCGCAGCTTCGAAGTACCACTGGGCTGCAAGCCGGTTGCCGTCGGTGTCCGGCGACAGGGCTGCCAGCCCGTAGGCATACATATTGCCTAAGTGGAACTGGGCTTCGGCCAGACCCTGGCGTGCGGCGCGCTCGAACCACTGCAAGGCCAGCGCGTCGCTCTCGCGCACACCATGGCCGTGGTAGTAGAGCAGCGCGAAGCGGGTTTGGGCCGCGGCGTTGCCGGCACGGGCCAGCGGTTCGAGCAGGCGCACGGCGGCGGGATAGTCCTTGCGCCGGATCGCGTCGACGGCGTCTTGCAGCGCATCGGCGCGAGCCGCGGGAACGACCAGGGACAGACCGACCATGGCAATCAATCTTCTGCGCGTGTGCATGTCCAGGCTCCCGGGTTGGCTGGCGGGTGATGCAAACACCGTACCCGGCCCGCCCCGGGAGCGAGTGCCGCAGTGCGCAGCACGCAGGTGCCCCATGAGACATCCGGTGTCAACCTGTTCTTCACGGGCCGCCGCGCCGGGCCGCCCCAAGCAAGGCCCGACCTTGGGCCGCGCAGTGGCCCCTTCGTGGCCACGGGAGGGTCGCTCGCCGTACTCGGCGAGCGGGGTGCTGT
>JANMSR010000438.1:0-13765 GCA_031389565.1 Burkholderiales bacterium
GTCACCGATTGACAGACGGCCGTCACAGGCTCCCGTACGATGCGGCCATCATGAGTGCCAGGACCCAGAACCGCGATCAGACCCCCGGCGAGGAACTCGCCAATGCGCTGAGCCACGGCCTGGGCTTGCTGCTGGCCGTGGCTGCGCTGCCGATCCTGGTGCACAGCGCGGCGCAGCGCGGCGGCACCGCCAACGTGGTGGCGGCCAGCCTGTTTGCCGGCACGATGATCGTGCTGTACTTCGTCTCGACGCTGTACCACGCGCTGCCGACGGGGCGCGCCAAGGTCTGGCTCAACCGGCTCGATCACGCCTCGATCTACCTCTTCATCGCCGGCAGCTACATGCCCTTCCTGTTCGGCGTGCTGGGCGGCGCCTGGGGCTGGTCGCTGTTCGGCGTGGTCTGGGCCGCGGCCGCGCTGGGTGTGGCGGCCAAACTGTTCGACCGGCTGAAGCACCCGCTGTGGTCGACCGGGCTGTACGTGGCGATGGGCTGGGTGGCCTTGATCGCTGCGGCGCCGCTCATCGAGCGCATGTCCGCGTCAGGCCTGGCCTGGCTGGTGGCCGGCGGCCTGTCGTACACCGCCGGCGCGGTGGTCTTCCTGTTCGATTCGAAGCTGCGCTACGCGCACTTCGCCTGGCACCTGTTCGTGATCGGCGGCAGCGCCTGCCACTTCTTCGCGGCACTCTGGTACGCCGCGGCCTGAGGCCGCGAGCCGCTACGCGCTGGGCTCGGAGATTTCGCGCACCGCCTTGTCGATGTGACCGGCCTGGCGCAGCGCCAGGTCGCTGAGCGAAACGATGCCGACCAGTTCCTTGTCGATGTTGACCACCGGCAGGCGCCGCACCTGGGCATTGCCCATCGTGCGCATCACTTCCTCGGTGTCCTGGTCTTCGGTGCAGAACTGCAGGTCATCGGTCATCACGTCGGAGACGCGGGCGGTGTCCGGCGCCAGCCCGGCGGCGACGCCGCGGATGGCGATGTCGCGATCGGTGACCATGCCGACCAGGACATTGCCGCGGCACACAGGCAGCGCGCCGACATCGAGCTCCTGCATCAACTGCGCCGCGCGCTGCAGCGTGGCCTCGGGTGCAACCAATTGCACGTCGGTGGACATGATTTCATTGACGGTGGGCATGGCGTTTCTCCGGGTGGGGTGACGTGGCAGGACGGACCTCGCAGGCGACCCGGCTGCGCTCAGCCGCCCGCGCCGGGGGCGCAGGATGGAACCCAGGTTAGCGGGTGCACCGACTCGTAGCCGATGCAGTCTTCTTCGCCATCCCAGAAAGGACGCGCCGCGACGGCCAGATGACTGTCGCCGTTGGGCGCGCTATACAGCTCGGTTGCGGTGACCGAAGGGGGGATCGAAGTGTTGATGGGAACTCCCAAGCGGCTGCTGAGTTGAGGGGCCGTCTCTGGCAACGACTGTCGCGCGCAGTCCGGCCATGCACCATCGGCGCCGTGGCCGCGGCGCTGTCGGACAACGCCCACACGCGTGCCCGCGCGCGCCGCCGCAGCCGACATTCAGTCCAGGCAGTGCCCCTGGGTGATGGCTTCGGCCTCCAGCACCCGGCCGATCCACGCCGCCGCGGCAAACAAACGCTCGTCGTCGTTCGGCCGCGCGGTGACCTGAAGGCCGAGCGGCAGGCCGGCAGCGTCCAGGCCGCCGGGCAAGGCGATGCACGGGCAACCGAGCAACTGCCACGGCCGGCTGAAATGGGGATCGCCGGTGCTTGCCAGGCCGCGCGGCGCAGCGCCCGGTGCCGCCGGCGCGATCACCACGTCGACGCCCGCGAACAGGGTTTCGATGGCGCGGCTCGCGGCACGGCCGCAGGCCAGCGCGGCGCCGTACGCGGCCGCATCGATGCGGCATCCCTGGTCGAGAAAGTCCGCCAATTCCGGCGAGAGCTGCGCCCGCCGGTACTGGTGTTCGGGCGCCAGCGCGCGCGCCGTTTCGTACTGCTGCACAGTGCGCTGCGCTTCGACCAGGGCATCGAACGAGAGCGGCCACACGACATCGTTCACGCCCGCACTGGCGCTCGACAGGCGCCGTGCGCAGGCCGCGATCATCGCCGCCATCGCCGGTGAAAGCGCCGAGGGCGGCGACATCAGCGTGACGCCAATGCGCGGCGCGAAGGCCCGCGTGCCCGGCAACGGTTCGTCCGGCCGGCCGCTCAGCACCTGGGCCAACAAGCCGGCGTCATCGACGCTGCGCGCCAGCACGCCGATCTCGTCGAGTGTGTCGGAGTTCGCCTTCGCGCCCGCGCGCGGGATGCGTCGCGGCGAGGGCTTGTAGCCGACGATGCCGCAAAACGCCGCCGGCCGGATGACCGAGCCCGCCGTCTGCGTGCCCAGGGCCAACGGTGCGAGGCCGGCCGCGACCACGGCGGCCGATCCACTCGACGAGCCGCCAGGCGTGTGCGCCAGGTCGTGCGGGTTGCGCGTCGACGCTGGAGCCATGTTGGCGAACTCGGTGGCCACCGTCTTGCCCAGCACCCAGGCGCCGGCTGCCCGCGCGAGTGCCACACACGCCGCGTCGGCCTGCGGCACATGGCCGGCGTAGATCAGCGAGCCGTACGCCGTGGGCAGGCCCGCGGTGTCGATGTTGTCCTTGACCGCGATCGGCAGCCCGTGCAGCGCGCCTGCGCTCGCCGCGTTGGCGACCGCGCGGGCCCGGCGGCGTGCGCCGGCCGCATCGAAGTGAACCCAGGCATGCAGCCGCGCGTCGAGCACGGCACTGCGGTCGGCCAAGGCCGACGCCAGCGTGACCACGCTGAGCTCGCGCCTGGCCAGCGCCCGCGCCAGGCGCACAGCGCTCCACCGGTGCAGCGGCTCGTGCGCCATCGGCGTCAGGCCGCGCCGGGCCGCTCCCAAGCGGCCTGAACTCCCAAGGGCCACGCAGGGGCCCGTGCCGGTAAGGGCCACGCAGGGGCCCGTGCCGGTCCGTGGGGGCGCGAGCGCAGCGAGCCAGGAGCGGTCACTTCAGGAGTCGATCTTGACGCCCGCTTCCTTCACCACCTTGGCCCACTTGACCTGTTCGCTGCGGATGAACTGCGCGAACTTCTCGGCCGATCCGCCGCCGTCTTCGGCGCCATAGGTGTCCATCTTTTCCTGCACGTCGGGCATCGCCAGCACGGTGTTGACATCGCGGTTGATCTTTTGCGCGATCACGGTCGGCAGCTTGCCGGGCCCGACCAGGCCGTACCAGGTGGTGGCCTCGAAGCCGTCGAAGCCTTCTTCCTGCATCGTCGGCACCGCGGGGTGGCCCTTGGCGCGCCTGGTGCGCGTTTGCGCAACGGCGATCACGCGGCCGTTCTTCACATGCGGTGTGGCCGCCGTCATCGTCTCGAAGCTGTACTGGATCTGGCCGCCGATCAGGTCGACGAGCAACGGGCCGCTGCCTTTGTAGGGCACGTGCAGCGCATCGACCTTGGCGCGCACCTTGAACATCTCGAGCGCCATGTGCTGCGCCGAGCCCGCGCCTGCCGAGCCGAAGCTCACCGCGCCCGGCTTGGCCTTGCACAGTGCGACGATGTCTTTCACGGTCTTCGCGCTCTGCGCCGGGTTGGCGATCAACAGGTTGGGCGTCACCCCCACCAGCACGATCGGTACGAAGTCGCGCTCGATGTTGTAGCGCAGCTTGGGCTGCAGGCTCAGCGCCAACGCGTGACTGTTGATGTGCGCCATCAGCAGCGTGCTGCCGTCGCTCGGCTGCGTGGCCACGTACTCGGCGGCCAGCACCCCCGCCACGCCGGCCTTGTTTTCGACGATGACCTGCTGGCTCCACATCACGCCCAGCTTCTGGCCGACCACCCGGGCCAGCGCGTCGGTGCCGCCGCCGGGCGGGAAGCCGACGACGATGCGCACCGGGCCGTAGGGCCATTGCTGCGCGCGGAGCGCAGGCATCGCGAGCGATGCCGCCGCCGCACCGCTGGCGCGGATGAAATTGCGTCGTTGCATGGAAGTCTCCTTCAGGGTTCGAGTCTCAGGCCGCGGCCTGCATTGCCGCGCGCTGCGGGTGCGAGGCGAAGAAATCCATTGCGGCCTGCACGCCGCTGCCGGCCAGCGCCACAGCGCAGAGTTTCAAGCCCATTTCGCAGCCCGACAAGGCGGCCATCAAGGTCAGATCGTTGCAGTCGCCGAGGTGGCCGATGCGGAACATGCGGCCCTTGAGTTTGCCCAGGCCGGTGCCCAGCGAGAGGTCGAAGCGTTCGTGGATCGTGCGCCGCACGCGGTCGGCGTCGATGCCCGCGGGCAGCACCACGCCGGTGAGCACCGGCGAGTAGACGGCCGGGTCGGCGCACTGGATCTCCAGCCCCCAGGCCCTGACGGCGGCGCGCACGCCTTCGGCCCAGCGCTGGTGCCGAGCGAAGACACAGTCCAGGCCTTCCTCTTGCAGCATGTGCAGCGCTTCAGCCAGGCCATCGAGCAGGTTGGTGTTCGGCGTCGAGGGCCAGTAGCCGGTCTTGTTGCTCTCGAGGATCTCGTCCCAGGCCCAGTACGACTTGGGTAGCGACGCGCTGCGGCTGGCTGCGATGGCCTTGAGCGAAAGCGCATTGAAGCTGATGCCCGGCGGCAGCATCAGGCCCTTCTGCGAGCCGCTGACGGTCACGTCGACGCCCCATTCGTCGTGCCGGTAATCGGCGCTGGCCAGGCCCGAGATGCTGTCGACCAGCAACAGCGCCGGGTGCCCGGCGGCGTCGATCGCACGCCGCACCGCGGGGATGTCGGAGGTGACGCCCGTGGACGTTTCGTTGTGGACGACGCAGACCGCTTTGATGCGGTGCCCGCTGTCGGCGCGCAGGCGTTCTTCGATCAGGTCGGCCTGCACCCCACGCCGCCAACTGTTCGGCAGCCCCGTGGCATCGGTGCCCGGCAAGGCCAGGAACTCGGGTTGCAGGCCCAGCCGCAGCGCGAGCTTGTGCCACAGCGAGGCGAAATGCCCGGTCTCGTACATCAGCACCGCGTCGCCCGGCGACAGCGTGTTGGCCAGCGCCGCTTCCCAGGCACCGGTGCCCGAGGCCGGGTAGACGATGACCGGATGGCGGGTCTGGAACACCCGCTGCAGGCCGGCCAGCACCTCGAGACCGAGGCCGGCGAACTCGGGCCCGCGGTGGTCGATGGTGGGCAGGCTGATGGCGCGCAGGATGCGGTCGGGCACCGGGCTCGGCCCCGGAATCTGCAGGAAATGGCGGCCGCAGGGGTGGTGGTTCAGCTTCATCGGGGCTACACGAGGTTTGACGTAGTTTTGCATACACAATACATTTGTCAAGGCGTTCTCAGAGGCAAGTCTTAGCAATTTGCCTTGAGTTTTGCATACACACAGGGAATGTCCCCCATGGCCGACATCATTTCAATCCCCCGCCTGGTGCTGCACCAGGAGGTCGCCGTGCGGCTGCGCCAGCGCATCGTCGAAGGCCACCTGGCGCCGGGCGCCAAGCTCAACGAGCGTGAGCTGAGCGAGTCGCTGCAGGTCTCGCGCACGCCGCTGCGCGAGGCGATCAAGATGCTGGCCGCCGAGGGACTGGTCGAGCTGCTGCCCAACCGCGGCGCGGTGGTGGTGCAGATGTCGGAGCAGGACGTGGCCGACACGTTCGAAGTCATCGCCGGGCTCGAAGGCCAATCGGGTGAACTCGCGGCCGCGCGCATCGGCGAGGCCCAGCTCGGCGAGATCCGGGCGCTGCACTACGAGATGCTGGCCGCCTTCACGCGCCGCGACCTGGCCACCTACTACCAGCTCAACGCACTGATCCACGGCCACATCAACGCGGCGGCCGGCAACCGCGTGCTGACGCAGACCTGGGCCAACGTCAACGCGCGCCTGCAGGCGCTGCGCTTTCGCTCCAACTTGGACGAGGCCAAGTGGCAACGCGCAGTGAAGGAGCACGACCGCATGATCGAGCTGTTGGCGGCCCGCGACGCCGACGGGCTGCGCGCGCTGATGGTCACGCACCTGCTGCACAAACGCGACGCGGTGCTCGAGCTGATGCGCGCGGGCCGGGCGGGCATGCAGCAGGCCGAGTCATGAGTGCGCCCTTGCCGCTCGCGCTGACGGGGCAAGCCAGCGACCTGGCGCGCCGCCTGGCGCAGGAGACCGAAGGCGAGGTGTGGTTCGATGCCGCTTCGCGCGGACGCTATGCCACCGATGCGTCGATCTACCAGATCATGCCGGTGGGCGTGTTCGTGCCGAAGACCGCGCAGGATGTGGCGCTGGCCATCGACATCGCGCGTGACCAGCGCGTGCCGCTGCTGCCGCGCGGCGGTGGCAGCTCGCAATGCGGCCAGACGACGGGCGCGGCCCTGGTCATCGACACCAGCAAGCACCTGCGCGCGGTGCTCGGCTTCGACAAGCAAGCGATGACCGTCGATGTCGAGCCCGGCATCGTGCTCGACCACCTCAACGCGCATCTCGAGCCGCATGGCCTTTGGTTCCCGGTCGATGTATCGACCAGCGCCCAAGCCACGCTCGGTGGCATGGCCGGCAACAATTCCTGCGGCTCGCGCAGCATCGCCTACGGCAACATGGTGCACAACGTGGCCGGCATCGATGCCTGGCTGGCCGATGGCCGGCTGCTGTCGTTCGGCCCGGTGGCGGCCCTGGGCGCGGCCGAACGCGAGATCGCGGCCTTCGTCCACGGCCTGGCCGACCAACAGCGCGGCGAGATCGAAACCCGCTGGCCGAAGGTGATGCGCCGCGTCGCCGGCTACAACCTCGACATCTTCCACCCGCAAAGTGAGCGGCCCTACACCGCCGACGGCAGCGTCAACCTGGCGCACCTGCTGGTGGGCGCCGAGGGCACGCTGGCCTTCACGCGCAGCCTGAAGTTGAAGCTCAGCCCGCTGCCGCGCGCCAAGGTGCTGGGCGTCGTCAACTTCCCGAGCTTTCACGCCGCGATGGACGCGGCCCAGCACATCGTCAGGCTCGGGCCGAGTGCGGTCGAGCTGGTCGACCGCACGATGATCGAGTTGTCGCGCGCCAACCCGGCGTTCAGGCCGACGATCGACGCGGCCTTGATTGCGGTCGACGGAAAAGCGCCCGAGGCGATCCTGCTGGTCGAGTTCAGCGGCGACGACAAGGCAGAACTGCTGCGACGGTTGCGCACGCTGGTCGAGCTGATGGGCGATCGTTTGCACCTGCCCGGCAGCGTGGTCGAGATCAGCGACGAGGCGCCGCAAAAAGCCCTGTGGGAAGTGCGCAAGGCCGGCCTCAACATCATGATGAGCCTCAAGGGCGACGGCAAGCCGGTGAGCTTCATCGAAGACTGTGCCGTACCGCTGCAGCACCTGGCCGCGTACACCGACGCGCTGACCGAGGTGTTCGCCCGCCACGGCACGCGCGGCACCTGGTACGCACACGCGTCGGTCGGCACCCTTCACGTGCGGCCGATCCTCGACATGCGCCGCGAAGGCGCCCTCAAGATGCGCGCCATCGCCGACGAGGCCGCCGCGTTGGTGCGCCACTTCAAGGGCGCCTACAGCGGTGAGCACGGCGACGGCCTGTGCCGCGGCGAGTGGATCGAGTGGCAGTTCGGGCCCCGCATCAACGCGGCGTTTCGCGCCATCAAGGACAAGCTCGACCCCGGCAAGCTGATGAACCCGGGCAAGATCATCGACCCGCCGCGGATGGACGATGCACGGCTGTTCCGCTTTGCGCCGAGCTACAGGACGATCGCGCTGACCCCCGTGTTCGACTGGTCGGCGTGGAACGTGCAGAACGACCCGCTGACCGAAGCGACCACCGCGCCCGGCAGCGGCGGCGACTCGACCGGCGGCCTGGCCAAGGCGGTCGAGATGTGCAACAACAACGGCCATTGTCGCAAGTTCGACGCCGGCACCATGTGCCCGAGCTACCGCGTCACCCGCGACGAGCAGCACCTGACGCGCGGCCGCGCCAACACGCTGCGCCTGGCCCTGTCGGGCCAGCTCGGCCCCGACGCGTTGACTGGCGCTGCGGTCCACGAAGCGCTCGACCTGTGCGTCGGCTGCAAGGGCTGCAAGCGCGATTGCCCGACCGGCGTCGACATGGCCAAGATGAAGCTCGAGGTGCTGGCGCAGCGCCGCCTGCGTCACGGCGTGTCGCTGAAAGACCGCTTGATCGCGCACCTGCCGGCCTACGCCGCGTTCGCGAACCGGCTGCCCTGGCTGTTCAACCTGCGCGACCGCATGCCCTTGCTCCAGCGTGCGAGCCAACGCTGGCTCGGGCTGTCGGCCGCACGTTCGCTGCCGCGCTTTCGGCGCGACACCTTCTGGCGCGGCGCGGCCGCATTGAAGCTCGCCACGCGCACCGAGTTGCTCGACGCGACCAAGCCGGTGGTGCTGTTCGTCGACACGTTCAACGGCCACCTCGAAAGCGAAAACGCCACCGCCGCCGTGCGCGTGCTGCAAGCCGCCGGCTATGCCGTGCATGCCGCGCGCGGCGAGCGCGATCAAACCCTGTGCTGCGGCCGCACCTACCTGGCCGCCGGCATGGCCGCCGAAGCCAAGGCGCGCGCGCGGCAATTGCTCGACACACTGTTGCCGCTGGCGCGGCGCGGCATTCCGATCGTCGGCCTCGAACCCTCGTGCCTGCTGACACTGCGCGATGAGATGCTGTCGATGGGCCTGGGCGACGACGCGCGCACGGTGGCCGGCCAGGCACTGCTGCTCGAAGAGTTCCTGGCACGCGAAGCCCAGGCCGGGCGCTTCCAGCCCGCGCTGAAACCGGCGCGACAGAAGATGCTGGTCCACGGCCACTGCCACCAGAAAGCCTTCGGCACCATGCCCTCGGTGCTCGAGGTCTTGCGCCTGATCCCCGGCGCCGAGCCGAGCCTGATCGAGAGCTCCTGCTGCGGCATGGCCGGCAGCTTCGGCTACGAGGCGGCGCACCACGAAGTCTCGATTCAGATGGCCGAACTCGGCCTGCTGCCCGCCGTGCGCGCCGCGCCCGACGCACTGATCGTCGCCGACGGCACCAGTTGCCGGCACCAGATCGCCGACGGCGCCGGCCGCGAGGCGCTGCACGTGGCGCGGGTGCTGGCGGATCACCTCGCGACGTGACCGATCGTCAGGCCCCGCCTCCCTGCGGGAGAGGGCCGGGGGCGAGGCGAAGGTTTCGAGCTGCATGCGGCGAGCACCCCGAGCGGTGCCGGCTTGCAAGCCGGAACGCGCACTGCAAGGGAGGGTAATCGGACACATGCGCGTCGGACCGCGCCATGCCTGAACGCGTCGGCATTCGGCAAGTGTCAGCTTCAAGGCCCGCCTTTTTGGCGGGGCTTCGGCTACTCCCGGCCCCTTGTTGACAGTCGCTCGCCAAGATTGGGGACCGCGGAGCGGCCATTGCTGGATCCACTGCGTCACGGTGAACGAACAGCGCCTTGGACGCATCCGAGCTTCATCCAGGCAGCGCATGCTCGTCGCGCTTTTGATGAAGTCGCCGATCGGTTTGCGGCGCGCAGCGCCGGAGAGCGGACCCGGCTTGATCCGCCGACCGCCTGGCCTACGCTTGATGCACCGCATCGCCACGGCACCACACGAGGAGCGCCCCATGCATGTATTCATCTGCTGGTCGGGACAGCGCAGTGGGCGGCTCGCTCGGGCGTTGCAAAACAATGGCTCCCGAAGCTGCTCGACGACCGTGTCAGTTCGTTCGTCTCCTTTTCCGACATCGAGCGCGGCGAACGCTGGTTCGACCGGCTACTCGACGAACTCCGAAATGCTGACGCTGCGATCGTCTGCCTGACTCCGGAGAACATCGATTCGCGCTGGATGCACTTCGAAGCCGGCATGGTGTATGGCCGCGCGCATGTCTTTCCCTATTTCCTCGGTGAGGAAACCGGGCAGATTCAAGACCCGCTGAACGGCGTGCAGGCCACCGCCGCGACGATCGTGGCCACGGCGCAGCTCGCCGGACGCCTGCTCGAGCTCGCCGGCGCGAAGGGCGAAGGCGCGCAAATGCGCATCGCCGCCGCTTGGCTGGACCTCGCCCAAGTCATCCGCGAACTCGCATCGCCCAAGATCGGCGACATCTTCAGCGGCTTCGGCCAGCTATTCGAGCGGAAGACCTTTCACGAGCCGCTCGTCGACTGTGCCGACCAGAGCTGGCTCAAGCGCTATGACGGCGCGCGCGACACCGCACGCGCGCTCGCCGCGCAACGACCGACAGTCGTGCGCGCCGGTCAGGCCTGGCAACATTGGCTCTACGACAAATTACAGCACCAGGTCGACGGCTACATCGACGAACTGCGCCGCTACCTGATCGTCGAGCGCGCGTTCGAGAGCGACACTCAGGGCCACATCGACTTTCAGCGCCCCAGTTCTGCACTGGGCGCGATCCCGCCTGGCAACCCCGGCGTGAGCTGCGAGCGCCGCTGCCGGGAGATCCGCCATGTCGTCTCCTGCCTCGAGAGCGACTTCGGCGAGCCGGGGCTCACCGACTCGCTCGCGTTCTCCAAGCTCGCGCGCAACCAGTACGACGACAAAAAGCGCATCGTGCATGCAAGGCCGGCACCGGTGACTTGGCAATCGCTCGAGCTCGATAGCGCTGCGCGGCGCAGCTCTGTCTTGCAGCCCTACTTGGCCGGGCTGTCAGCAACGTTCGTCGGTGCATGGCTGACCGAACTGACCAGTTCGATGCTTCCTTTGGCCCTTGGCGCCTCACTCACCTTGATGTGCATTGCACCCGTCATTCGCGACATCTGGACGAAGAAACGCAAACAGTAGGCCGCCATCAACCGCGGCTTCAGGCCGCGGATTTTCAATGTGGGTTGCTGGCGATGCGCAGAACCTAATCGTCGCTTAAGCTGTCCAACGTGCCGTCCGCAAAGAGCCAGCTCGTGAACAGCCTCAACCGCACACTCGCAGTCACACTGGCAGCGCTGAGCCTGGCGGTTGCGTCTGTGCCGGCAATGGCCCAGGGCCGTCACGGCGGGCACGCAGGCGGTCATTCCTGGCATGGGCAGCGCCACTGGGCGCCTGGTCTGTTCTGGGGCGGTGTGGGCATCGGCATTGGTCTGGGTTCCTACCGCTACGCACCGTGGTACCCGGGATATGTCGTGGTCGAGCGGCCCGCCACCGTCTACGACGACGCGCCAGCAGTACCGCGCGAACCGGCCGCCGCGGCGGCGCCAGACCCCATCATCTATCCGCGCAACGGCCAGAGCCCGGCACAGACCGAGGCTGACCGCCAGGACTGCAACCGCTGGGCCACCACCCAGCCGCGCGCGATGGCCGATTCCAGCGTCTTCCATCGCGCGACCCTGGCCTGCATGGAAGGGCGGGGTTACACGGTCCGATAGGGCCGGCGGCTGATCAGGCAACCTTGTATCTTTGAACCAGACCAGCGCGGTAGAGTTTGATCGCCGCTGAGGCGGCCAGACCGGACCGTGCAGCCTGGTGCAACCTTGGGCTTCGAAGCCCGTCACGGAGTACATGGCGTACGAGCCCCGCGCTGGTCTTCCTGAAGCCCGAACGGTTACGCGCCCCGTCTCGCACGAGGTCGCATTCACAAGCAAGGGAGCTGAAGGCCATGTCTGTTTCCTCAGTGGTGGTGGGCATCGATGTGGCCAAGGCTCACGTGGATGTCTGGGTACTGGACGCCAAGCTCGGAGTTCTGCGATTCGACAACGATGCTGATGGTCATTCGGCGCTGCTGGCGGCTCTTCAGCCGTTGGACGTTGCTCTGGTGGTCATGGAAGCCACCGGTGGCTACGAAGCGGCGCTTGCCTGCGCGCTTCAAGCGGCGGGCTTGAGCGTGGCTGTGGTCAATCCGCGCCAAGCGCGCGATTTCGCCAAGTCGATGGGTCAATTGGCCAAGACCGACGCCGTGCACGCTCGGATGCTGGCCGACTTTGCTGGCGTCTTGGTTCGTCGTCCCGACTTGAACAGATTCATTCGCCCGCTGCCCGACGACAAGCAGCAGACGTTGGCTGCGCTGGTCACGCGTCGGCGCCAACTTCTGACGATGCTCGGTGCCGAGCGTCAGCGTCTTCAGTTGGCGATCACCAAGGTGCGCCCGAGTATCGAGGCGATGATCGTGGCCATTCGCGCCCAGCTCGACGAGGTCGAACTCCAGATGGTCAGCCACGTCAAAGAGCACTACGAAGAGTTGGACAAGCTCTTGCGCTCGGCCGGTGGCATCGGCCCGGTCGCAAGCGCCACGCTCATCGCTGAATTGCCCGAACTGGGCAAGCTCAACAGACGAGAGATTGCAGCACTCGTGGGGGTCGCCCCGATGGCCAACGACTCTGGCAACAGTCGTGGCCGCCGACGCGTTCAGGGCGGCCGCTCCGAAATACGGCGAGTGCTGTACATGGCCACTCTCACGGCGGCCAGGTACAACCCTGCCATCAAGGCGTTTTATCAGCGTCTGCTCGGTGCGGGAAAGCTCCCCAAGGTTGCGCTGGTGGCCTGCATGCGCAAGCTCCTGACCACCCTCAACGCCATGGTCAAGAACAACAAATGCTGGGAGCCTGACTTCAAACACGCTTGACTTTCAAGACGGTTACTTCGTGCTGCGCACTCCGGAATTCGCACTTGGGGCGGCCCGGCGTGCTCAGGCCAAGGGCGGGTTGTTTGCGCGACGCCCGCGCACGGTGCTGGCCGTGCTGGCGTGCGTCTGGCTGTTCGTCGCTTGCGCCGGCATGCTGCCCTACTCGTTGAAGTCGGGCGACAACGTCGACGACGTGCGCCGACGGGTGGGCCGGCCCAGCGGCGAGCACGCAACGCCCGACGGTGGCCG
The DNA here is from genome assembly GCA_031389565.1 of Burkholderiales bacterium. GTDB lineage: Bacteria > Pseudomonadota > Gammaproteobacteria > Burkholderiales > Burkholderiaceae_C > CADEEN01. Next base: position 12,714 of record JANMSR010000438.1, read on the forward strand.
CAAGTTCGCATACCCGATCGGCAAGCAGACCTTCATGCTGCAGTTCGACGCCCAGGGCCGCCTGCTGAGTTGGGGGAACGTTCTGGACGAAGCGCATTTCAACCGCGTCCAAGCGGGCATCACACGCGAGCAGTTGCGTGAGCAACTCGGCGAGCCTTGGATGGTGTGGGGGGTGCGCTACCACAGTCAGACGGTGTGGTCCTACCGCTTCACGGGGCCGTTCTGCCTGTTGTTCCATGTGGGCATCACGCCGCAGGGCATCGTCGAGGACACGAGCTACGGGCCCGACCCGCGGTGCGAGCGCGCCGAGCGCTCCGGATCGCGAGGCTGATCGACGGCAAATGCGCTCGCCCGGGGTGCCCGGCTGTCGGTGGCGTCGGCCGCGACCCCTGCGCCTGCGCCCTCGCAAGGTCCGCACCGATGCGGGTGGAACCGACAACGCTGACGGTGCGTCGACTTGGCAGCCAGGGCGGCCTCTACGACAGGGTCATCTTCAGCTGAACATCGCGATACGGCACCTCGGGCCGAACCATTCCGCGTGCGCCCTTGTGCAGGCGCACCAGGCCATAACGCTCCATCGTGCGCAGCGTCCGCGACAGGTTGCCGGGGGTGCGACCAGTTTGAGCCGCCAACTCGTTCAGCGATTCGGGCCGCGTGTCGGCGATGACTGTCAACAAGGCCGGTTTCCATTCGGCTTGGCTCATGCCCCAGACGCCCCCACCCACTCCTGCAACTTCCTCTGCAACTCCTCCTTGTTCGGCAAATAAAGCCGGTACTCCCGGGCGTGGATGTTGGCGTCGGCCGGCAGCGTGATCTCCACCAGCGCCTCGTTCTTCTTCTTGCACAACACGATGCCCACGGTGGCGTTCTCGCCTTCGATCTTCACGAAGCGGTCGAAGTAGTTCACGTACATCTGCATCTGACCCAGGTCTTGGTGGGTCAGCTTGCCCAGCTTCAGATCGACGAGCACATAGCAGTGCAATAGCCGGTTGTAGAACACCAGGTCGACAAAGAAATGGTCACCGTCGAAGGTAAAGCGCTTCTGCCGTGCC
>JANMSR010000442.1:0-6674 GCA_031389565.1 Burkholderiales bacterium
ACGATGCGCGAGGCCATCGACAAGTGGATACCCTTGAGCACGTCGGGGGTGGCGATGCCGCGCGAGACCATGTTGATGACGTCGGTTTCGGCCAGCACGGCGCAGATCGAGCTGCACTTCTCGGGGTTCTTCGAGCTTTGCGACAGCGGGCCGATCTCCTCGACGGCGACGCCGAGGTAGCGTGCGATGTTCTCCAGGAACTGGCCCGAGAAGTGCAGCTCGATCTGCGCCGTGCTGGCCGAGACCGACGTCATCAACATGGTCTCGCGCGGCATCGCCACCCCTGACGTGCTGAAGGGTATCCACTTGTCGATGGCCTCGCGCATCGTCAAGCTGCTCAAGGTGACGGGCATCAAGCAAGGCGTTGCGCTGATCACCGGCGGCCTGGCCCTGGACAGCGGGCTGCTGGCTGCGATCCAGGAAGAGTTGGCCAATGAGAAAGTCACCGTGACCGCGCTCAGCCACGTCGACTCGATCTACGCCGGTGCCATCGGCGCGGCCCTGTGGGGCGCGTTCCGGCACGCCAAACTGAACGAGCTGCAGCAGCGCGCCGCGGCTTAACGAGGAGTACGAGAAACATGGCCCTGCTGATCAACCACGACTGCACCGCCTGCGACGCCTGCAAGCCGGTGTGCCCCAACGAAGCCATCAGCGTCGGCGACCCGATCTACGTGATCGATGCGCTGCGCTGCACCGAATGCGTCGGCGCCGAGGACGAGCCGCAATGCAAGCTGGTCTGTCCGGCCGATTGCATCGTCGCCGACCCGGACTTCCAGGAAAGCCCGGAGCAACTGATGGCCAAGTACGAGGCGCTTCACGGCTGAGCCGGTGGCAGCTTGCTGCGGGTCCATTCGGCGGATCGCGCCTTGCGGTCAGGCGATGATCTTGCGCACGACGATCTGGCCTAGCACGACCAGCCCGACGACCGATGTCAGCAGCGCGGCCGGGAAGCCGAAGCCGTGGACGAGCGCACCGAACAGCAGCGGGCCCAGGCCCTGGCCCGCGAAGAAGCCGCACGCGAAGAGTGCCACCGCCGAGCCGCGCGCCGAGGGCGCGATCTCGGTCGCCTCGGTCTGCAGCGAGTTGTGCAACATGAAGAAGCTCACGCCGGCCAGCGTCATCGCCAGCGCGGCGACCCACCAGACGTGGAAAACGGCGAGCGCCGCGTAGCTCGCCGCCACTGCGACCGAACCGACGACGCACAGGCGTTTCACGCCGAGCAGCGCGATCAGGCGGCGAACCGAGAGTGCATAGGCGAGCCCGCCGATGCCGAACGCTCCCAGCACGAGGCCGGCCTGGCTCGGTGCGGCCGCCACGCTGCTGCCGGCGCGTTCGATCAGGAGCTGCCCGACGTAGGGAAAGAGACCGAACACGAGTGCCCCCTCGACCACCACCGCCGCATACAGCCACACCGCCTTCGGGTTCGCGAAGACGCGCCCGTACAGCGCGCCGAACGACGCGTGCGCGCTGCCCGGCGCAGCGACCGCGCGGCGCGCTCCGGGCATCGCGAACCAGGCCAGCGCACAGGCCAGCAGTGCGGCGAGGGCGGCGATCAACAGCGCGCTGCGCCAACCGAACGCGTCGTTCGCGAGCCCGGCCAGCGTCGAGCCGAGCATCTGCCCGGAGATGATGGCCAAGAGCATGCGTCCGATCATCACCTGGCGCTCCTGCATCTCGTACGCGTCGCCCATGCCGGCCAGCACGAGCGGGATCAGGCCGGCGGCGAACACACCCGCGCCGACCCGCGTGGCGATCAGCCATTCGAAGGTCGGTGCCAACGTGCCCAGCATCAGGGCCAGCGCCAGTCCGGCGATGCAGACCTGGATGCAGCGCGCCTTGCCGAAGCGGTCGCCGAGCGGGCCGAGGAAGGGCTGCGCGATGGCGTACGGCAGTGCATAGGCCGAGCTCAGCAGCGCCGCGGCCGCCGGGGTCATAGCAAATTGCTGGGCGATCGGAACGATCAGCGGGTCGATGATTCGCAGCGCGAAGCCGCTCGCGAATGCGCACACCGCAAAGACGAGGAAGACCGGCGACATCGGCGAGCTGGCCGCGGTACTTCAGCGTCCGTCGCGCGGGTCGGGCCGCAGGCGTTCAGTCGGCCCGGATGCCTTGGTCCTTGACCACCTTGCCCCAGCGCACGGCATCGTCCTCCATCAGCTTGCGAAAGGCCTCCGGGCTGCTGTGCGTGGGGGTCATGCCCTGGGTTTCGAAGGCGGCGCGCACGTCGGGCAACTCGAGGATGTCCTTCAGCTCGGCGTTCACCCGCGCCACATAGTCCGCCGGCGTTCCCTTGGGCGCGAGGATGCCGTACCACATGTCGACGTTGAGATCCCCCAGTCCGAGCTGACGCAACGGGGGCACGGACGCAAGCAGGGGATGCGGCTTGTCGCTGCTGATGGCCAGCGCGGTCAGTCGGCCGCCGCGGATCTGTGCCAGCGAGACATGGATCGGCAGGAACATCACGTCGATCTGCCCACCCAGCAAGTCGGTCAGTGCGGGGCCGGTGCCCCGGTAGGGAATGTGGGTCATGAACGCGCCGGTCTTGATCTTGACGAGTTCCATCGCCAGGTGATGCGGCGTGCCACTGCCGGGTGAACCATAGTTGATGCGACCCGGATTGGCGCGTGCGGCCGAAACCAGTTCCTGCGCCGTGTTGAAGCCAGACTGCTTGCTGGCCACCAGCACCAGTTGTCCCCAACTGGTCAGCGAGATCGGCACCAAATCCTTCAGCGGGTCGAACGCCAGGTTCGGATACAGGCTGCGGTTCATCACCAAGGTATTGACGCTGACGAGCAGCGTCGATCCATCGGCGCTCGCGCGCACGACCGCATCGGTGCCCAGGTTGCCCGACGCGCCGGGTCGGTTGTCCACGATCACCGGGCGGCCCAGCCGATCGGCCAGCTTGGGGCCGATCGTGCGCGCGATCAGGTCGATACCGGTACCCGGCGTAAAGGGCACGACGAGCTTGACGGGAGCGCCCGCAGGCTGGGCCTGCGCCCATGCGACCGGCGCCAACAGGCCGACGCCGGACAAGCCCAAGTTTCGAAGCAGTCGACGCCGGTGCGGGTCAAGGCTGGATTCGCTGACTGTCATGTCGGGCCTCACTGGTTGCGGTGAAAACAAACATCATGCGAGCTTCAGCAGCCGGCGCGCGTTGCCCTCGTAGATCGCATGGCGTTGCGCCGGCGTGATGTCCAGCGCGTCGATGATCTCGATGGTCCAGCCCGTGTAGGCCGAGCCCTTGTCGGGGTCGAACGGCGCATCCGAGGAAAACACCACCTGGTCGACGCCAAAGAACTTCAGACCCAGCTCGGTGGCTGCGCGTGCGCCGAACAGTGCCGTGTCGGCGTAGAACATCTTGAAGTAGTCGAGCGGACGCTTCTTCAGCTTCTTCAGGATCAGCGTGTAGTCCTCGTCCGAGGTCCGGCTGCCCAACTGGTCCCAACCGGGGCCGACCCGACCCTCGAAGTACGGGATCATGCCGCCCATGTGGTGGGTGATGATCTTGAGATCGGGGTGTTTGTCGAACAGGCCTTCGAACACCATATGGGCCATGGCGGCGCTGGTTTCGTAGGGCCAGCCAAAGGTCCACCAGATCTCAAAGTGGCTCTTCTTCTCGCCTTTGTAGTCAGCGAAGTCGGCGCCGCGCGCCGGGTGCAGCCAGATCGGCCGGTCCAGGCGCGCCATCAGATCGAACAGCGGCAGGGTCTCGGGCGCGGTCAAGGGCTTGCCCAGGACGTTGGTGAAGACCTGCACGCCCACGGCGCCCAACTGGTTGATCGCACGTTCGGTCTCGCGCAACAGGCCTTCGGGGTCGTTCATCGGCAACGACGCGATGAAGGCTGGAAAGCGGTCCGGATACTTGCGCACCAACTCGGCCATGCCGTCGTTGGCCAGGCGTGCCATCTCGGTCGATAGCGGCGGCGGGCCGAAGACCTCGATCGGCGGCGAGCCGAGGCAGATGACCTGCGCGTAGTCGCCGAAACGATCCATGATCCGGAAGCGCTCGTCGAGGTCGACGATGCAGGGAATCTCGCGCACGCGCTTGTGCATGTCCTTGCCGTTGGGGGCCACCTTCAGCATCCGCTCGTAGTAGGCGCGCGGGAATATGTGGTTGAAGAGGTCGAGTTTCACGCAGTCTCCTTGGGTCATGCCGCTCAGGGCGCTGGCGTCGTCGGCGCGCCCTTGGGCTGCCCGGTGACGCGCTGGGGCCGAGAGTGGCACAGCTTGATTGATCCTACAATTTCATTCTTTGACTCAATCCATGAACTGCCTTCATGAATATCACCTTGAAGCAGATCAAGGCCTTTCTCGCCGTGGCGCAGTCGGGAAGCTTCACGGCAGCAGCGAACCGCTTGCACCTCACCCAGTCGGCGGTGAGCGTGTTGATCAGCCAGCTCGAGCGGCAGTTCGGCCTGCGCCTGTTTGACCGAACGACTCGGCTGGTGCAGCCCACGGACGCCGGCCGAGACTTCTACTCGGTTGCCGAAAGGGTGCTGGCAGACCTGCACCACGCACTCTCGAGCTCGCAGGAACTGGTCGCGAAGAAGCGCGGTCGGGTGGCCGTCGCGGCGACGCCGCTGATGGCATCGATCCTGCTGCCCAAGGCGATTGCCCAGTACACCGCCCTGTACCCGGGCATCAGCGTGATCCTGAAGGACACGCTGGCCGCGCAAATTCAGTCCAAGGTGCGCGAGGGCGAGGTGGACTTCGGCATCGGGACTTACGAAAAGTCCGGGCGTGAACTGTCTGCCGAAACGCTGATGGCCGACACCTTGGTGCTGATCTGCCCGGCCGCGCATCCCTTGGCCCGCAAGACCCGAGTCGCCTGGCGCGATCTGGCGGGCCATCCCTTGATCGAGCTGACCCGCGACAACTCGGTGGGACTACTGGTCAGCGATTGTCTGGCCGAGGCCGGGGTCGGCGTGCACGCCGGATACGAGGTGTCGTTCCTGTCCACCGTCGTTGCCATGGTGGACGCCGGCCTCGGCGTTGCCGTTCTGCCGTCTTACGCCAAGCCGATCACCCGGCTGTACAACATCCAGGTCAGAAAACTGGTGAACCCGGAGATTCGGCGCGAGATTTCGTTCCTGACGCGCCAGGGTCGCAGCCTTTCGGCGGCGGCGCAAAGTCTGAAATCTTTTCTCAAGACCTATGTGAACGACCTGAATCCGTGACCCGCGCCCCTCACTGACGATTTTCGAGGCTCCATTGGTGGGCGCCGAGAACGAGCCACAATGCAAGCTGGTCTGTCCGGCCGATTGCATCGTCGCCGACCCGGACTTCCAGGAGAGCAACGACGAGCTGCTGGCCAAGTACGAGGGGCTGCACGGCTGAGGCTGAAACCGCCCTTCACAACGCGCACGAGGGCGCGGGCGCACCCTGTGACCGCAGCGCGCAGCGCCGATGGCGGTGCGCGCATTCGCGCGGAATCTTGCGTACCCGTGCTCCGGCCTTCGTCACGTCCCGAGTGCGGGCTCCTGGTGTCGCGATCAAGCCCGAAGTGACGCATCGAGACGGCACCTTGAAGGGCCGCTGTTCGCTGTGCATCAGACCAACGAGCACGACCGCTGGCCGGCAGGGCACGGCCCGGAGCCGGCGCCGAGCTCACGCCTCTTGAGCGTCCCGATCTACCGCATTGCTGACCGTCGAGGCGGCGCGCTGAAGGTCCGCGATGTGAGCGCAGGGAACAACCGGAGGCGGGAGACCGTGCATCGGTTGCCGCCCATTCCGGTCGCTCGCCACAGGCGGCTTCCTGGCGACTCACCCGCAGCCGCGGCCGCAGCTCTGGGCGAGCAGCCCAGCCGCCACCAGCAGCTGAGTTCACGGCTTCGGCGCGTGCCCGCAGATGCTCGTCACATCGGCGGCCCGCACTTGCCAGCTGGCGGCTCGAGCGTCTGCGTGCCGGCGGCGAGATCTCGGGCGCCTGCGGGTCAGGGCCGCGAGGCCGTGGCGGCCTTCGCCTTGGTGTCGTGGGCAGCAGCGCGCTGGTCCAGGTAGGCCAGGATGTCGCCGACTTCGTCGCGCGCCAGGCCGAGGTTGGGCATCGGCACGCGCTTGTACTGCTTGAAGAGCGCCGTGGCCACCGGATCGCCGGCGGCGATCATTTCGTTGGGCACGAGGATGAAGCGCTCCAGCCAGTCGCGCGGGCGGCGCCGGGTCACGCCCAGCAGGTCCGGCCCGACCTTGTCGCCGCCGCCGATGCTGTGGCACGCGGCGCAGGCGTTCTGGAAGACGAACTGGCCGTTGCCGATGTTGATCGGCTTGGCCTGCGCGTAGCCCGGCCGCGGCGCCACTGCGCTCCAGCCCAGGAAGGTCTCGAGCGTGGCAGCGAGGAAGCGCGGGTTGTCCAGCGACGAGTTCTTCATCCATTGCCCTGTCGGCTCGTTGCCGACCATCATCGTGGTGCGGTGCGCCTCGAGCGAGGCCGGATCCTTGCCGCTGGCCAGGCCGAGCTTGCGCAGCACGGCCTTGACGTTCTCGTCCTTGCCGGTGAGGAACAGCCAGCCCGGCCCGATGTCGAACTTCTGGGCATAGGCCTTGAGCACCGCGGGCGTGTCGCGTTGCGTGTCGACGCTGATCGAATAGAAGAAGATGTCGCGGCCGACGCGCTCGCCCAGCACGCGCTGCAGCTCGCGCATCTTGGCCGTCTGCAAGGGGCAGGTGTCGCCGCA
>JANMSR010000451.1:0-1555 GCA_031389565.1 Burkholderiales bacterium
TGCGGCCCGCCCGGTTTGGGTGGCTTCGCCGAGACTGGCCTTGACGAACTGCAAGTTGACTGCAGTGACTTGCTCGACGCCATCGAATGCCTTGGCGGTCAGGCCCATCAGGGCCTCGAAGTTGGCCTTGTTCGTGGGGGCAAATTGTTCTGTGTTCAGCATGGGGGGCTCCGGTAGGTTGAGGTCAGGATTCGATCCAGATTGCTGCGGTGCAGCATGCCTCGAATCTACTCGTTTACCGCGACATTGCAAGCTACTTTTGCTGCAACGCAGCATTTTAGGCCTGTGGTTCTAGAAAGGGCGCTCGCCAGCCCACGCCGAACAGGCTTCAGGCGGGCAGCAACTCGCATGCCCAGGCTTCAGCGCCCCAGCATCCACTCATGCGCCGGGTCGTTGCGAAAGACCCATAGCCGCTGCGGGCCGGCCATCACGTTGAGGTAGTACAGGTCGTAGCCATGCGGCGCGACGACCGGGTGGTAGCCGCGCGGCACCATGACCACGTCGTGGTCCTCGACGGCACAAGCCTCGTCGAGGCTGCGGTCATCGGTGTAAACGCGCTGGAAGGCGAAGCCCTGCGGCGGGTTGAGGCGGTGGTAGTAGGTTTCTTCGAGCTGCGTCTCTGAGGGCGGCGCTTCGCTGTCGTGTTTGTGCGGCGGGTAGCTCGACGAGTGGCCGGCCGGCGTGCGCACCTCCACCACCAGCAGGTGCGCGGCGGTCGGGTCGTCGTGCGGCAGGATGTCGCAGATGAATCGCGTGTTGCTGCCCTGGCCACGCACGCTGCGGCGCATCTGGTCCGGGTCGAGCAGGCGCACGGCGCGCGGTTGGTCGTCGCAGGGCGCGCTGCACAGCGCCACTTCGGCCGGGCCGAAGGCTTGGATCGTGACCTCGTGGCGGGCGGGCACGTACAAGGCCGCGGGCGCGCGGTCGTCGAACACGCTGTCGCGCGTGCCCAGTTCGTCGAAGGCCTGCGCGCCGACCGTCACGTCGACCGCACCGGCCAGGACGACGAGACACAGCTCGCGGCTGCCGGTGGCGATGCGCTCGCTGTCGCCGGCGGCCAGGCGCAGCGCGCGAAAGCCGACATGCTTCCAGCCGGCGCTCTCGGGCGTCACGCGAACGATGTCGCGGCCCTCACGGCGCGCCTTCACGAGCAGGGGGCTGGTCATCGTGAAGCCTCGACGCTCAGCCGGTCGACGATCCGGCGCAGGGTTTCATAACCCTTCTTCGCATAGGCATAGCTGGGCGCCACCGCCGGGTCCTGCTCGGCTTCGACGACCAGCCAGCCCTGGTAGTCGGCAGCGTGCAGCGCGCCGAGCACCGCGTCGTAGTCGATCGCGCCATCGCCCGGCACGGTGAAGGTGCCGGCGAGCACGCCCTGCAGAAAGCTCCAGCCGTCGTTGCGCGCCTTGGCGATCAAGGCCGGGCGCACGTCCTTGCAGTGCACGTGCACCACGCGCGCGGCGTGCTTCTTCAGCAGCGTCACCGGGTCGGCGGCGCCGCCGTAGTAGGCGTGGCCGGTGTCGAACAACAGGCCGACCTTGGACGCGTCGGTGAG
>JANMSR010000461.1:0-1538 GCA_031389565.1 Burkholderiales bacterium
GCCGATCAGGTAGCCTTCTTGCTGCGTGCGCGCGCCTTCCCATCCCGCCAAGCCGCGGTGGTCATGCAAGACGATCTCATCGCCTGACGCAAGCTCACCGGCGCGCAGCCAGGCGCTTTCGACCAGGTAGCGGGTCTTGCGCGTCACGCGGCGCACCGGATGGTCGGCAGTCAATCGAAGCCCATGGCCCTGTCGCGTGCTCAATCGCAGCACCGGCTTTTCGCCAGTGCTAAAGAAGCCTTCGGACGCGGTCGCGAAGGGTTTGCCATCGACGATCGCAGTGAAGTGCTGGCCGATCAGCGTGCGCACCTGGCGCGGACCATCGCCCGTCATGGCCCAGGTGTCGGCCGTCACGCAGGGGTTGGTCGCGCTGATGCTTTCACAGTACGCGAGGTTGTTGTCGCGGTTGATGGTGTCGAGGAACAGCACACCGGGCTCGGCGTGGTCGTAGGTGGCGCGCATGATCTGCTCCCACAGCTCGCGTGCGGGCAGCTTGCGGAAGACCCACTGGCCGTCGCCGCGGCGCCAGGCGCCGGCGTCCTTCTGAGCTGGGCCGGGCTCGGCGCGGTGCACCAGTTCGACATCACTGCCGTCGCGCACCGCCTGCATGAAGACATCGGTGACGCCGACCGAGATGTTGAAGTTCTTCAGGTCGCCGCGGTCCTTGGCGTGGATGAACTCTTCGATGTCGGGGTGGTCGCAGCGCAACACGCCCATCTGCGCGCCGCGCCGCGAGCCGGCCGACTCGACCGTCTCGCACGAGCGGTCGAACACGCGCATGTAGCTGACCGGGCCGCTGGCGCTGCTCTGCGTGGCGCCGACCCAGGCGCCGCGCGGGCGGATGCGCGAAAAGTCGTAGCCGACGCCGCCGCCGCGGCGCATGGTCTCGGCGGCTTCGGCCAGCGCGGTGTAGATGCCCGGGTGGCCGTCATCGACCTGCGTGATCGAGTCGCCGACGGGCTGCACGAAGCAGTTGATGAGCGTGGCCGCCAGGCCGGTGCCGGCCGCCGACTGGATGCGCCCAGCCGGAATGAAGCCGTGCTCCAGCGCCTGCGCGAAACGCTCGGCCCAGGGTGCGCGCTGCTCCGCGGGTTCGGCCTGGGCCAGTGCCAGGGCGACGCGGCGGTAGACCTCATCGATGCTCTGCTCGTCGCCCTTGGCGTACTTCTCCAGCAGCACCTCGGCGCTGATGGCTTGGGGCGGCAATGCGGCGATGGCCGCGGCGGACTCGGAGGGGGACATGAGGGTCAAGGCGGGTTCCTGTGGGCGGCAAAGCGCACATCATCCACGCTGTGCGGGCCGCGTGGAGTTGATCCAAACCAAGGGCAGGGAAATCACTCCGGCTTAGGCGTTCACCCCGGCCGGCCGTCGGCGCGCGGGCGGCCGAGCCAGCGACCATAGCGCAGCGCCCAGCCGACCATGGCCACCGCCCACGCGGCCATGGCGGCGAGCAGCAGCGGTGCGCCCGCCTGCGGCCACAGCGCGCTGGCCAGGCGCAACAGCACGGCCACCTGCAGCGTCCAGAACAGGGCCCAGGC
>JANMSR010000527.1:0-12699 GCA_031389565.1 Burkholderiales bacterium
GCTGAACGCCGACGAGGACAAGAAAAAGCTCGAGTTGGTGCAGGCGCGCAACCACGCCGACGCCATGATGCACAGCGTGAAGAAGAGCCTGGCCGAGCATGGCAAGGAACTCGGTGACGACGAGAGAGGCAAGATCGAGGCCGCGATCAAGGAAGTCGAGGAAGCCCTGAAGGGCGACGACAAGGCGGCCCTCGAAGCCAGGACCGACGCGATGATGACCGCCAGCCACAAGCTGTCGGAGAAGATGTACGCCGAGGCGCAGAAGGCCGCCGCTGCGCAGGGCGGCAATGGCGGCGAGGCGCCGCAAGCGTCGGCTGCGAAGGCCGACGCCACGGCCGACGACAACGTGGTCGATGCCGAGTTCAAAGAAGTCAAGAAGTGATCGTGCTGGGGGGCCTGCGGCCGGCTGCGATATCACGTCGCGTTCGCGCCGTCGGGCCCCACCCGTCGCTCGACGCGGCGGTTTCATTTCTCGTGCATTGAGATAGTTCATGGCCAAGCGCGACTACTACGACATCCTCGGCGTGGCGAAAAACGCCACCGAGGACGACATCAAGAAGGCCTACCGCAAGCTGGCCATGAAGCACCACCCCGACCGCAACCAGGGGGACGACGCGAAGAAGTCGGAAGAGAAATTCAAGGAGGCCAAGGAGGCTTATGAGATGCTCTCCGACGCGCCAAAGCGCGCTGCCTACGACCAGTACGGCCATGCCGGTGTCGACCCCAACCTGGGCGGCTTTCGCGGTGCGCCCGGGCAGGAGGGCTTCGGCGGCTTTGCCGAGGCCTTCGGCGACATCTTCGGCGACATCTTCGGTGGCGCCGCCGGTGCCGCCGGTGGCCGTCGCGGCGGCCAGCAGGTCTTCCGCGGCGCCGACCTGTCGTACGCCCTGGAGATCACGCTCGAAGAAGCCGCGCGCGGCAAGGACACCCAGATCCGCATCCCGAGCTGGGACAACTGCGAGACCTGCACCGGCAGCGGTGCCAAGCCCGGCACCAGCGCCAAGACCTGCCCGCAGTGCAACGGCAATGGCACGGTGCACCTGCGCCAGGGCTTCTTCAGCATCCAGCAGACCTGCCCGCAATGCCGCGGCACGGGCAAGATCATCCCCGAGCCTTGCATCACCTGCCACGGCGCGGGCAAGCTGAAGAAGCAGAAGACGCTCGAGGTGAAGATCCCCGCCGGCATCAGCGAAGGCATGCGCATCCGCTCGGCCGGCAACGGCGAGCCGGGCAGCAATGGCGGCCCGGCGGGTGACCTGTACATCGAGATCCGCGTCGCCCAGCACGGCATCTTCGAGCGCGACGGCGACGATCTGCACTGCACCGTGCCGGTGGGCCTGACCACCGTGGCCTTGGGCGGCGCGATCGAGGTGCCCACGCTGGCCGGCAAAGTCGAGATCGAACTGCCCGATGGCACTCAGCACGGCAAGACCTTCCGCCTGCGCGGCAAGGGCATCAAGGGCCTGCGCTCGAGCTACCCCGGTGACCTGTACTGCCACATCTCGGTGGAGACGCCGATCAAGCTCACCGAGCAGCAGAAGAAGCTGCTGCGCGAGCTCGACGAGTCGCTGAAGAAGGGCGGCGAGCGCCACTCGCCCGACGCCAAGAGCTGGACCGACCGGGTCAAGGACCTGTTCAAGTAGCCTCCCGGGCGCGCCCACGGCACGCTACGGCTTGGTCTTGAGGTCGCCGCGGCGGTAGGCCTGCGCCGCCACCTGGTAGTAGCTGATGGTGTCGTCGATCAGCTCTCGCGACAGCGCATCGTCGGGGGCCTGCCGGCCGGTCACCGCATCGACCACGCGGGCCCGGCCATTGGGCTTCAACTCGACGATGCGGCCCTGCTCGTAGTAGCCGACGGTCTGGTAGTTGGCCATCAGTGCGCGCGGATGGTCCTTGCCTTCGCGCAGGATGTCGTGGCCGAAGAACTTGCTGCGGTAGCTGAAGTTGAGCAGACCGAGCACCGTTGGCGAAACGTCGATCTGTGAAGCGAGCGTGTCGATGCGCGCCGGTTTCACATGCGCAGGGGCATAGACGATCAGCGGAATGTGATAGTTCTCGGGTGGCAGCTCCTGCCGGCCACGGCCCTTGTGGGTGTGGTCGGCGACGATGACGAACAGCGTGTCGGCAAACCACGGCTTGCTACGCGCGCGCTCGACGAAGTTGCCGATGGCCCAGTCGGTGTACTTGACGCCACCCTCGCGGCCGGTTTTTGACGGGATGTCGGTGCGGCCTGCGGGGTAGGTGTACGGCCGGTGGTTGGTGGTGGTCATCACGTGGGCGAAGAATTTCACGCCCTTGGCATGGCGCTGGTCGAGCTCGCGCAGCGCCAGCGTGTACAGATCTTCGTCAGCCACGCCCCAGATGTTCTCGAAATGGATGTCCTCGGGCTTGAGCGCCGTGCGGTCGATGACCGTGTAGCCGTTGCCGGCGAAGAAGGCGTTCATGTTGTCGAAGTAGCCGTAGCCGCCGTACAGGTACAGCGGCTCGTAGCCGGCGTCCTTGAAGACCTCGCCGACGGTGAACAGATTGCCGTTGTCGGGCCGCTTGACGATCGAATGGCCGGGTGTCGGCGGCACCGACAGCGTCAACGCCTCCAGGCCGCGCACGGTGCGCGTCCCGGTGGCGTAGAGCTGGGTGAACAACAGGCCTTCATTGGCCAGCTTGTCGGTGTGGGGGGTGAGACCCTGCTTGTTGCCGAAGGCAGCCATGAACTCGGCCGAGTAGCTCTCGACCGAAATCAGCACCACGTTGAGCAGCTTCGGCGGGCCCGGGTTGACGATTTCGCGATCGAACGGCCGTTGCGAGACCACGACCTTCAGCCGCGGGCTGCTCAGCTCGTTGGCCAGCGTGGCCAGCGCGCGCTGCGCCGGCAGCGTCCTGTAGAAGCGGTCGTAGTCGATCTCGTTGGCCCAGAACGCATGCCAGAAATCGAAGTAGCCGTTGCCGGCGATCTCGTTGGCCTGGGCATCGTTGGAAAACTCCTTGTAGCGCGCATCGAGCGCGGCCACCGCCAAGAACGGCAGCGCCACCAGCACGACCGCCGCCCCCAGCCGCGTGCGGCCTGCCAGCGACGAGCGCCAATGCGGGCGCAACGCTCGCGCCACGCCCCACCACAGGGCCAGCGACACGAACCCGACGCCGGCCAGCAACAGCGGCAGGTTGTACGACTCGCGGAGGTTGCCGACGACCTCGTTGGTGTAGATCAGTTAGTCGACGGCGATGAAATTGAAGCGCGAGGCGAACTCGTTCCAGAACGTGAACTCCGAAGCGCCGACGAAAACCATCAGCACCACCAGCGGCAGCAGCACGGCCAAGAGGGTCGTGCGCAGTCCCGCGCGCCCGTTCGGCCAAGCCACGACAAGCAGGCCGAGCGGCGCGAGGAAGAAGGTCGCGACGCCGATGTCGAACAGCGCGCCGATGGCCATCGCCGGCAACAGCCGCCAGGGTACAAACACACCCCACTGCCCGTTGTAGGCCACCAGCCCGAGGCGCACCACAGCATTGAAGATCACGAAGGCCAGCAGCAGCAGCCACAGCAGTCGCAGACGGTCGGGAAGCAAGCGGGCGAGCACGCGTGGGGGCCTTGCAAGGCAACGGACAATGATGGACCGGGACGCATCATCACACGCTCAGTCATCTCCCCACCTGATTCGAGATCAACAACGGACGCACTGCTTGCAGGAACGGGAACGCGCCATCGCTGGCACGACCTGCCGTTTGAACGGAAGCCCCGCGTTGGCAGGTGACAACACGTGGGCTGTGATCGATCGCACGGCGGCACGAGTCGTGCGCAGGAAACGCCGAGCGGGTTGCGGCCGATCAATCTCGATGCCGGTAGCCAACGCGACGATGCGGGCAAGCGCAGTGAGGGAGTGATCGGCACCGAACCGGCGCCGACGACGATGCGGTGCGGCACACAACAGGAGGCGGAGATGATGGATCGCGACGACACGAGAAGCAGTTCCGGAACCCAGGCTGCCATGGCCCAACCGACGCGGTTCCGTCTCGTGCGTTACTTTGTCATTGCGGCATCGGGCATGTTCTTCCTGGTGGCCGCGGCGTTGATCTACTTCGAGTGGACGCAGGGCGCATTCTTCAAGCAGGCGCAGACGCAGCAAAGCCTGTTCTTCGAGCAGGTACAGACGGACTTCGCCAGGCAACAGGACGAATCGGCACGCCGCGACCTGCTTGCGATCCACGAGTCGGGCAACGTCAACCTCACGCGTCTGTTTGCCAATGCCTTGTGGGAGCGGGATTTCGCACCCTTTGTTGCCCGTGCAACGGAGATCCCGATCGAGCCCTGTCGTGCCATTGCCGACGCCAAGGACCCGGTTGACGGCAAGCTCAAGTCGCCGCCCGAAAAGAAGGCCTGTTTGGCCCAGGTGGGCCGACAGATCATGGCCGACAAGGACTTCGCGAGCCTGAACGGCAAGGTCTACGACTCGATGAAGAAGAGCACCGTGTTCAAGATCAAGGTGTTCGACCTGCGTGGCATCACCGTCTATTCGTCCGAGCCGGGCCAGATCGGCGAGGACAAGAGTACGAACGCGGGCTGGCGCGGCGCGGCCGTCGACGGCAAGGCCAAGAGCGAGCTGACGTTCCGCGACCGCTTCAGCGCCTTCGAGGGCGTGGTCGAGCAGCGCGACCTGATCTCCAGCTACATGCCTGTCGTGGCGCCGGGAGGAGACCGCATCGTCGGCGTGTTCGAGGTCTACTCCGACGTGACGCCGTTTCTCAATCAGATCAAGCAGACTTCCGCGCAGATCAAGCAGGCAGCGGTTGCGAACCAGGCCCGGGTGCGAACCGCCGCGGCCGACAACGAAGCCAAGGTGGAAGGCTCTTCGCGTGTCACGCTGGCCATCGTACTGGGCTTGCTCGCGGCGCTGTTCGTCGCGCTGTACATGATCGTGCGGCGGGCCGACGGCATCCTCGCCCAGCAGGCCAAGGAGCGCGAGCGCGGACAACAGCAACTCGCGCAGGCCGAGAAGATGGCCTCGCTCGGCCAGATGGTGGCCGGCGTGGCGCATCAGTTGAACACGCCGCTCGCGTTTTCGCACAGCAACGTCAGCATGGCCGTCGCGGCGCTCAAGCGCTATGAACTGCCGCTCAAGGTGGCCAGCCGCTTCTCGACCGTGGTCAGGAGCGCCAACAGCGACCGGGTGACGCTGGACGTGAGCAAGGCGCGACTGCAAATGGCCGGCATCGACGAGGACGAACTCAACGTCGCGACGCCGATCGAAATGCTCGGCGACACCTTGCAGGGCATCGAGCAGATGCGCGAACTGGTCGAGAACCTGCGCGACTTCACGCGCCTGGACCGCAGCAAGACTGCCCTGTTCGACATCAACAAGGGCCTGCACAACGTCGTCTACATCGCCAAGAGCGTGATGCCGGCAGGCGTGCGCGTCGTCGAGCAATACGGCGAAGTACCGCACTTCGAATGCAACGCCTCCCAGCTCAACCAGGTGTTCCTCAATCTCATCAACAACGCTGCCCAGTCGATCGCCGACGACGGTGAAGTGACGGTGCGCAGCAGCGTGGAAAGGGGACGCATCCGCGTCGATGTGATCGACACCGGCACGGGCATCCGGCCGGACGCACTGCCGCACATCTTCGACGACTACTTCACCACCAAACCGGCTGGCGAAGGGACCGGGATCGGCCTGTCGATCGCACGCACGATCGTGCGGGAGCACGGTGGTGACATCAGCGTGTCGACCCGCGAAAACGTCGGGTCGACCTTCACCGTCTGGTTGCCGTTAGCGGCGACGCAGCGCAAAGCGGCGTAATCGAGGACAAGCTCATGACAGAGAAGAAGGGCCGCGTACTGTGTGTCGACGACGAACCCAACATCCTGCGTTCGTTGCAGTGGTTGCTGCAGAAGGATTTCGAGGTCACCACGGCGAGCAGTGGTCAGGATGCGTTGCCGATCGTCAAATGCAACGACTTCGACGTTGTCATCAGCGACCAGCGCATGCCGGGGATGATGGGTTCGGAGTTCCTGCGCGAAGTGCGCAAGCTGTCACCACGCTCAATGCGCATCCTGTTGACCGGTTATTCGGACATGCAGGCGATCCTGCGTTCGGTCAACGAGAGTGAAGTCTTTCGCTTCATCAACAAGCCCTGGGACGTCAACGAGCTGCCCAAAGTGGTGGCACAGGCGGCCGAGATCGCCCGCACCCATGCCGTCGAACCGCCTCCGCTCGACGGCGAAGGCGACGCGGCGCCCGCGGCTTCGAGCGAGTCGGTGCTGGTGATCGACGACGACCCTGCGGTTGCCGAAATCCTCGGCCATGCCCTGGGCGCCACTCGCCCGATCGTGCACGCCCACAACCTTGCCGAGGCCATGCTCGCCATCCGCGACGACCGCGTGGGCATCATCATCGCCGACACCCATGTGGGCGGCTTCGACACGACGAACCTGCTCAAGGCCTTGAAGCACGAGCATCCCGACATCGTCAGCGTCGTCTATACCGCCGCGGCCGACGCGGTGGACGTGGTGACCCTCATCAACTGCGGACAGATCTTTCGTTTCCTGCCCAAACCCGTCAAGCCGACTACGTTGAAACTGGCGCTGATCGCAGCGACCTTGAAGCGCCAGCGACTGAAGGCGAATCCGGACATCGCCGCGCGCCACCGGGTCGACAGCGCCGCCAATTACGCGCGGCGCTTGCCGATCGCAGTCGCCGGGCCGGCGCTGGCAGCGCCCTGCGCTCCGGTGCATGGCTCGGTGTTGCACCGGATCGGCGATTCGTTCCGGCGCCTGATCGGCGCTGGATAGGCCCAGCGCCACGTGCGCGTGTGCGCACGCAACGTGCGCCACGCCGATACCCATACCGCCCGGAGAGCAGCCATGGACCACACCAAGCCCCGTTTCACCCCGCTACCGCTGTCGACGCTGAAACCGCACAGCGGCTGCGTGCGCCCCTACCACTTCGCGCCCAACCCCGTCGGTCCGGACGCCTCGGCGCTCGAAGTGATGACCGACCTGCGCTATGTCGCGGCGGCGACGGTACGCGGCGAGGTCGACGTCGAAGCCGCGACGCAGAAGATGATCTCGCGCGGTGTGCGCTCCCTGCTGGTGACCGATGGCGATGGCGACGTCATCGGCATCTTGACGTCGCGCGACCTGATCGGCGACAGGCCCACCGAGGTCATGAACTGCCGTAATGTCGCCTTCGAAGAGATCCTTGTGCGCGACGTGATGACCCAGCGTGAGGATATCGAGGTGATTCCACTCGACGACGTGCTGCACGCCCATGTCGGCGACGTGGTGGCGACACTCAAGCACTCCGGCCGGCAACATGCGCTGGTGGTGGAAGACAATCCGCTGCTGCGCAAACCGATGATCCGCGGCATCTTTTCGGCCACCCAGATCGCGCGGCAACTCGGCGTCGCGCTCCAAGGGCCGAAACTCGCGCGCACTTTTGCCGAGATCGACCGCGCGATGTCGACGCGGCAGCAACGCCGAAGTGACCCGACACCCTTGGGCAGGCAAACGGCTGTGCCGACGGCGTCCAGCCACTGACGCGCCCTGGCGAACGACCTCGAACCCGCGCCGGGCCAGTGCGGGCGGTGCGCGGCCGGGCTCGAGGCCTGCACTACGATGGGCCACATGAACGCACGCAACCATGTGACAACGCAGCGTGGGCGCGACGTGGCATGGTGCGCCAGCCTGCTGGCCGTGCTGCTGCTGTGGGACGTATCCGGGCTGGACTTGAACGTGATGCGCGCGTTCGCCGGCGCGGCGGGATTTGCCTTGCGCGACCACTGGGTCACGACGCTCGTTCTGCACCAGGGGGGCCGTGCGGTCGGCTGGATCACGCTGGCCGCGCTGGTACTGCAGCTATGGCGGCCCTTGCCTTTCGCTCGCGATCTGCCGCTGGCCGAGCGGCGTTGGTGGCTGGCCACCAGCCTGCTGTGCCTGTTGGCGATCTCGCTGTTCAAGCACGCCAGCCTGACCAGTTGCCCGTGGTCACTGGCCGAGTTCGGCGGCACGGCACGCTTCGTCCCGCATTGGCAACTCGGCACGGCCGACGGCGGCGATGGCGGCTGTTTTCCTTCCGGCCATGCCTCGGCCGCGTTCTCGTTCCTCGCAGGCTATTTCGCCTTGCGCGAGCGCCACGCTGTGGCAGCCCGGCGCTGGCTGCTCGGTGTGCTCACGCTGGGTCTGGTGTTCGGCGCGGGCCAGACGCTGCGCGGCGCCCACTACCCGAGCCACACGCTTTGGACGGCCTGGATCTGCCTGGCGCTGACATTGACTGCGCACCACGACTGGCAGGCGTTGCGCCGGCGCCGCTGAACCGAGCGCGGTGCCGCGCGCGATCGAGCCGTGCCGACTGCCCGATCAACGTGCCACGCTACCGCTGTGGTTCAAGCAAGGGTGTGCCTTAGAAAAGCAGGGCTTGGCGCTGCGCCGATCCGACATCGGCCGGACGTCGGAACTGCGACAGGTCGAGCTCGACCCGCTCGCGGTTCAGGCCCAGCCGTTGGGTCGCCTTCTGGAAACGCTGCGCCAGCAACTGTGCCCACACACCCTGCCCGCTCATGCGCTGGCCGAAACGGCTGTCGTTGTCGCGGCCGCCCCGCAGGTCGCGCACGCGTGCCATCACGCGCGCCGCACGCTCCGGGAAATGCGTTTGCAGCCATTGCTGGAACAGCGGGTTCACTTCCCAGGGCAGCCGCAGCACGGTCGAGAACGCGGTCGTGGCGCCGGCGTCGCGAGCGCGTTCGAGCACGCGCTCCAATTCGGGCTCGTTGAGGAACGGGATCACGGGGGAGACGCTCACGCCCACCGGAATACCGGCTTGGGCCAGCCGCTCGATGGTGCGCAGGCGCCGTTCGGGGGCGGTGGCGCGTGGCTCCATCACGCGCGCGAGCGCGAGGTCGAGTGTCGGAATCGAAACATATACCGCGGCCAGCTTGTCGCGCGCCAGGGGGCCGAGCAGGTCGATGTCGCGCTCGATCCCCGACGATTTGGTGATGATCGAGAACGCGTGCCGGTGTTCGGCCAAGACCTCGATCAGCGAGCGCGTGATGCGTAACCGCCGCTCGGCTGGCTGGTAGGCGTCGGTGGCCGAACCGATGTTCAGCGGCAGCGCTTCGTAGTTGCGCGCAGCCAGGGCTTCGCGCAAACGCTCGGCGGCGTTGACCTTGGCGATGATCTTGGTTTCGAAATCCAGCCCGGGCGAGAGGTTCAGGTAGCTGTGCGTCGGCCTGGCGAAGCAGTAGACACAGCCATGCTCGCAGCCGCGATAGGGGTTGATCGAGAGGTCGAACGGGATATCCGGCGAATCGTTGCCCGACAGGATGGACGTCACCCGCTGCTCGATGATCTGGGTGCCGGGCGCGGTGCTTTCTTCGCGCGCGGCCTGCTCGAGCGTGCCCCAGCCGTCATCGACAGTTTGATGGCGCTCGCTGGTGAAGCGGTGTTCGATGGCCCAGACCGTGCCGCGCCCTTTCAGGCTGGCGCGGGGCATCAACATCAGGGTGGCGGCGGGCGCGCCACGGCTCGTGGGCGGGTCGATTTGCATACTGTAAATATATACAGTCTTCGCCGAAACGCAAGCCCGACGGCAGGCTTCAATATCGATCGCTGCCGACGCTGCCAGGGGCCAGGTTCTCGAAACGCGTCAGCGGCTTGAGGAAGGTCAGCTTGACCGTGCCGGTCGGCCCGTTGCGCTGCTTGGCGATGCCGATCTCGGCCACGCCGGGCTCCTTGCTTTCCTTGTTGTAGTAGTCGTCGCGGTAGATGAACATGATGATGTCGGCGTCCTGCTCGATGGCACCGGACTCGCGCAGGTCGCTCATCATCGGCCGCTTGTCGGGCCGCGACTCGACGCTGCGATTCAACTGCGACAGCGCGATCACCGGGCACTGCAGCTCCTTGGCCAAGGCCTTCAGGCCGCGCGAGATCTCGCCGAGCTCGGTGGCCCGGTTCTCTTCGCTCGAGCTGCTGCCGCTCATCAGTTGCAGGTAGTCCACCACGACCAGCCCGAGCTTGCCGCACTGGCGCGCTTGGCGCCGCGCGCGGGCGCGCAACTCGGCCGAGTTGAGCGCGGCGGTTTCGTCGATGAACACGCTGGCGCTCTTCAACTTGTCGACCGCTTCGCTCAAGCGGCCCCATTCGTCGTCACCGAGCTTGCCGGTGCGCAGGTTGCTCTGGTTGATGCGCCCGAGCGAGCCGACCATGCGCAGCGCCAGTTGCGAAGCGCCCATTTCCATCGAGAACACTGCCACCGGCAGGCCTTCGTTGACAGCCACGTTCTCGGCGATGTTGAGCGCGAAGGCGGTCTTGCCCATCGACGGCCGCGCCGCGAGCACGATCAGGTCGCCGGCCTGCAGACCGGCAGTCAGGCGGTCGAGGTCGTAAAAACCGGTGCGCACCCCGGTGACTTCCTCGGCGCCGTTCTCGTGCAACTCGGTGACGCGGTCGATCAGTTGCACCACCAACTGGTCCATGCTCTGGAAACCCTGCCTGGTGCGCGAGCCTTCTTCGCCGATCTTGAAGATTCGGCCCTCGGCTTCGTCGAGGATCTGGCTGACGGCGCGGCCCTGCGGGTTGAAGGCGTTGGTGGCGATTTCGTCGCTGGCTTCGATCAGCTTCCTGAGCACCGCGCGCTCGCGCACGATCTCGGCGTAGCGTCGCAAGTTGGCCGCGCTCGGCACGCTCTGCGCCAGCGCGTTCAGGTAGGCGATGCCGCCGCACTCCTCGGCCTTGCCCAGCCGCTGCATCTGCTCGAAGACCGTGATCACGTCGGCGGGCTTGCTGGCATTGACCAGCGCGCCGATCGCGGCATAGATTGCCTTGTGCTCGTAGCGGTAGAAGTCGGAATCGGTCAGCAGATCGCCGGCGCGGTCCCAGGCACTGTTGTCTAGCAGCAGGCCGCCGAGCACGCTTTGCTCGGCCTCGATCGAGTGCGGCGGTACGCGCAGGCGCGCGACTTCTTCGTCGCGCGGGGCGGTATCTCGGGAAGAGAAAACGGCTGACATCGTGAGGGGCCGATGATAAGACTCGCCGCAGGCGGTGCCTGTGGGCAAGTCTGTGGATGAACGCGGGGCATCTCGGTATAAGACGCGGCGCAATGAAAAAGGGCCGGCTAAGCCGGCCCTTCGAGGCAGTGGCTTTGCGCCAGTTCAGTCGACTTCGCCGACCACCACCACATTCACATCGGCCTGCACATCGGTGTGCAGCGAGACGACAACGGTCTGCTCGCCGACGGTCTTGATCGGGCCGTTGGGCATGCGGATGCCCGACTTCGGCACATCGAAGCCGAGCTTCTTCAGGCCGTCGGAGATGTCGGCATTGGTGACCGAGCCGAACAGGCGGCCGTCGACGCCGGCCTTTTGCGAGATCGACACGCTCTTGCCGGCGAGCTTCTCGGCCAGCGCCTGTGCGACGGCGAGTTTGTCGGCAGCGACTTTTTCGAGCTCGGCGCGCTTGTCTTCGAACTCCTTGATTGCCGACTCGGTGGCGCGCCGCGCCTGGCGCGTCGGGATCAGGAAGTTGCGTGCGAACCCGTCCTTGACCCTGACGACATCGCCGAGGTTGCCGAGGTTGGCGACTTTTTCCAGCAGGATGACTTGCATGGTGATGTGCTCCTCAACCCCTGTGCTGGTCGCTGAACGGCAGCAGCGCGAGGAAGCGCGCGCGCTTGATCGCGGTGGTCAACTGACGCTGGAAGAAGGCACGCGTGCCAGTCAGGCGGGCCGGCGTGATCTTGCCGTTTTCGCCGACGAAGTCGCGCAGTGTGTCGACATCCTTGTAGTCGATGTGCTCGACACCGGCGACAGTGAAGCGGCAGAAACGCTTGCGCCGGAACAACAGCGATTGCTGGTTGCGCTTGGGTTTGCGGTCCTTCGAGAACCGGCCTTTACCACGTGGCGGGGGCATAGTGTGATCTCCTGAGAATCTTGAATATGAACAGGTGTCTGAAAGCCTAGGCGGGATCGAGCGTCGTGATGTGCAATACGAGGCCCCGGCCGTTGCGGGTGGCGCCCAGGAAGCCGGCGAAAGTTGCCGCGCTGCCGAGAGCCAAGGCGCCTGCGGGCCGGGTGATCGCCCCGATTGCCACCGCCTTGATTTCCAGGGAAACCTTGCGCGGCAGGCCGTCTTCACTGACCTCGGACTGGTGCTTGAGCAACAGGTCCAGGGCGGGCAAGCCGGCAGGGGTGTATCGCACGGCACCGCGTTCGACCAGCGTGGCGGCCAGAACCAGTCGGTTCATGGCGTGGCGCCGGTCAGCGCGGCCATCGTGATGCTCAGGCGGTCGCCTCCTGCTGCTGCTGCTGCTGCGGCGGAGCCTTGCGGGCTTCCTCGCGCTCGACGTGCTTCATCATTGCGGAGGGCGTGATCTCGGCCTTTTCCAGCGCCACGGTCAGGTGGCGCAGCACAGCGTCGTTGAAGCGGAAACCGGTCTCGAGTTCGACCAGGGTTTCGTTGCTGCACTCGATGTTCAGGCACAGGTAGTGCGCCTTGCCGAGCTTCTGGATCTGGTAGGCGAGCTGGCGCCGACCCCAGTCTTCGACCCGGTGCATCTTGCCGCCGGCGGCCGTCAGCAGGCCCTTGTAGCGTTCCAGCATGGCCGGAACCTGTTCGCTTTGATCCGGATGGATCAGCAGAACGATTTCATAGTGACGCATTTGGACTCCTTATGGTTTCCAGGGATGGAAGCCGCCCTGCGGCGTCATGGTGCAGGT
>JANMSR010000468.1:0-1829 GCA_031389565.1 Burkholderiales bacterium
GTGCAGATCAGGATCGTCGCCGCCATGTCGAGGAAGGTACCGAGCACGAACAGAAGGATGTTGATCATCAGGAAGATGACCCACGGCTCGCTGCTCACCGCCTTCATCAGCTCGCCGGTTCTCTGCGGCACCTCGTACAGCGCCATGAAGTAGCCGAACGCCGCCGAAATGCCGATCAGCAGCAGCACCACGCCGGTGGTCTTGCAGGCTTTGGCGCAAGCCTTCATGAAGTTGTGCCAGGACAGCGTGCGATAGACGAAGACCGTGACCAATAGCGCCCAGGCCACGGCGATGGAGGCCGACTCGGTGGCCGTGAACGCGCCCGACAGGATGCCCGCCAGGATGATCACCACCACCAGCAGCCCCGGCAACGACGCGAGGAAGGTCGTCAGCACCGCGCCCCAGCCGGCAAAGCCGCCCGGGCGCACCGGGTAGCCGCGTTTAACTGCGACCCAGTAGGCGGCGCCCAGGTTGCACAGCGTCAGGATGAGCGCCGGCACCAGGCCCGCGAGCATCATGCTCAAGGCGCTGACCGAGGCGATGCCCGCCGTGGCCAGCGTGTAGATGATCAGGTTGTGCGAGGTCGGCATGATCGCGCCGACCAGCGACGCGTGCGTCGTTACGTTGACGGCGTAGTCGGCGTCGTAGCCTTCTTTCTTCATCAACGGGATCATCACCGAGCCGATCGCCGACACATCGGCCAGCGGCGAGCCGGCGATGCCGCCGAAGATCGTGCAGCCGAGCACGTTGCTCATGCCCAGGCCGCCGCGCACATGGCCGACCAGGCTGTTGGCGAAGCGCACGATGCGGTCGGCAATGCCGCCGTAGAGCATCAGCTCGCCGGCGAAGATGAAGAACGGAATGGCGAGAAAGCTGAACACCTGCATCCCGCCGACCATCTTCTGGAACACCACCGCGATCGGCAGGCCGGCCGCGATGATCGTGGCCACCGACGACAGGCCGATCGCAAAGGCGACCGGCACGCCGAGCAGCAGCAGCAGCGTGAAGCTCACGCCCAATACCGTCAGTTCCATGCCGGCTCCACGACGGTGCCGCGCGCCAGCGCGATGATGTGTTCGATCGAGAACAGCACGATCAGCACGCCGGCGATCACCAGCGGCAGGTAGTCGATGCCGTCGGTGATGGGCAGCATCGGTTTTTTCTCGTTCCACTTGGCGGCCATCCAGATCCAGCCGCCATAAACCATCAACACGCCGAAGCTGCCGACCAGGACATGGATCAGGATCTCGACGCGTTGCTGCCATTTCTCAGGCAACAAGGAGACCATCGACTCCAGGCCGATGTGGCCGGCGTCGCGCACCCCCACTGCCACGCCGAACGCGGTGACGAAGAGCACCAGCACCAGGGCCAGCGCTTCGGCCCAGGTCGGTGTGTCATTGAAGACATAGCGGCCGATGACCTGCCATTGCACGCACAGGATGACGCCGATCAGCCCGATGACGGCCAGGACCAGGCAGACCTTGGACAGCGCGGCGCAAAGCTTGGTGTACATGGTGTGCGAAAGCGCGTATTCCCAGCGACCGCCGCGGATCCGGCTTTGCCGGTCCGCTGGCGGTGCCCCCTTGAGGGGGAGCGCCGCAGGCGCTCCGGGGGTGGTCCGTTACTTCGTGTCCTGCACCGCCTTGACCAGGCGCTTCATGTCGGGCGTGACCATGAACTTGTCATAGAC
Source organism: Burkholderiales bacterium (assembly GCA_031389565.1). Classification (GTDB taxonomy): domain Bacteria; phylum Pseudomonadota; class Gammaproteobacteria; order Burkholderiales; family Burkholderiaceae_C; genus CADEEN01. The sequence continues at coordinate 1,691 of JANMSR010000468.1, forward strand.
CGGGCCCATCACGGCCTGGAATGACTTCTTGTCGACCTCGACGATCTCGGCGCCGGCGGCCTTGACGGTGGCCAGCGACTTGGCCTCCTGCTCGTCCCACTTCTGGCGCTCGAAGGGCACCGATTCCTTGGCCGCGGCG
>JANMSR010000007.1:0-36088 GCA_031389565.1 Burkholderiales bacterium
TGTAGTCGACTTGCGTGAGCATCATCACCGCGACGCGGCCGCTGGCCAGGTGGGTGCCAATCTCGTGCGCTGCGTCGGTCAGCACCAACTCGCAGCCGCGCTCCCTGGCCAGCGCTTGCGCGATGTACAGGTCGGTCGGGAAATTGCCGCGCTCGGACAGGATCACGCGGCGTTCAGCGGGGCCTGGCGCATCGGCCTGGGCGATCGAGAGCGCCGCGCTCAGCACCTTGAACAGATTGACCGAGGTCGAATCGGCCACCACCAACTCGCCGGCACCGGCGCCGACCAGGCGCGCGATCTTGTCGCCGATGCGTTGCGGCAAGTCAATCCAGCCGGCCGAGTTCCAGCTCTCGATCAGGTGCTCGCCCCATTCCTGCTCGACCACCTGGGCCACGCGCTGCGGCGTGGCGCGCGGCAGCACCCCGAGGGAGTTGCCGTCGAGATAAATCTTGCCGGCGGGCAGCGTGAACTGTTCGCGCAGGGCGGACAGCGGGTCTTGCGCGTCGAGTGCGAGACAGTCGTGTCGAGTGGTCATGTCAACGAGCGGAGGACGGCGCGAACCGGCGAGGCGTCGGCGGTCGTGAGTTTCAGGGGCAGGGCGATCAGTTCGTAGTCGCCCTCGGGCACGTCATCGAGCACCAGGTTTTCGAGCACACGCAGGGCGCGGCGGCGGATCACCTGGTGCGCATCGAGGGTCTTGCTGTCGGCCGGGTCGATGCTGGCCGTGTCGATGCCGACCAAGCGCACGCCGCGGTCGGCCAGGCGTTCGATAACGTCGGGCGCGAAGCCACTCAGTGCAGCGTCAAAGCGATCGACCGGCATGCGCTCATAGGTGCGTACCAACAGGCGCGGCGGCAGGGCGTCGTCGATTGCGTGCTCGACATGACGCCATTCGATCAACGCGCCGCAACCGATCGCATGGACCACGCGACACGGGCCGAGGTAGGGCTCGAGGTCGAGCGCGCCGATTGCCGCACCCTGGGCGTCGTAATGCAGCGGCGCGTCGGCATGCGCCCCGGTGTGCGGCGACAACGTGATCGTGCTGACGTTCACCGGGCAGCCGGGCCCGAGGGTCGCGGCCCAACGCTGCTCGTAGCGCGCGTCGCCGGGAAACACGGGAGCGCCCGCGTGCACCGGCGGGGAGATGTCCCACAAGCGCGTCATGGCGGCGACCGGCGTTTCTTGCGCAGCAGGGCGCGGTACTCGGCGCGGCCCTTGGCACTGAGGCGCAGGCGCGCCACTTTGGCATCGATCGCCGTGCGGTCGAGTGACTCCAGCCGTCGCGCGAGGCAGGCGCTGACGAAGGCACAGCCGTCGCCGTATTTCTTGACCGACCAGCCGATGCCGCTGGGCTGCGCACAGCCGGGCCAGAATGCGACCCAGCGCCAGTCGGGGTATTCGTGGCCGTTGCGTTGCCGAGTGGCGTTGGCCAGCCGCACGCCGACCACGCCCGAGGTGTTGCGCGCGGTTTTCAGGTTCTTGCGCGCGACGCGTTCGGGCAGCTTCGGCAACGTGGCCTCGACCCAGGCCTTCGCCGCCGCAGTGGCCTTGCGCCACGACCCATGCCGGCGCAGCGTGAAATTGGCCTGGTGGCGCACGCGCTGGCGCGTGATGCGCGCCATCACGCATTTCTCGGTCCGGTTGATCGTCAGGTACATGCCGCAGTCAATGATAGGGCGGTTCGCGCCACCGGGGTTGTCACCAACACCGCGGGCCAGGCTCGGTTGTAAAGTGGCTCGCGATCATGAGCAGCGCCCCCATCGATACCTTCGTCCGCGACCGCATGCCACCGCCCGAGCAGTTGCCGCGGCTCGTGTTCGAATTGCCGGCGCTGCAGTTCGGCGCGCAACTCAACTGCGCGAGTGAACTGCTCGACCGTTGGGTCGCGCAGGGCGAGGGCGAGCGGCTGGCGGTGCTCGGCGCCGCGCCCGATGGCTTGCCGATTCGCTGGACTTACGCCGAGCTGCAGGCCCAGGCCAACCGCATCGCCCGCGTGCTCGTCGACGACCTCGGCCTGGTGCCCGGCAACCGCGTGCTGCTGCGCGGCGCCAACAGCCCAATGCTGGCGGCCTGCTGGTTCGGCGTGGTCAAGGCAGGAGGCATCGCGGTCGGCACGATGCCGTTGCTGCGCGCGCGCGAGCTGACCACCATCGTGGCCAAGGCCGAGATCACGCACGCGCTGGTCGATGCGCGACTGGCTGAAGAGCTCACGTTGGCACGACCGTCGTGCCCGACGCTGGCGCATTTGCTGCAGTTCAACGGCACCCATGCGTCGCCAGGCAGCGGCCTCGAAACGGCGATGAGCACCAAGGTCCCGACCTTCGTCAACGTCGACACCGCCGCCGACGACATCTGCCTGATCGCTTTCACCTCCGGCACCACAGGGCAGCCGAAGGCCGCGTTGCATGGCCACCGCGACGTGATGGCCGCCTGCGCCTGCTGGCCGCCGCATGTGCTGCGCGCGCGGCCCGATGACCGTGTCGTCGGCAGCCCGCCGCTGGCCTTCACTTTCGGGCTCGGCGGCTTGCTGTTGTTTCCGCTGAGCATCGGCGCGGCCAGCGTGCTGGTCGAGAAAACCTCGCCCGACGCGCTGCCGGCGGCGATCGCCTCGTACCGCGCGACGATCTGCTACACCTCACCGACCGCTTACCGCGCGATGGCCACCCAGCTCGGCGGGCATGACCTGTCCAGCCTGCGCAAATGCGTGTCGGCCGGCGAGGCGCTGCCGGCGGCGACGCGCAAGCTGTGGAAGGACACCACAGGCATCGAAATCATCGACGGCATCGGTTCGACCGAGCTGCTGCACATCTTCATCTCGGCCACGGAGGAACAGGCGCGCGGCGGCGCCACCGGTTTCGTCGTGCCCGGCTACCAGGCTCGCGTGCTCGGCGACGATGGCCAGCCGCTGTCGCCGGGCCAGGTCGGGCGGCTTGCAGTGCGCGGGCCGACGGGCTGCAAGTACCTGGCCGACGAGCGCCAGAAGACCTACGTTCAGGAGGGCTGGAACCTGACCGGCGACGCGTACCTGATCGACCCCGCCGACGGCCAGTTTGTCTACCAGGCGCGCACCGACGACATGATCATCAGCGGCGGCTACAACATCGCCGGGCCCGAGGTCGAGAGCGCACTGTTGCTGCACCCTGCTGTGGCCGAGTGCGGCGTGATCGGCGTGGCCGACGAGCAGCGTGGCCAGATTGTCAAGGCCTTCGTCGTGCTCAAGCCCGGCCATGACGGCGATGCAGCGATGGCCAAGGCGCTGCAGGAATTCGTCAAGCAGACCGTGGCGCCGTACAAGTATCCGCGCGCCGTCGAGTTCCGCGCCAGCCTGCCGCGCACCGAGACGGGCAAACTACAGCGCTTCAAATTGCGAGGTGCGTAGGTTCAGCCGATGCGGCCGAGCAAGAGGTACTCCATGAGGGCCTTCTGCACGTGCATCCGGTTCTCTGCCTCGTCCCAAACCACCGACTGCGGCCCGTCGATCACCTCGGCGGCGACCTCTTCGCCGCGGTGCGCAGGCAGGCAGTGCATGAACAGCGCATCGGGTTGCGCCGCGGCCATCATGTCGGTGTCGACGCACCAGTCGATGAAGGCCTTGCGGCGCTCTTCGTTCTCGGCCTCGTAGCCCATGCTGGTCCAGACATCGGTGGTCACCAGGTGCGCGCCGCGGCAGGCGTCCATCGGGTGGTCGAACACTTTCACGCATCGGGTGTTTGAAACGCCGGCCACCGCAGGGTCGATCTCGTAGCCCGTGGGCGTGCTGACATGCAGCGTGAAGCCCAGGATGTCGGCCGCCTGCAGCCAGGTGTTGGCCATGTTGTTGCCGTCACCGACCCAGGCCACCACTTTGTTTTCAACGGCCCCGCGCTGCTCGATGAAAGTGTAGATGTCGGCCAGGATCTGGCACGGGTGGTAGTCATTGGTCAGGCCGTTGATCACCGGCACGCGCGAATGCGCGGCGAAGCACTCGAGCGTGGTTTGCTCGTAAGTGCGGATCATCACGATGTCGACCATGCGGCTGATCACGCGCGCTGAATCTTCCACCGGCTCGGCGCGGCCCAACTGGCTGTCGCCGGTGGTCAGGTGCACGACCGAGCCGCCCATCTGGTACATGCCGGCCTCGAAGCTGACGCGGGTGCGCGTGCTGGCCTTCTCGAAGATCATGGCCAGCGTGCGGTCGACCAGCGGCTGGTACTTTTCGTAGTTCTTGAAGCGCTTCTTGATCTCGCGCGTGCGCTCGAACAGGTAGGCGTATTCCTCGGCGCGCAGGTCCTTGAATTGCAGGTAGTGCTTCATCAGCGCGTCGCCTGGTTTCATGGCTTGAGGGCAGTCAGGAATTGCCGGACCAACGGGGCCAGCAGGGTCACGATCCGCGCGGCCTCGTCGGCGTTGATGATCAAGGGCGGCAGCAGGCGGATCACGCTCTCGGCGGTGACGCTGATCAACAGGCCGGCTTCGCAGGCGCGGCCGAGCAATTCAGCGCAGGGGCGGTCGAGTTCGATACCGATCATCAGGCCGGCGCCGCGGATCTCCTTGACGCCGGCCAGGCCCGCAAACTCGCGCTCGAAGCCAGCCTTGAGCAGGGCGCCGATGGTCGCGGCATTGGCCAGCAAGCAGTCTTCTTCCATGATGCGCAGCGTCTCGACACCGGCACGCATGGCCAGCGGATTGCCGCCGAAGGTGGTGCCGTGGTTGCCGGGGCCGAACACGCCGGCGGCTTTGGGCCCGCAGACCACGGCACCGATCGGCACGCCCGAGCCCAGACCCTTGGCCAGGGGCATCACATCGGGGCGGATGCCGGCCCATTGGTGGGCGAACCATCGGCCGGTGCGGCCGATGCCGCACTGCACCTCGTCGAGCATCAGCAACCAGCCCTGCTCGTCGCATACGCGGCGCAGGCCCTGCAAATACTCCCAGCGCGAGACGTTGATGCCACCTTCGCCCTGGATCGTTTCGAGGAACACCGCGACCACGTTGGGCCGCGTCTCGCGCACCGCGTCGATCGCGGCCAGGTCGTTCAACGGGACGCGCACGAAGCCTTCTACCAGTGGGCCGAATCCGGCTTGCACTTTCGGGTTACCGGTGGCCGAGAGGGTGGCGATCGAGCGGCCGTGGAAGGCGTTCTCGTAGACGATGATCTCGGGGCGCTCTAGCCCCAAGTCATGCCCGTACTTGCGCGCGATCTTGATCGCCGCTTCATTGGCTTCGAGGCCGCTATTGCAGAAGAAGGCGTTGGTCAGACCCGACAGCGCTGCGAGCTTCGCGGCGAGCGTTTCTTGCAAGGGCACATGGTAGTAATTGCTGGTGTGGATCAGCTTGGCGATCTGTTCCTGCAGCGCCGGCACGAGCTTGGGGTGGCCATGACCGAGGGTGTTGACGGCGATGCCGCCCAGCGCGTCGAGGTACTCGCGGCCGTCGGTGTCCCACACGCGGCAACCGCGGCCATGCGACAGCGCGATCGGCAGGCGGGCGTAGGTCTGCATCACATGCGGTTCGGCGGCGGCGGTCATGGCGGTTCCGGGGCTGATCGGCAAAAAAAGCAAAGGCCGGCAGCGTCACTAATTTCACGCGCCGGCTCGCGGTCATTCTACGGTTCGGGTTGCGTGGGACGAAACACCACCCGGACCGGAACACGAAGCCAACACGATGCATGCTGCGGCGCAACAACTGCAAGGCACAATGGTGTCTGCGCACCCACCGCGGCCGGCGCTGTTGCTGGTGGCCGTGGATTACGAGGTCGCGGCAGGCGTGCCGGCGCGGCCCGCTTCACCGAGCATGACCGTTTCGCCTCAGCCCACGAAAACACGCGAATTCTTCATCCAGGGGATCACCAAGGATGGCCGGACCTTTCGTCCCAGCGATTGGGCCGAGCGCCTGGCCAGCGCCATGTCGTGCTTTCGACCCGAGGGCAGCGTGGGCGGCATCGGTGCCTTCATCGGCTACTCGCCGTACTGCGTGCCGACCGTCGTGGGCGGCGTGAAGTGCGTGATCGTCAACGAGGCGCTGCGCAACATCGAACCGATGGCCTGGGATTTCGTGATGAACTTCGCCCGCGACAACGACCTGCAACTGGGCGAGGTGTGCGTGTTGCCGGAGGTGCCGGCCCGGAAATGACAAAGCCCGCCAAGGCGGGCTTTCGTCGTGGCACTCAGCCCCGGTCAGGCTGCTGCGGTCGACAGCGCCCTGACCTTGGCGGCCAAGCGGCTCTTGTGGCGCGCGGCCTTATTCTTGTGGAACATGCGTTTGTCGGCCACTGAGTCGATGACGCATTGCGCCAGTTTGAACAGTTCGCTGGCTTTGGCCTTGTCGCCCGTGTCCACGGCCTTTTGCACGTTCTTGACGACGGTGCGGAACTTCGAACGCAGCGCCGTGTTGGCGGCATTGAGCTTCACGTCTTGGCGTGCGCGCTTGCGGCCCGAGGCGAGGCGAACGGTCTTTTTCTTGGCTTTGGACGAGGTGGCCATGCTGGTAACGGATGCTTTGGTGCAAAGACTGCAAGTCTAGCACGCGAGCGGCGCTGGCCGCCTGTGCGCCAGCCGCACGTTAGTAGGTGCTATCTATAATCGCCGCGCTTCGGCCTTGCACTGCCTGATCGTCATGCATGCAGCCACCCCCGCATGAACCTGCTCAAGGCCGCTTCCACCGTTTCCCTGTTGACCCTGGCCTCGCGCATCACCGGCCTCGTGCGCGAGTTGCTCGTGGCCGCCACCTTCGGTGCCAGCGCTGCCACCGACGCCTTCAACGTCGCGTTCCGCATCCCCAACCTGCTGCGGCGGCTGTTCGCCGAGGGCGCGTTCTCGCAGGCCTTCGTGCCGATCCTGGCCGGCACGCGCGCCCGCGAAGGCGACGACGTGACGCGCCTGCTGATCGACGCGGTGGCCACCGTTCTGGCGTGGGCGCTGCTCCTCACCTCTGCCCTGGGCGTGGTCGCCGCGCCAGTGATCGTCTGGCTGATGGCTTCGGGCCTGAGCCAGTTCGACGACGCGGTGGTGATGACGCGCTGGATGTTCCCTTATATCGGCTGCATGTCGCTGGTGGCGCTCGCCGCCGGCATCCTCAACACCTGGAAGCGCTTTGCCGTGCCTGCCGCCACGCCGGTGCTGTTGAACCTGGCCGTGATTGCCGCAGCGTGGTGGGGCGTGCCGCTGTTCAAGTCCTGGGGCATCCCGCCGATCTACGCGCTGGCCGGCGGTGTGATGGCCGGCGGCGTGCTGCAACTGGCGGTGCAGTTGCCGGCTCTGGCGCGCATTGGCTGCTTCCCACGCATCGGCCTGTCGCCGGGCGCGGTGCGGCGGGCTTGGCACCACCCCGGAGTCGGCCGCTTGCTCAGGCAAATGGCGCCGGCGTTGCTGGGGGTGTCGGTGGCGCAGATCTCGCTGGTCATCAACACCCAGATCGCGTCGCACGTGGGTGTCGGTGCGGTGTCGTGGCTGACCTTCGCCGACCGGCTGATGGAGTTCCCGACCGCCTTGCTCGGCGTCGCGCTCGGCGTCGTCCTGCTGCCGCAGTTGTCGGCCGCGCTGGCGGATGAGGACAGTGGCCGCTATGCCGGCCTGCTCGACTGGGGACTGCGGCTGGTCGTGCTCTTGGCCTTGCCGTGCGCGGCGGCGCTGCTGGTCTTCCCCGAGCCCCTGGTGGCCGTGCTGTACCACTACGGCGCCTTCAGCCCCCGCGACGTGGCGCAGACCGTCGCCGCGCTGCGCGGCTACGGAGTCGGTTTGATCGGGCTGGTGGCGGTGAAGGTGCTTGCCCCCGGCTTCTATGCGCGGCAGGACATCCGCACCCCGGTCAAGATTGCCGTGGCCGTGCTGCTGGCCACCCAGGCCATGAACGCGCTGTTCGTGCCCTGGTTCGGCCATGCCGGGCTGGCGCTGTCGATCGGCCTCGGTGCGCTGATCAACGCCACCTGCCTGTTGATCGGCCTGCGCCGCCGGGGCGCCTACACGCCGTCGCCGGGATGGACGGGCTTCCTGGTTCGCGTCGTGCTGGCCACAGCAGCGTTGACCGCGGTGTTGGCCTGGGCCGCATGGCGCATCGACTGGATCGGCCTGTCGGTGCAATGGGGCTGGCGCATCGGGCTGATGGCGGCCGTGCTGCTGGGTGTGGCCCTGCTGTACTTCGGCTTGCTGGCGCTGGCGGGTCTGCGGCCGCGGCAGTTCATGCGCCACGGCTGACCTACACTGCAAGGGTATGAGTTCGCTGCGCTTCGAGGCGCCCACGCTGCTGGATTACTTTGCCACGCTGGTGGCCGACGACCAGCAGTTCTCGCTGCTCGAAGCAGCGATCACGGTCGCCCAGGACGACGACCCGACACTCGACGTGCAGGGCGTGCTGTCGCAGATCGACACGCTGGCGGCCCGACTCGGGCAGCGCATTGCCGCCGATGCGGGCGCGCTGCACAAGCTGCGCTGCCTGAACCGTTACTTCTTCCAGGAGCTGGGTTTTGCCGGCAACGTCAACAATTACCACGACCCGCACAACAGCTACCTGCACCGTGTGCTCACCCTGCGGCGCGGCATCCCGATCACGCTGGCGCTGCTGTACATCGAAATCGCACAGCAGATCGGGCTGGATGCGCGCCCGGTGTCGTTCCCCGGGCACTTCCTGGCCAAGCTGAAGATGCCGCAGGGCGAGGTCATCATCGACCCGTTCACCGGGCAGTCGCTGTCGCGCGAGGCGCTCGACGAGCGCCTCGCGCCCTACCGGCGCCGGCAGGGCCCGGCCGGTGAGTTCGACGCGCCGCTCGGGCTGTTTCTGCAGGTCGCGAGCAGCCGCGACGTGCTGGCGCGCCAGTTGCGCAACCTGAAGGAAATCCACCGCAGCGGCGAAGACTGGACGCGCTTGCTGGCGGTGCAGCGGCGCCTGGTCGTGCTCTTGCCCGAGGCGTGGGAAGAGCGGCGCGATCGCGGCCTGGTGCTGGCCGAGCTGGACCATCGCGCTGCGGCGATCGACGACCTGCAGGCCTACCTCGTTCACCGGCCCGATGCCGACGACGCCCGGGCCATCGGCGAGCGCCTGGCCGAACTGCGCTGCGCCGGCCCGCCGCTGCAGCATTGAGGAGCGTGGCGCCATGACGCTCAACGCTGCCCAACGCCGCGGCCTGGCCTGGGCCGCGCTGGCACTCGCCGCCGCACTGCTGCTTTGGTTGTTGGCACCGGTGCTCACACCCTTCATCGTGGCGGCCGTGCTGGCCTACGCGCTGCACCCGGCGATCGAGGCGCTGGCCGCGCGCCGCGTGCCGCGCATCATTGCGGTGATGGCGGTCGAGGTGCTGGCCATCGCGGCCCTGTTCCTGACGCCGCGGCTGGTGGCGCTGCGGCGTGCGAGTGGCGCCTATCTCGCCAGCCGTTTGTATCAGGGCTGATGGCGGGGCCGACCTCAGTGCGACAGCTCCCGCTCGCCATCGGCCCGGCGCCGCTGCACAGCTTCGAAGGCTTCGTGCCCGGCGCCAACGCCGCGGCGCTGGCCCACCTGCGTGCGATTGCCGGTTCCGTGCCGCACACGGCCGCACAGTCGGCCCCGCCGGTGTACCTGTGGGGCCCGCGCGGCAGCGGCAAGACGCACCTGCTGCGCGCGTTGGCCGGGGCTGCGCACGAACGCGGCCTGCGTGCCAGTTGGATCGATGCCACCAGCGCGCTGCCGTGGATTTTCGACGACCAGGCCGGGCTGCTGCTGTTCGACGATTGCGATCGCTTCGACGAGGCACAGCAGCAAGCCGCATTCATCCTGTTCATCGAGGCCGGCGTGCACGGCGTCCAGGTCGCCGCGGCGGGCGGCATGCCGCCGGTCGATATGCCGCTGCGCGACGATCTGCGCACCAGGCTGGGCTGGGGCCATGTCTTCGGGCTCGAACCGCTGGCCGAGAACGATGCCCGCGCCGCGCTGCGCCGCGAGGCCGAACGCCGTGGCATCTTGCTGTCCGACGAGGTGATGGACTTCCTGCTGACGCGCTTCTCGCGCGACCTGCAGCACCTGATGGCGCTGCTCGACCGGCTCGACGAGTTCGCGCTGTCGCAGCACCGCGCCGTCACCGTGCCGCTGTTGAAACGGATGTTCGAGCAAGAGGGCGCGACGCTTTGAACCTGACGCTGTTCGACCTCGACGGCACCTTGATCGAAACCGACTCCGACCATGCCTTCGGCGAGTTCATGGTGGCCATTGGCTGGGTCGATGGTGACGCCTTCCGGCGGCGCAACGACACGTTCTACGAGGACTACCAGTCCGCCCGGCTCGACATCGACGCCTACATCGAATTCGCCACCGCGCCGTGGCGCAACCGCCCCGCAGCCCAGGCGCTGGCGATGCGCGAGCGCTTCATGCGCGAAATCATGCGGCCGGCGATCGACGAGCGCGCGCTGGACCTGGTGCGCCGACACCAGGGCGCAGGCGACCGCGTGGCCATCATCACGGCAACCAACGAATTCATCACCCGGCCGATCGCCGACGCCTTCGGCGTGGCCGACCTGATCGCCGTCGAACTGGAGCGCGACGACAATGGCCGCGTGACCGGTGCGGTGCGCGGGGTGCCGTCGTTTCGCGAAGGCAAGATCATGCGTGTTGAACAATGGCTGGCCAGCCAGGGTCTGCGGCAAGCCGATTTCGATCGCATCACGGTCTACAGCGATTCCACCAACGACCTGCCGCTGCTCGAATGGGCCACGCACCCGGTGGCCACGAACCCGGCGGCAGCGCTGGCCGCGGTCGCGCTCGAGCGCGGCTGGCCCCTCTTGAACCTGTTCAAAGAAGAACAACCATGATCCGCAAGTTCATCGACAAGTTGCTCGGAAAGTCGCCACCGGCCACTGGCAAGGGCGCACGCATCCCGCTCGGCAAGCGGGTCGAAGTGTCGGCCGCAGACCACGGCATCGATCCCGAGTTGCTCGACGAGCGAGCCGTCAAGGTGGTGCGCACGCTGCAAGAGGCCGGCTTCGCGGCGTTCATTGTCGGCGGCGCGGTGCGCGACCTGCTGGTCGGACGGCGGCCGAAGGACTTCGATGTCGCCACCGACGCCACGCCCGAGCAGGTCAAGGGCTTGTTCCGCCGCGCGTTCATCATCGGCCGGCGCTTTCGCATCGTGCACGTGATCTTCGGGCGCGGCCGCGAGCACGAAGTGGTCGAGGTCTCGACGTTTCGCGCCTTCCTCGACGCCGAGCAGGCCGAGCAGGTCGGCGGCAACGAGAAGACGTCGCGAAGCGAATTGGCCGGCAAGAGCCATGTGGTGGATGCTGCCGGCCGCGTGCTGCGCGACAACGTCTGGGGGCCGCAGATCGAAGACGCGGCGCGGCGTGACTTCACCATCAACGCGATGTACTACGACCCGGTCACGCAGATCGTGGTCGACTACCACGGCGGCATCAAGGACATCAAGAAGCGCGCGCTGCGCATGATCGGGGACCCGGTCACACGCTACCGCGAAGACCCGGTGCGTATCGTTCGTGCAGTGCGTTTCGCCGCCAAGCTCGGCTTCGACATCGAGCCGGCCACCCGCGGGCCGATTCGGGAAATGGCCGCGCTGCTCGACAACGTGCCGAGTTCGCGCCTGTTCGACGAGCTGTTCAAGCTGCTGCAGACCGGCCACTCGCTGGCCAGCGTGGCCGAGTTGCGCAAGCAGGGGCTGAACCGGAAGTTCCCGCTGCTCGAACCGCTGATGGTCGATGGTGTCAAGCACAAGAACCAGCGCGTGCAGTTCATCGAGGCGGCGCTGGCCGACACCGATGCCCGCATCGAGCAGGACAAGGGGGTCGCGCCGAGTTTTCTGCTGGCCTGTCTGCTCTGGCACGAGGTGCGCGAACGCTGGCAATCGGCGCGACAAGCCGGAGCGCACGCGGCGCCGGCGCTGCAGGAGGCCATCGACGCGGTGTTCGACGCCCGCGTCGGCGACATCTCGGGCCGCGGCAAGTTGGGCACCGACATGCGCGAGATCTGGCTGATGCAGCCGCGCTTCGAGCGCCGCAGCGGCAGCACGCCCTACGCGATGATCGAGCAACCGCGTTTTCGCGCCGCCTACGACTTTCTGCGCCTGCGCGCCGATACCGGCGAGGCCGAAGAAGAACTGGCCGACTGGTGGGAAGACTTCTCGCTCGGCAGCACGGAAGAACGCGAGGCGCTGATTGCTGCGGCGCGCGAGTCCCAGCGCACCCAGCCGCGTGAGCCGCGTGAGGCCCGAGAGTCGCGCGAGCCGCGCGCACCGCGTGATCAGCGCGAGGCCGGCGACACGGTGCCGACGGCCATTGAGAGCCCGCACAGTGAGAGCGCGCCGGCGAAGAAGCGCCGCCGCCGTCGTCGCAAGCCAGGGGGCGGTGCCGCCACGCCGCCGCCTGGCGACGCCGGCTGACGCACGCGAGCCACGATGGCAGGTGCCGAGCGCGTGTTCGTCGGCCTGGGCGCCAATCTGGGCGCGGCGGTATCGACCCTGCGCGCTGCGGTGATGCAGTTGGGTGACCTGCCGCAGACCACGCTCGTCGCTGCGTCGTCGCTGTACCGCAGCGCACCGCTCGATGCCGGCGGGCCGGACTACATCAACGCCGTCGCCGAGCTGCGCACCGGGCTGGAGCCAGCAGCCTTGCTGGCACAGTTGCAGGCTCAGGAGCATCGCTTCGGCCGCGAGCGCGCGTACCACCATGCACCGCGCACGCTCGATCTGGACCTGTTGTTCTACGGTGCGCGCCGCATCGCGGCACCTGCGCTGACCGTGCCGCACCCGCGCCTGCATCTGCGCGCCTTTGTGCTGGCGCCGCTGGCCGAGCTGGCGCCGGACTGGCTGCTGGGTGATGGCCGCAGCGTGGCCCAGGCCCTGGCTGCGCTGCCCGACCAACAAATCGAGAGATTGGGCGCATGAATGCCTGGCCTGTGCCACTGCAGACCGTCGGCCTGCTGGCGCTGTCCAATCTGTTCCTGACCGTGGCTCGGTACGGCCCCCTGAACGCGCGCAAGCGGCGATTACACTCGCGCCCATTGCATCGGATCGCTGCCGCTAGCGCGCGGCCGGAGGATATTCCCCATGCTGTTCGGCAAGCTGATGCCGCGCGACGGCAATTTCTTCGAGCTCTTCAACGCGCATGGTCGCTACATCGGCGAAGGTGCGCGCGCGTTCATGTCGATGATCGAGAACTACGCCGACCCGGTGCTGCGCCAGCAGTACGCCGACCAGGTCGACAGCGCCGAGCGCCAGGCCGACAAGATCACTGCCGAAGTCAACCGCCTGCTGCACAAGACCTTCATCACGCCGATCGACCGCGAGCAGATCCACGGCCTCATCAACGCGATGGACGATGTGCTCGACCTGCTGCAGGACGCCACCGAAACCATGTCGCTGTACGATGTACGCGAGATCACCACCGAGGTGGTGCGGCTGGGTGAGTTGGCGGTGCGCTGCTGCGAGCGGGTGGTGCATGTGGTGACGCTGATGCCCAGGCTGGGCCAGGCCGATGTGGCCGAGGCGGCGCTCAAGACCTGCGAAGAGATCGATCATCTCGAATCCGATGCCGACCGCGTGATGCGCGCGGCGATGAGCCGCCTGTTTCGCGAGCAGGCCGACGTGCGCGAGCTGATCAAGTTGAAGGCCATCTACGAACAGTTGGAGTCGATCACCGACCGCTGCGAGGACGTCGCCAACCTGATCGAGGGCGTGGTCCTCGAGATCTCCTGAGCGCACACTGCGCCTGACGATGGACGCGGTCCAGGTTTCATTCTGGGTCATCGCCTTGCTGGTGGTGCTGGCCATTGCCTTCGATTTCATGAACGGCTTCCACGATGCCGCGAACTCGATTGCCACCGTCGTCTCCACCGGCGTGTTGAAGCCGCACCAGGCGGTGGCGTTCGCAGCCTTCTTCAATTTCGTCGCCATCTTCGTTTTCCAGTTGAAGGTCGCTGCCACCGTCGGCAAGGGCATCGTGATGCCGGGCGTGGTCGACCATTACGTGGTCTTCGGGGCGCTGATCGGTGCGATCATCTGGAACCTGGTCACCTGGTGGTACGGCATCCCCTCGTCCAGCTCGCACGCGCTGATCGGCGGCATCGTTGGCGCGGTGATGGCCAAGGCGGGTGCCGGTTCCCTGATTGCGGGCGGCGTCTGGAAGACGGTGGCTTTCATCCTGGTTTCGCCGTTGTTGGGCTTCACCTTGGCTTCGCTGCTGATGGTGGCCGTGGCCTGGCTGTGCCGTGGCACCCGACCGCAGAAGGTCGACAGCACGTTCCGGCGCCTGCAACTGGTGTCGGCGGGCCTGTACAGCCTGGGCCATGGCGGCAACGACGCGCAAAAGACGATCGGCATCATCTGGATGCTGCTGATCGCCACCGGCTACGTCAGCGCGGCCGACACATTCCCACCCGGCTGGGTGATCTGGAGCTGCTACATCGCCATCGCACTGGGCACGATGTTCGGCGGCTGGCGCATCGTCAAGACCATGGGCCAGAAGATCACGAAGCTCAAACCGGTGGGCGGCTTCTGCGCCGAAACCGGCGGTGCAATCACGCTGTTCCTGGCCTCGGGACTCGGCATTCCGGTCTCGACCACCCACACCATCACCGGTGCGATCGTCGGTGTCGGCTCGACGCGGCGCGCTTCGGCGGTGCGCTGGGGGGTTGCGGGCAATATCGTCTGGGCCTGGATCTTCACCATCCCCGCGTCTGCGCTGATGGCCGCGCTGGCCTACTGGGCCGGCCGCGCGCTGCTCTGAGCCCGCAAGCTACCGGCTGATCTTGCGCGACTCTTCGACCTGCCACTCGAAGTAGCGCTGACCGCTGAAGGCGATGGTCGCCATCAAGGACGTGGCGCCGACGATCAGGGCGGCGATCACCCCGAGCACCGGTCCCCAGCCGGTGGCACGGCCCGGCGCCCCCGGGTTGTGGCGCGCATCCCAGCGTTCGTCGGGCAGCAGGCCGTAGACGATGGCCCAAAGCGCCGCCTGCGCCAGCATCAACCCCAGCAGCGGCAACAACAGCCAGGCCAGTTGGTCGTCCTGCCCGAGTTCGAGCATGCGCCGCACGCCGACCAGCCCAATGACCGTCGGCAGCAGATGCAGCCAGGCGAGCGCGTCGCGCCAGCCGTGGAGATACAAGCGGTGCAGGCCCAGGCTGCCGCCGATCAGGGCGATCCAGGTGGCCAGCGTCTTCGATTTGTAGCGCGGCATCAGGCGTCCACTGCGGGCGCGGTGCTGCCTGCGCCCAGGCTGCGCTGCATCAGCACCACGTCGAGCCAGCGGTCGAACTTCCAGCCGGCAGCCCGGAACAGCCCGGCCGGCTCGAAGCCACAGGCCCGGTGCACGCCGATCGAGCTGGCGTTGGCCGAGTCGCCGATCACCGCCAGCACCTGCCGCGCCCCGCGCGCCTCGCACTGCGCCATCAACTCGGCCAGCAACAGGCGGCCGATACCCTGGCCCCGCGCCGCGGGATCGAGATAGATCGAATCTTCCAGGCAGAAGCGGTAGGCGCGGCGCGGCCGGAAGTGGTTGGCGTAGGCGTAGCCGAGTACCTGGCCATCGCGCTCGGCCACCAGCCACGGCAAGCCCTTGGCCAGGACGTCGTCGCGACGCCGCGCCATCTCGGCCTCATCGGGCGTGTCCAGCTCGAAGGTAGCGGTGCCGTGCGCCACCGCGTGGCCGTAGATGCGGGTGACGGCCGCCAGGTCCGCGGCGGTGCTGGGGCGGATGATCAAGGGCGGCATGGCGAGGGGCTGCCTGACAGGAGCGGCGAGACTATAATGCGCGGTTTTCGGCGACGGCTGGTCGGGTGACTGGCGTATCTACGGCGCCGACCCGTGTGCGCCGTCCCACTGAGTGGCGCACAAACGATCTGGCCGGCCGGTGTGTCTCCCGGTGCGGCGGGCCAACGAGTTCGAGTTTCGAGGAAAGCCCATGGTTGTCATCCGTCTGTCCCGCTCCGGCGCAAAGAAGCGCCCGTTCTACAACATCGTCGTGGCCGACTCGCATGAGCGCCGCGATGGCCGCTTCATCGAGCGCGTGGGCTTTTACAACCCCGTCGCCGCCGGCGGTGAGCAACCGCTGCGCGTGGCCACCGACCGCATCGCCTACTGGACCGGCGTCGGTGCCCAGGTGTCGCCCACCGTGGCCCGCCTGGTCGGCCAGGCCAAGGCCAACGCCTGAAGCCTGGCAACGCGGTTGTATGGCGACGACGCCGTCGCTGAGCGCCGCGCCTGGCGACACGCCGGACTTTCCGGCTGACGCCATCGAAGTCGGTCGGATCGTCGGCCCGTGGGGCGTCAAGGGCGCCTTCAAGGTGCATGCGCACGCCAGCGATCCGCAAGCCCTGTTCTCGTCGCGGCGCTGGTACCTGCAGGCACCTGCCGAGGCTAAGCCCGGGCCGCGACGCCTGCCACCGCCTCCGCTGCTTCGCGTCACGCAGGCGCGCGAGCAGGGTTCGGTAGTGGTCGCTACTGCGCAGGAAGTTCCGGACCGCCTCACGGCCGAAGCCCTGAATGGCGCGCTGGTGTTCGTCTCGCGCGCCAGCTTCCCGAGCGCCGGCGAGGGCGAGTACTACTGGGTCGACCTGATCGGCATGGTGGTGGTCAACCGCGATGGCGTGCCGCTCGGGCAGGTGGTCGACCTGATCGACACCGGCGCGCACAGTGTGCTGCGCGTGCGTCGCCCCGATGCGGCCCGCGATGCATCGCCGGAACTGGCCGAAAGGCTGGTCCCGTTCGTCGCCGCCTACATCGACCAAGTCGATCTGACCGCACGTCAGATTCGCGTCGACTGGGGCCTGGATTACTGATGCGCTTCGATATCCTGACCCTGTTCCCCGAGCTGTTTGCGCCGCACCTGGCACTTGGCGTGACGCGCCGCGCGTTCGAGTCCGGCCAGATCGACGTGCGGCTGTGGCCCCTGCGCGATTTCGGCGAGGGCGCCTACAAACGGGTTGACGATCGGCCGTTCGGCGGCGGTCCCGGCATGGTGCTGCTGGTCGAACCGCTGGAGCGCGCCTTGGCCACCGCGTTCGCCGAACGCGGGGGCGAGGCGCCCGCCGTGATCCACTTCACGCCCACCGGGTGCCGGCTCGACCAGCCTCTGGTGCGCGAACTGGCGACCGGCCCTGGCGCCGTGCTGCTCTGCGGCCGCTACGAAGGCGTCGACCAGCGTTTCCTGGATCGCCATGTCACGCAGGAGCTGAGCCTGGGCGACTACGTCGTTTCGGGTGGCGAGCTGCCGGCGCTGGCCCTGCTCGATGCCGTCGCGCGCTTGCAGCCCGGCGTGCTGGGCGATGAGCAATCGCACCAGCAGGACAGCTTCGGCAGTGACGGCCTGCTCGAAGGCCCGCACTACAGCCGGCCCGAGACCTTGCCGACCGGGCAGGGCGGCGACGCGGTACCGCCCGTGCTGCTGTCGGGTCACCATGCCGAGATCGCGCGCTGGCGCCGCGAACGCTCGCTCGAGCTGACGGCCCGGCGCCGGCCCGACGTGATCGCTGCGGCGCGCGCCGCTGGCCGGCTGAGTCGGGGCGACGAGCGCTTTCTGACGTCGCTCGGGCTATAATCTGCGGCTTTTCGATCCTCTGCCGGGATCAGCACGCCGTTTGGACGACCGTGCACCACCCTCAACAAACCGCCGGCACGATCGCCAGGAGTACCGCAAGTGGATCTGATCCAAACCCTCGAGCAGGAAGAAATCGTCCGGCTCGGCAAGAAGGTGCCCGTCTTCGCCCCCGGCGATACCGTGATCGTCAGCGTCAACGTCGTCGAAGGCACCCGCAAGCGCGTGCAGGCCTACGAAGGCGTGGTCATTGCCAAGCGCAACCGCGGCCTCAACTCCAGCTTCATCGTGCGCAAGATTTCCAGCGGCGAAGGTGTCGAGCGCACCTTCCAGTTGTACAGCCCGCTGATCGCCGGCATCGAAGTCAAGCGTCGGGGCGACGTGCGCCGTGCCAAGCTGTACTACCTGCGCGACCGTTCGGGCAAGTCGGCGCGCATCAAAGAGAAGCTCGCCTGAGCCGACCGGGCTGGTGACAGGACAGGCCACCCGCGGGCGGCTTTGTCGTTGGCGCTCTATGCTTGGCGCTCTATGCTTGGCGCATGACCAGCGCACCGACGTCCCGCCCGCCGATTCTGAACCCGCGCGCCGTGCCGGTGCTGGGCCACGATGGTCACCTGCCGGCGATCGACGTGGCGCAGCTCAACGGGGTTGCGCTGCGACAGCGCTTCGCGTCGCCACCGCCCTGGGAGCCGGAATCGCGTGGCGACGGCCGCCTGTTCGAAGGCCGTGACCGCGCAGTCGCCGCGGTGCTGGTGCCGCTGGTCGAACGCGAGGCCGGCTTCACCGTGCTGCTGACGCAGCGCACCGCGCACCTGCGCGATCACGCCGGCCAGATCAGCTTTCCCGGCGGTCGGGCCGAAGCCAGCGACGACGACGCGGTCGCCACCGCGCTGCGCGAAGCCGAAGAAGAAATTGGCCTGGCGCGGCAGCACATCGAAGTCATCGGCTCGCTGCCGGAGTACCGCACGGTCACGTACTACGACGTGACACCGGTGGTGGCCCTGGTGCGGCCGCCATTCACGCTGGCACTGGACGCCCACGAGGTGGCAGACGCCTTCGAAGTGCCGCTGGCATTTCTGATGACGCCTGCGCACCACCAGCGGCACGCGTTCGAGTACGCCGGCTACCGGCGCGAGTTCCTGTCGATGTCGTGGCCGCGGCCGGGTCGCGATGGCGAGCCCTACTTCATCTGGGGCGCGACAGCGGCGATGCTGCGCAACCTGTACCGATTCCTCAGCGCCTGAGCTGCGTATCATCGCCGCCGATGAGCTTTTTCGCCGTCCTCTTCGCGCTGCTGGTCGAACAGCTCAAGCCGCTGCCACGCGACAACTGGGTTCATGACACGCTGATCTCATGGGTCGCGTGGACCGGGCGCAACTTCGACGCCGGCCGCGAGCGGCATGCCATCGTCGTCTGGTGCATCACCGTGCTGCTGCCCGCGCTGGCGGCAGCGGCGCTGTACATCACGATCGCCCGCTACAGCCTGATGGCGGCGCTGGCGTTCAATGTGCTGGTGCTCTACGTCACCCTCGGCTTTCGCCAGTTCAGTCACTACTTCACCGACATCCGCGATGCCCTCGAGCGCGGCGACGACGACCAGGCGCGCCGCCTGCTCGGGCAATGGCGTCACCTCGACGCCAGCGAGCTGCCGCGCACCGAGCTGTTGCGGCACGTGCTCGAGCACTCGTTGCTTGCTGCGCACCGCCATGTGTTCGGCGTGTTCTTTTGCTTCATCGCGCTGTCGGCGCTGGGCCTCGGGCCGGCGGGCGCGGTGGCCTATCGCATGGCCGAGTTTGCAAGCCGCTACTGGGCCTTCAAGAGCCGCACGCTCGACGCGCCGGTCAACGAGCGGCTGATGCAACTGTCGCAGCGCCTGTTCGAATCGATCGACCACGTGCCCGCGCGGCTGACGGCATTCGGCTTCGCCGTCGTCGGCAATTTCGAGGAGGCCGTCAACGGCTGGCGCCGCGACGCCAGCCTCTGGCTGCACGACAACGACGGCATCCTGCTGGCAGCCGCGGCCGGCGCCATCGGCGTGCAGCTCGGTGGCCAGGCCGCGCCGGGTGTCACACCCGACCGCTCGAAGACGTTCGACGACGGCAGCGACGCACAGGCGGCTGGCGCCACGGGCTCTACCGCCGGCATGCCAGCGCAGGCGGGCCACCTGCAAAGTGTGGTCGGTTTGGTTTGGCGTTCGGTGGTGCTGTGGTTGCTGCTGGCCGCATTGCTTTCGCTGGCCAACCTGCTGGGCTGATCTCGGTCACCATTTGGTTCGCGCCAACTCGTCGCAGATCTCGCCGTAGATGCGCCAGCGCGAGGCGCTGATCTGGCCGCGTTCGACGGCGGCGATGACGCCGCAGCCCGGTTCCTGACGGTGCGTGCAGTTGTAGAAACGGCAGTCTGCGACGAACGCGTTCAGGTCGGGCATCAGCAGGGGCAATTGCTGCGCGTCGATCTGGCGCAGGCCGAACTCCTGAAAACCCGGCGAGTCGATCAGCGCGGCGCTGCGCGTGGCATCGAGCCAATACCAGGTGGTCGTGGTGGTGGTGTGGCGGCCCGAGTTCAGCGCTTGCGACACTTCGCCCACCTGTGCCGCGGCGTTGTCCACCATCAGGTTGATCAGGGTGCTCTTGCCCGTGCCGCTGGGCCCGAGCACGAGCGTCGTTCGCCCGGCCAGCAGGGGCGCCAGCAGCGCGCGCGCTAGGTCGGGGCGGGCCTTCAGCGCGGCTTCGATGACCGCGATGCCCATCGCACGGTAGGGCAGCAGTCGTTCGCGGGCGAGTGCGGCCTGCGGCAGGTCGGTCTTGTTGAGCAGCACCTGCACGGCGATGCCCGCGCTCTCGGCGGCAATCAGCGCGCGCGCGAGCTGGGTCTCGGAAAACATCGGCTCGCCGGCCACCAGCACCAGGATCTGATCGAGGTTGGCGGCGAAAGACTTGGTGCGCCAGTCGTCCTGGCGGAACAACAGGTTGCGGCGCGGCTCGATGTGCTCGACCACGCCTTCGTCGCCGCTGGTCTGCCAGCGCACCTGGTCGCCGACCACGCAATCGCTCTTCTTGCCGCGCAGGTGGCAGGGCAGGCGCTCGCCATCGGGTGTCTCGACGACGACATGGCGGCCATGAGCCGCCACCACGAGGCCGAGGTCGAGGGCTGCGAATTTACTCAAGCCGCGAGAGCATCCACTTTGGCCGCGCAGATGAAATCGTTCAAGCAGATGCCGCCCACCGAATGGGTATTGAAGCGCAGGGTGCAGCGGCTGTAGCCGAAGGCGATGTCGGGGAGGTGGTCTTCGCGGTGGGCGATCCAGGCCACTGCGTTCACGAAGGCCATCGTCTGGTGGTCGTCGGCGAAGCGAACGGTCTGCTCGATCGAGCCCTCGATGAGCGACCACCCGGCGGCCTCCTGCAGCCGTGCCGCAATCTCGGCCGCGTTCATCGCCGCATGGGCTTGGAGGGGCTTGCAGTGCAGGGCAGTCAGGTCGTTCATGCCGGCTCCATCTTCAGCGCCGCCAGCCGTTCGCTGGCCGGTGGGTGCGAATAGTAGAACGTCACGTACAGCGGGTCGGGCGTCAGCGTGCCGGCGTTGTCTTCATGCAGCTTGAGCAAGGCGTTGGCCAGGTCGCGCCCGCTGGCCTGCGCGCAGGCGTAGGCATCGGCCTCGAGCTCGTGACGGCGCGACACGCGTGAGGCCAGCGGCACCAGCAGGAACATGAACGGCGGCAGCGCGAGCATGAACAGCAGCAGCGCCAGCGCGTCGTTGGCTGCGCCGAGGTTCGGTGTGACGCCCAGGCCGGTGTAGAACCATTGTTGCTGCGTCAACCAGCCGAGCAACGCCAGCGCGGCCAGGCTCATCGCGAAGATCACGAGCATGCGCTTGGGCACATGACGCAGCTTGAAGTGGCCGAGTTCGTGCGCCAGCACGGCTTCGACCTCGCCCGGCGTCAGGCGCTCGAGCAGGGTGTCGAAGAAGACGACGCGCTTGGCCGCGCCCAGGCCGGTGAAGTAGGCATTGCCGTGCGCGGAGCGGCGGCTGCCGTCCATCACGAACAGGCCCTTGGCAGCGAAGCCGCAGCGCGCCATCAGTGCCTGCACCCGCTGCTTCAGCGCCTCGTCGGGCAGCGGCGTGAACTTGTTGAACAACGGCGCGATCACGGTCGGGTAGACCACCAGCATCAGCAACTGAAAAACAACCCAGGCCAGCCAGGCCCACAGCCACCACCAGGCGCCTGCGCTGGCCATGATCCACAGCACCAGCGCGGCCAGCGGCAGCCCGATCAAGGCGCCGACGAGCAAGCCCTTGGCGGCGTCGGCCAGGTACAGCTTCCAGGTCGTGCGGTTGAAGCCGAAGCGCTGTTCGATGCGAAAGGTGTTGTACAGCTCGAACGGCGCGTCGAGCAGGCCGCCGATCAGGGCGAAGGCCGTCAACAGCGCCAACTGGTAGGCCAGGCCGCCGAAGCGCGGCTGGACCGCATCGCGCACCGCGATGTTGAGCGCGTCGAGGCCGCCGAGGAGCGTCCAGCCCAGCAGCAGCGCGGTGCCCACGGCCAGCGTGACCAGGCCGAAGCGCGCGCGCACCAGCGTGTAGTCGGCCGCCTTCTGGTGCGCGGCCAGGGCCACCGTGCCCGCGAATGCCGCCGGTACCGCCACGCGGTGCGCGGCCACATGGCGCATCTGCCGCGACGCCAGCCAGAACTTGAGCCCCACCGTCAGCAGCAGGGCGGCGGCGAAGGTGAAGAAAAGCCAAAGCGATTGCATAGGGCGCGCAGTGTAGGCCTGACACAATATTCGCATCGCCGCCAGCGAATCCCCCATGACCGACAACGTACTTGCCAAGAACGACAGCAACCTGATCTGGATCGACCTCGAGATGACGGGCCTGTACCCCGACCGCGACCGCATCATCGAGATCGCGGTCGTGGTCACCGACGCGCAAATTACCACCCGCATCGAAGGCCCGGTGTTCGCGATCCACCAAAGCGACGCCACGCTCGACGCGATGGATGCCTGGAACAAGGGCACGCATGGCAAGAGCGGGCTGGTCGAGCGCGTCAAGGCCTCGGAGATTGACGAGGCACATGCTCAGGCCCAGGTCATCGAATGGCTGGCGCAATTCGTCAAGGCCGGCAAGAGCCCCATGTGCGGCAATTCGATCTGCCAGGACCGGCGCTTTCTGGCCAACCACATGCCGGCGCTGGAAGCCTTCTTTCACTACCGCAATCTCGATGTCAGCACGCTGAAGGAACTGGCCCGGCGCTGGAAACCCGACGTGCTCGACGGCGTCAAGAAGGCGCAAGCGCACACCGCCCTGGCCGACGTGCACGAGTCGATCGACGAGTTGCTGCACTACCGCCAGCACCTGCTGGCCGTCTGACCACGCGCCCACGGGCAAACCCGAATCTGCGCTACAATGCTAGCCACGGTTTCGATGAGTTTCGTCGAAGCCGTTCGTTCATCCCCTCTGGCCTGATGCACCCCGCCTCTTCGGCGTACGGTGCGTGCCGCTCTGAATGCAGATGCGGACGTTGGTTGGCGGCGATGCCGTCGCTTGGACCCGTCCGTTGTAGGTACCGACCCAGGTACCCACGTTCTGCCTGCCGCGACTTGACCTCAGCGCATGCCATGTGCATGCGCCGGTGTGTGCCTGTGCGCGCGCTGAATCTGAAAGAGCTGTGATGTTTACCGAGACCCAGAACCAACAAGACCACGATGCCGCCCTGCCGGCGCCCACGCCCGCCGTGGCGAGCGGCTTTGCCGCCATCGCGCTGCATGCCGCCCTGCACCGCGCGCTGGCCGACGCCGGCTACACGACTCCCACCGACGTGCAGGCGCGCGCCATCACGCCGGCGCTGGCCGGCCGCGACTTGCGCGTGTCGTCGTCCACCGGCAGCGGCAAGACCGCGTCCTTCGTGCTGCCCGCACTGCAGGGCGTGCTCGACGTGCGCGCCAGCGGCGAGCGCCGCGACCGTGGCACCGTCTACGGTCCGCGCGTGCTGGTGCTGACACCGACCCGCGAGCTGGCGATCCAGGTCGCCAAGGCCACAGACACCTATGGCCGGCATGTGCAGGGTCTGCGGGTGGCCACGGTCGTCGGTGGCGTGCCTTACGGCGCGCAATTGAAGGCCATGCGCGGTCCGCTCGACGTGCTGATCGCCACGCCGGGCCGCCTGATCGACCATGTCAAGAGCGGCAAGCTGGTGCTCGACAACGTGGCCATGCTGGTGCTCGACGAAGCCGACCGCATGCTCGACATGGGCTTCATCGACGACATCCGCTTCATCGCCGATTGCATTCCGAAGACGCGCCAGACCATGATGTACAGCGCCACCTTTGCCGGCAATGTCGGCCGCCTGGCCGCCGAGTTGTTGAAGCCCGACGCACAGACGATCGCCGTCGACTCGCACACCGATGCCCACGAGTACATCGAACAGCGCCTGCACTGGGCCGACGACGGCAAGCACAAGCAAGCCCTGCTCGATCACCTGCTGACCACCCGCGAAGTCGACCAGGCGCTGGTCTTCACCAGCACCCAGCGCGACGCCGACTGGCTGGCCGACCGCCTGGCCGACATGGGCCACGCAGTGGCCTCTTTGCACGGCGGCCTGCCGCAGGGCCGGCGCAACCACGTGCTGCAAGGCCTGCGTACGCGCAAGTTGCGCGTGCTGGTGGCCACCGATGTGGCGGCGCGCGGCCTCGACGTGCCGACCATCAGCCACGTCATCAACTTCGGGCTGCCGATGAAGGCCGAAGACTATGTACACCGCATCGGCCGCACCGGCCGTGCCGGCCGTCAGGGTCTGGCCGTCACGCTGGCCGAAGCTGCAGACGCCGGCATGATCCGCCGCATCCAGCAGTTCACGACCCAGGCCATCCCGGTAGCCACCATCACCGGCCTGGAACCGAAAAAGGCCACGCCGCGCACCACCGGTGGCGGCGGTGGCAGCCGCAGCGAAGGCTTCGGCGGCGGCAAGCCGTTCGACCGCAAGCCGCGTTTCGGCACCGGCCCGGCCGGTGCGCGCAAGCCCGGCGGCGCCTTCAAGCCCAAGCGGCCGGGCGCTTTCAGCCGCTGACCTGTTGAGGCGCTGACCCGATGAGCCCCTGGCCAAGCCAGGGGCTCATCGCTTTGTGCGTGCGAACATCAACGCCTGCCGATAATGCTGCGCTTGCAAGGCGCCTGCGGGCGCCAGCGACCACCACGCCTCACTGCAGGAGAAACGACATGGGCAACGAGATCATCACCCTCGGTGGCGGCTGCTTCTGGTGCACCGAGGCGGTGTACGAGCAGGTCGATGGTGTCATCGCGGTCGAGTCGGGCTACAGCAACGGGCATGTCCTGAACCCGAGCTACGAGCAGGTCTGCAGCGGCGACACCGGCCACAACGAGGTCGTTCGGGTGACGTTCGACAGCGCGCGCATCACGCTGCGCGAGGTGCTCGAGATCTTCTTTCACATTCACGACCCGACCACGCTCAACGCCCAAGGCAACGATGCCGGCACGCAGTACCGCTCGGGCATCTATTTCAGCAGCCCCGAACAGGAGCACGTCGCGCGCGAAGTGCTGGTCGAAGCCAACGCCGCGAACCGCGGCCGGGTCGTCACCGAAGTCAAGCCGCTGGCCAACTACTCGCGCGCCGAGGACTACCACCAACATTACTTCGCCAACCACCCCGGCCAGGGCTACTGCGCTGCCGTCGTGGCGCCGAAGGTGGAGAAATTCAAGCGCACGTTTTCTGCGCGCCTGAAGCACGCCTGACGCCGTCCATGCTGGCGCTGCAGGGTCTCGAGTTCGCCTGGGCGCCGGGCTCGGTGCTGCGCTTTGCCGACTGCGCGGTGGCGCAGGGCGCGAGCGCCTTGATCATCGGCCCCTCGGGCGCGGGCAAGTCGACCCTGTTGGCCCTGGTGGCCGGCCTGTTGACGCCGCAGGCGGGTCGGGTCGTGGTTGCCGACACCGACATCGGCACACTGCCGCGCGGCGCACGCGACGCATGGCGCGGCGCGACGCTGGGCTTCGTGCCCCAGCGGCAGCACTTGTCGGAGAGCCTGAGCGTGGCTGAAAACCTGGCGCTGCCCTACCTGGCCTGCGGCGCGGCGACCGATCGTGCGCGCATCGCGGCGCTGCTCGAGCGACTCGGCCTGCATGCACTCGCGGCGCGCCGGCCGCACGAGTTGTCGGTCGGCCAGGCCCAGCGCGTGGCGCTGGCGCGTGCGCTACTGCGGCGTCCACGGGTACTGCTGGTCGACGAGCCGACCGCAAACCTCGACGACGCGATGAGCCGTGGAGTGATCGAACTGCTCATCGAGGCCGCGGGCGAGAACGCCGCCACCCTGGTCATCGCCACCCACGATGCGCGCGTCAAAGGTCGATTGCCTGCGGCCCAGGTGCTGGCATTGGAGCCGACCGCATGCGACTGATCGCGCTGGCTTGGCGCTACCTGTGGGCGCGCCCGCTGGTGGCGGCGTTGAACCTGGCCCTGCTCGCGCTCGGCGTCGCTGCGATGAGTTTCGTGGTCGTGGTCGGCGAGCAGGTCGAGCGCAGCGTGCAACGCGATCTCGCCGGCATCGACCTCGTCGTCGGCGCCAAGGGCAGCCCGTTGCAGTTGATCCTGGCGGGCGTGTTTCACCTCGATGTGCCGACCGGCAACATCCCGCTGGCCACGGTCGAGCGGCTGCGAGAGCAGCCGCTGGTCGCGCGCGTGGTGCCGCTGTCGCTCGGCGACAGCCTGCGCGGCTTTCGCATCGTCGGCAGCACGCAGGAGTACCCGGCCCTGTACGGCGCACAACTGGCCGAGGGCACGACCTGGGCCGCGCCGATGCAGGCCGTGCTCGGCGCCGAGGTCGCGCGTGATACGGGCTTCGCGGTCGGCGCCCGCTTTGCCGGCAGCCACGGCCTGGGCAGCGCGGGCGAGGCCCATGATCAAACCCCCTACACGGTGGTCGGCCGGCTGGCCGTTTGCGGCTGCGTGCTCGACCGCCTGGTGCTGACCGACCTGGCGTCGGTCTGGGCCGTGCACGGCCACGCCGAGCCGGAACACGACGCCGCGGCAGGCGCGCAGGACGACGCTGACGAGCGCGAGGTCACGCTGCTGCTGGTCAGTTACCGCTCGCCGCTGGCCGCCGCCACGCTGCCGCGCTGGGTCAATGCGCAAGAGGACCTGCAGGCCGCGGCGCCGGCGCTCGAATCGGCCCGGCTGTTGCGCCTGGTGGGCGCGGGCACCGAAGTGCTGCGCGGGTTCGGCCTGGTGCTGCTGCTGGCGGCGGGTGCCAGCGTGTTCGTCGGTCTGGTGCACGCGGTGCGCGAGCGCGAGCCCGACCTGGCGATGCTGCGTATGCTCGGCGCGCCGCCCTGGCGCGTCGCGGCCCTGGTGTTGGCCGAGGCGCTGCTGCTGGCGTTGGCGGGCGCGGCGCTGGGGCTGCTGCTCGGGCAGGTCTTTACCGCGGCGTTGGGCTGGGAACTGGCACGCCAGCGATCGATCCATGTCACTGCGGCCTGGGGCTCCTGGCAGCAGGCGGCATTGGTGGGCGGCACGGTGGCGCTGGCCCTGCTGGCCGCGTCGCTGCCGGCCTGGCGGGCGCTGCGGCTCGATGTGTCGCGCCTGATGCAGGCGCCGCGTTAGGATCTCGGTATTGCAGCGGCCGGATTGCCGGCGCACACGATGAACAGGAGCAGACCATGTTGACCAAGCCCTCACGCTGGATCGCGTTGCTGTCACTGACCGCGGCAGCGCTGGCCGCGCTGGCGCAAACGCCGCCCCCGATCGCCGGCCAGGGCCCCGGCTTTCACGACCCGCGCAGCCTCTTCAAGCCGCTCGAAGAGCGCGACGGCGTGCTGTCGTGGAAGCTGTTGTCGGAGGTGCAGACGCGGATGGAAAAGAACCGCATGGTGCCCACGTACCCGGCGGCGCTGCAGGCGCTCAACGATCGCACCGTTCGCGTGCAGGGTTTCATGCTGCCGCTGGAACCCGGCGAAAAGCAGCGCCATTTCCTGATCTCCTCGGTGCCGACCACGTGTTCGTTTTGCGTGCCGGCCGGCCCCGAAGGCCTGATCGAGGTGCGCAGCAAGACGCCCGTGCGCTACACGCTCGAGCCGGTGCTGCTCGAAGGCAAGCTGGCGGTGCTCGCCAACGACCCCTACGGGCTCTTCTACCGCGTCGTCGACGCTGTGCCGGCGCCGTAGATCGCGTCCCGACACGGCGTGGCTTGATCCGCGTCAGGGCGCCAGTCGTTCGCGCAGCCAGTCCAGGCTGCCGGCCGCTGCCGGCCGGTAGCGCAGCCGGTCGTGCAGCCGGCTCTTGCGGCCTTGCCAGAACTCCCACGCTTCGGGCACCAGGCGAAAGCCGCCCCAGTGCGGGGGCCGCGGTGGGTTGAACGCGAAGCGGGCGGCGAACTTTGCCGCGTTGGCCACCAACACGGCGCGTGAAGCGATGACTTCGCTTTGCGGCGAAGCCCAGGCGCCGAGGCGCGAGTCGAGCGGCCGGCTGGCGAAGTAGGCGTCGCTCTCGGCCTCGCTGACGCGCTCGACACGGCCCTCGATGCGCACCACGCGCTCGAGTTCGACCCAATGGAACTGGAGCGCGGCCGACGGCGACGCGGCCAGCTCGCGGCCCTTGCGGCTTTGGTAGTTGGTGTACCAGACGATGCCGCGCGCGTCGTAAGCCTTGATCAGCACCACCCGCGTCGACGGCCGGCCGCCGTCGCCCACCGTGGCCAGCGTCATCGCGTTGGGTTCGGGCAGTGCTGCGGCCAGGGCCTCGCGCAGCCAGCGGTCGAATTGCTGCAGCGGGTCGGCGTGCGATGCGCCTTCGTCGAGTTCGGCGCGCTCGTAGCTCTTGCGCAGTGCAGCGATGTCCTTTGCCGTCGAGCCGTCCATGTTGCGAGCATAAGCGCGCCGTCGCCTACCGACTATTGCCTACGTGGAAGGCCTTAGGTGGTGGCCCCAGTTACGGACAACGCAGATGAAGCCGATTCTTGATGCCACCGCAGTGACCGTTGCGACCCTGCTCAAAGCCTGTTCGGCCCTTTCGATGAACCCGCCCGCTACCGTGATTGTTCTCGCCGCCGGCGTCGCCAGGCGGTCCGCCGGCGTCGGGCCCAAACTCGCCCAGGCCCTCGACGAGGGCGGTGATGCCGGCGCGATGCTCAACGTGACGCTGCGCAACGCGATCGCCAGCCGTCTGCCCGTGGTGGTGGTGACGACGGCCGAACTGGCACCGCTGGCCCGCCTGCAGGTGGCCTCGCACGACGTGGTCATCCTGCCGCCGCTGCGCAAGCGCGGCGTAGGTGACTCGATTGCCGCCGGCGTCTCGGCGCGCGCCGGCGCGTCGGGCTGGCTGGTGTTGCCGGCCGGCATGCCGCGCGTGCGACCGGCCACGCTGCAGCAGGTGGCGCAGGCGCTGCAAACGCATGCCGTGGCCTACGCGCAGTACCGCGGCCGACGCGGTCACCCGGTCGGCTTCGCAGCCGAGCTGTTTTCCGAACTGGTCGCGCTGACCGGCGATGAAGGCACGCGCCGCTTGGTGGCGCGCTACCCGGCCGAGGCGGTCGTGGTCGACGATCCGGGAGTGCTGATCGACATCGAAACCGTGCAGGACCCGTCCGCGCTGCGCGCCGCGCAGGGCGGCAATGGGTCGGTGGCAGGGCTGCTGCCGCCGCGCTGAGGCCGGCCCGTCAGACCAGACGATGCCGGCGTGCCAGCGCCACCAGGCGTTCGATCTCGCGGTCGCGCACACCGCGCTCCTGCAGGGCGCGCGCCGTTTCCACCAGGTATTCCAGCGTCGTGCCATAACGGCCGCGGGCGTGGCGCAGGACATCGAGCATTTGTGCGTCGGGCAAGCGGCCCAGGTGCTGCGGGCTGCGCCGCGACAGCGTGAAGGCCAGCGCCTGCACCGGGCCGTGCGCGGTGCGGCAGGCCAGCCAGCGCGGGTCGTACACCCCAGTGGGCATCTCGCGTCGCCACAGTCGTTCGAGTTCGCTGGGCGCGTGGTCGCGCGCGATGCGGTAGACCGCGCCCTGGCATGAACCCCCGGGCAGCAAGGCGAACACCAGGCCCGGTTGCTCGGGCGTGCCACGGTTGACGCGCGAAGCCATGCGCAGCGCGCGGTGCCAGCCGTGCACCTGGGCCGGCCGGTGTTCCTGGAACTCGAACTCCGGCCGCCACAGCAGCGAGGCGTAGCCGAAGATCCACAGGTCGCCGCGTCCGCCCCATTCGTGGTGCGCACGCGCCAGCAACGCCTGCGGGTCACGCAGCGGCGGCACGCGGATCACGTCGTCGGGGGCCGGGTCCATGCGCTGCGATGATGACATCGACCGGCGTCGACCGACGTTGACGATGTAACCCGATTACGTGAAAATTTGAACAGTAGTTACAGCCTCGGCCCGCCCGATGAAGCCTGCCCTGGTCGAGATCACCGAACGCATCCGTGAGCGCAGCGCGACGCTGCGCCGCGCCTACCTGGCGCGGGTGGCGGCGCTGGCGGCGCGGCCGCGAGGCAGCGACCGCCTGGGCTGCGCCAACGTCGCACATGCGGTGGCCGCGTTGCCGGCAGACGACAAGCTCAGGATCGTGGCCGAGCGGGCGCCGCATATCGCCATCGTCACCTCGTACAACGACATGCTGTCGGCGCACCAGCCGTATGAGGCCTATCCGGCGCTGATCCGCGAGGAAGCGGCCATGCTCGGCGCCACCGTGCAGGTGGCCGGCGGCGTGCCGGCGATGTGCGACGGCGTGACGCAGGGCCTGCCCGGCATGGAGCTGAGCCTGTTCTCGCGCGACAACATCGTGATGGGCACCGCGATCGCGCTCACGCACGACATGTTCGACGCCGCCCTGCTGCTCGGTGTGTGCGACAAGATCGTGCCCGGCCTGTTGATCGGCGCGCTGCATTTCGGCCACCTGCCGTGCGTGTTCGTTCCCGCCGGGCCGATGAGTTCGGGCCTGTCGCACACGGCCAAGTCCGCGGTGCGCGAACAGCACGCGCAGGGCCTGGTCGGCCGCGACACGCTGCTCGAGGCCGAGAGCGCCGCGTACCACGGCGCCGGCACCTGCACCTTCTACGGCACGGCCAACAGCAACCAGATGCTGCTCGAAGCGATGGGCCTGCATGTGCCGGGCTCGGCCTTCGTGCACCCGCATGCCGCGTTGCGCGAGGCGCTGACGCGCGAGGCGGTGCGCACGGTGCTGGGCATCACCCAGGCGCGGCGCTTCACCCCGATCGGACAACTCGTCGACGAGCGCTGCATCGTCAATGCGATGGTCGCGCTGCTGGCCACCGGCGGCTCGACCAACCACCTGATCCACTGGGTGGCGGTGGCGCGCGCGGCCGGCATCGTCATCGACTGGACCGATTTCTCCGACCTGTCGGCCGCGGTGCCCCTGCTGGCTCGCGTCTACCCCAACGGCAGTGCGGACGTGAACCAGTTCCAGGCCGCGGGTGGGCCCGGCTTCGTGCTGCGCGAGTTGCTGGATGCGGGCTGCATGCACCCCGATGTCGCGACGGTCAGCGAGCGCGGCCTGCGCGGCTATTGCGATGTGCCCACGCTCGAGCCAGGCACTGCTCATCTGGTCTGGCAGGCGTGGCCGCAGGACAGCGGCGACCTCAGCATCGTGCGCCCCGCCGCACAGCCGTTTTCCGAGAGCGGCGGCCTGCGCCTCCTGGAGGGCAACCTCGGCCGCGCCGTCATCAAGACCAGCGCCGTGCCCGAAGACTGCTGGGTCATCGAAGCTCCGGCGGTGGTGTTCGACGACCAGGCCCACGGCCTCGGCCGCGAGCTGTTTGGCGGCATGAGGAAGAACGTCAGCAGCGCCGAGCAAGGCGCCTGCACCTGGCTGTGAGGCTCACGCCCGTGATCCGCAACACCCTCGAACTGGTTGCGCTCGGCCCGGTGATCCCGGTCATCGTGTTGCAGCGTGTCGAGCAGGCGGTGCCGATGGCGCGCGCCCTCGTCGAGGGCGGCGTGCACGTACTCGAAGTGACGCTGCGCACGCCGGTGGCGCTGGCTTGCATGGCGGCGATCGCACGCGAGGTGCCCGAAGCCGTGCTCGGTGCCGGCACCTTGCGCAGTGCGGCCGACGTGCGCGCCGCGAGCGACGCCGGCTGCCAGTTCGGCGTCAGCCCCGGCTACAGCCGCGAGATCGGCGCCGCCTGCCGCGCGGCGCAACTGCCGCTGCTGCCCGGCGTGGCCACCGCAGGCGAGGTGATGGCGGCCAACGCCGACGGTCTGGTCTTCCTGAAATTCTTCCCGGCCACTGCCGCGGGTGGCGTGCCGATGTTGAAAGCCCTCGCGGGCCCGTTCCCCGACCTGGTTTTCTGCCCCACCGGCGGCATCACGGCCGAGACCGCGCCGCAGTTCCTCGCGCTGGCCAATGTCGAGGTCTGTGGTGGCTCCTGGCTGACGCCGGCCGACGCGCTGGACAGCGGCGACTGGGCGCGCATCACGCGCCTGGCGCGCGAGGCCAGCGCGCTACGCTGAGGTGTGCGGGCCGCGCACCAGCGCGGCCAGCGGGTGCCCGGCGAGGCCTTGCGCGACGCCCTGGCGATCGGCCTGACTGCGGTTCTGCGAGACCTTCCACTTGCCGACCAGCGAGCTCAGTTCGATCTCGATGCCGACGATGGCCTGCAGCATCTGCTGCACGTAGTCGTCGGGCGCATCGCTCACGTCCCAGGGCGCGGCCTGCGTCGATTCATGGTGCTCGGTGAGGCGGCCGACCAGCGCGCGCAGCCACGGCGTATCGTCCACCACGCGCAGTGCGCCACGCGCCTGCACCATCGTGTAGTTCCAGGTCGGCACCACTTTGCCGTGCTTGCGCTTGCTCGAGTACCAGCCCGGCGAGACGTAGGCCTGTGGGCCGTGAAACACCGCCAGCACCGCCGCACCGGCCTCGCGCCAGAGCGGGTTGGCGCGCGCCACGTGGCCGCGCAGCGTGCCGTGGGGGCCGAGGCCGGCGTGGAACTCGAGCGGGATCAGATCGGCCGTCGGCCCCGACGCCGTGGTCACGATCAGCGTGGCCAGGGGTTGCTCGCGCATCGCGGCGACCAGCACCGCCGGGTCGCTTTGTTCGAAGTGCTTGGGCAGGTACATGCCTACCAGGCGCCGACGTTGGGCATCGACTGCCACGGCTCGGCTGGGGCCAGCGCCGCGCCGGCCTGCAGCAGTTCGACCGAGATGCCGTCGGGTGAGCGCACGAAGGCCATGCGGCCGTCGCGAGGCGGCCGGTTGATGGTGACGCCGTGGTCCACGAGGCGCCGGCAGGAGGCGTAGATGTCGTCGACCGCGTAGGCCAGGTGGCCGAAATTGCGCCCGCCGGTGTAGACCTCAGGGTCCCAGTTGTGGGTCAGCTCGACTTGGGCGCTGGGGTCACCGGGCGCGGCCAGGAAGACCAGGGTGAAGCGGCCGGCCTCGTGGTCGCGCCGCGACAGCAGTTCGAGGCCGAGCGCGTCGCGGTAAAAGCGCAGCGACTGTTCGATGTCCGTCACGCGGACCATGGTGTGCAGGTATTTCATGCCCTCATTGTCGCGCGCCGCGTCAGCCCGTGGCCTGGGCCGGGAGGTCGAAGATCAGGCAGGTGGTGCTGGCATGGGCGTAGAGCTTGCCGTCGGGGCCGACCAGGCGGCCGTCAGCCGTGGCCACCTGACGCCCGACGTGGATGGTGCGACCTTCGGCGCGCACCAGCGCCACCTCGGGCCCGATCGCGCGCACCAGGTTGAGCTTCAACTCGAGCGTCGCGTAGCCGCGGCCGGGGGGCAGGGTGGTGTGCACCGCGCAGCCGACGGCCGAGTCGAGCAGGGTGGCGTACCAGCCGCCGTGCAGGCCGCCCATCGGGTTGAGGAAGCGCGCGCCGGGGCGGCCCTGGAACACGGCTTCACCGGGGGCCGCATGCACGAGCAGGAAGTCCAGCGCCTGCGCCATCGCGGCGGCGGGCAGGTTGCCGTCGATCATGTCGCGCAGCAAATCGAGGCCGGGCCGGCTTCGTGCTTGATCGAGGGGGATCGTGCCGACTGCGTGGGCCTGGCGCGCGCGCACCGCGGCTTCGTCGGCCTGCCACTGGGCCAAGCGCTCAGCGCTCATCAGCAACCTGCGCGCTGCGCGCTGCGGTATTCGCCTTTCGGGCGGCCCGGCAGGCTCATGGGCTCTGTCTCGCGGTGGCGAGGCCAGGTTCGGCGCCATCGCCATAGGCCTCGCGCCAGCGTTTGACGATCGACTCGCTGCTGTCCAGACGCGTCTCAGGCAGGCCGTCGGGCACATGCCAGGCGGCGATGCGCGATTCGACGGCGAAGTGCTCGCTGGGTTTCATCGCCGACGGGTCATCGAGGCTGCCGACCGCGAGGTCCATGCGGTCGTTGTCGAGAAACTCGAACGACAGCGGCGTGCCGCAGTCGCTGCAGAAACCGCGGCGCGCGATCTTCGACGAGGCGAAGTACGCGGGTGCGCCCAGCCACTGCACCTCGCTCTTGCGCAAGTTGAAGTACGCGGCGCGGGTGTTGCCGAAGGCCAACTGGCACATCCGGCAATGGCAGTAGTAGCCGTCGCGGTGGTCGGGTGTGGCGCGGTAGCGCACGCGGCCGCACAGGCAGCCGCCCTCCAGCGGGGGCATGGAGGTGGGTGTGTTCATCGGCAAAGCATAGTGCTGCGAACCGACACTGGCCAGGACCGCCACGCCGATGGCGGCGCAACCCCGGTCGCCATCCGGGTCTTGTCACCGATCTCGCCCAGCGCGCC
Organism: Burkholderiales bacterium; assembly: GCA_031389565.1. Classification (GTDB taxonomy): domain Bacteria; phylum Pseudomonadota; class Gammaproteobacteria; order Burkholderiales; family Burkholderiaceae_C; genus CADEEN01. The sequence goes on from JANMSR010000007.1 coordinate 34,193, forward strand.
GCCGCCGGTGCTGACCGCGAAGGCTTTGACGGTCAAACGGTGTAGTTGAGCGTCATGCGGCCACCATCGACCAGCACCGTGTCGCCAGTCATGTAGCTGGCCGCGTCGCTGAGCAGGAAGGCCACCACCGAGGCGATCTCGGCCGGCTCGCCCAGCCGCTTCATCGGCGTGCGGCTCATGATGCGGGCCTTGGCCTCGTCGCTGGTCAGCACCGCCCTGGCCGCCAGCTCGGTGGCGATGGTGCCGGGGGCGACGCCGATGACGCGGATGCCGTGTTCGGCCAGCGCCAGCGCCATCACGCGCGTCAACTGGTCGATGCCGCCCTTGCTGGCGTTGTAGCTGGCGATCGACGCGATGGTCAGGCGCGCGTTGACCGAGCTCATGTTGACGATCGCGCCGCCGCCGCCGTCGTCTTCACGTTGCGCGACGAGCTGCCGTGCCACCGCCTGGCCGACCAGGAAATGGCCCTTGAGGTTGACCGTGATCACCGCGTCCCAATCGGCCTCGGTGATGTCGAGGAAGGGTGCCGCCTTGAAGATTCCCGCATTGTTGACCAGGCCGTCGACGCGACCGAAGGCGGTCAGCGTCGCCGCCAGCGCTGCGTCGATGTCGGCCTTGCTCGCAACGTTGCAGTGCGCATACGCCACGCGCCCCCCGCCGGCCGCAAGCTCAGTCGCCAGCGCCTGGCCATGAGCATCGGCCACGTCCCACAGCGCGACGGCCGCGCCGTCGGCCACCAGCCTGCGCGCGCAGGCTTCGCCAATGCCCTGCGCGCTGCCGGTGACGACGATGACGCGGTCCTGCAAACCGAAATGGATCGTGGCCGTCATGCCGGGGTCTCCTTGCGTTCACGATCCAGCCACAGCGCCATGCCCTGGGCATTGAGCTCGATGTCCATCGCCAGCAAGCCGAGCGTCGCTGGCACGGGCTCGACGCCGTGCTCGGCCAGGCTCGCGGCATACAGCGCTGCGAGCTCGCGTTTCAAGACCGCGTGGCGATCGGTGGCGGCATTGCACCGCCGCCCGATCGCGACCATCGCGTCGAGCACCGCCAGCATGCGCGCGGCCAGCCGCGGTACATCGACCACCCGGCCGTAGTGGGTGACGTACATGCAGGCCGGCTCGGACGAAAGCAGGCGCTGAACCGATGCCCGCAGGGCCACCGGTTCGAACTGCGACGGCACGGTGTTGGGCAGGATCCAGGCCCCATTCGCGGGGTGGTCGAACTCGCGGTACGACGAGCCGAACGTGTCGCCGCTGAACCAGCCCCGCGTGGTGGCGTCCCAAATACAGTGGTGGTGACGGGCGTGTCCGGGCGTGTCGATGAAATGCAGCACACGCTCGGGGCCGAGCCGCAGGTCCATGCCGTCATGGCTGAGCTGAACCCGCGCGGCGTCGACCGCCACCGGCGTGCCGTAGGTGCGCGCCATCTCGGCCGCGCCGTAGACCGCGAGTGCGCCCTCGTACAGCGCTACCGGGTCGATCATGTGGCGCGCGCCGCGCGGGTGCACGACCATCGTCGCGCCCGGCAACTCGTGCATCAACAGGCCTGCACCGCCGGCGTGGTCGAGGTGGACATGGGTCGGGACGACGTAGTCGACCGCGTCGCGCGCCAGGCCGAGCGCCTGCAGCGCTGCCAGTAGCCGCGGCACGGCCAGGCGGGTGCCGGTGTCGATGAACGCCGCGCGGCCATTGTCGACGACGAGGTAGGCTGCGTCGTAACGCGGGCGGTGAAGGCCGGTGTCGATGGCGAAGACGCCGGCGCCGAGGTCTTCGACGAAGTCGGGCAGGGTGGCGGGCATGGCGGCGATTCTAGGCATGGGCCGCGGCATAGCCCGGTGCCGGCCTTACCCCACAATCGTCTTCATGGCGAAACAACCCACCACCGATACCGGCG
>JANMSR010000037.1:0-26738 GCA_031389565.1 Burkholderiales bacterium
TCATTGCCACTTGCGCGCGGGATTGCCGCGCCAGGTTTCCCCCGCCGGAATCTTTGCATTCGTCATGACCATGGCGCCGCCCATGACAAGAGCGTTGTCGCCAACGTCAGACCCCGGCAACACCACCGAATTCGCGCCAACGGTGGCGCCGGCACCGATCATGACGTGGCCGAACCGAATTCTCCCGTTCGTGATGACATTGCCGGAAACGAGCGAGCCGTTACCCAAAACCACCCCGTCTCCAATTGACACCATGTAGGGGTCATCGATGGTTCCGCCCAGGGCGACGTTGGCCCCGACTTTGGCGCCGAACAGCATCTCGACCACGGGTTTCACGAACACGGGCGTGAAGGGCAGTAGCGCTCCCTGACCCAGGCGGTACAGGATCGTCAGCAGCTTCCAGTAGGTGAAGACGCCGGAGTCCATTGCGTACTCGCCGGGCTCGATTCGCCTAACCTTGAGCAGCGTGCGCACGACCAGGGCCGACAACAAGCCGTAGGCCAACAGCAGCAACAGAAAGTCGGCGATGGCGTGGTAGTCGCCGAGGTAAGTTCGCGTTAGCGGTGCGACAGCGAGCGCCACTATTGCGAGCGCGCCTGCGAGTATCGACGTGATGAACACACCGCAAAGCAGGAAGTCCCAAGGGCTTGTTTTCACCGTGCGGGCTCCGTTCAGAGGTGATAGCGCAGCAGTACTTCCACCCGTCGCGGCTGTGGCACGGAACCGTAGAGCGAGGTCGCAGCGCCGGAGTAAAGCTGCCATTGCAGCGCGAGTTCAGCGCTGCCAAAGCGGTAGCGGGCTTCGAGCCACTGGGCACGGCTGCGGGTTTCGCGGTCGCGCCGTATGAAGGCCGAGAGGTCAAGGTTCCTGACCGCCATCACGTCCCGCCACGACGCGTAGAAGAACAGCGCCTGGCGCACCGGCAGTTCCTGCTGGGTCTCCGACAAATCGAGCAATCGCAGCGCATTGCCCGGCGCAGCAGCGCTGAAGGTGTTCCACTGCTCGCGGGTCGGCGCGGCACTGTTGTGCTCGGCCTCGGCCGTCAATGACAGGTTGAATGCCGTTGTGTACGTCAGCCCGAGCGCAGTGCGCCGCTGCGTGCGCTCGGGCTCAGTTGCGCCGAGCGCCTGCGCGACCAGCGCGCGACCCTTGCCAGCGGAGAACTCCAGGAACGCCACGGTGCTGCTGTTCAGAAGCCCCGAGAGGTTGAGGCCGGCCTGGGTCGGCGTTCCGGCGCCGCCATGCAACAGGAGTTGCGGGTTGAGGTCTTCGCTGAACTTGTGGCTGGCCGACAGCAGCCAGCGGTTGCGCGGGTTGGTCGCAGCGGCGTCCAGCGCGAAGGTCGCATTGCTGGGGGTGCTACCGAGGTGGGGTGAGAAGACGGCGCTCAACGAGCTGCGGCTCCACAGCTTCTGGCCCTGCAGCACGAACGTGCCTTGCCGGTTTTCGCGCAGGCTCGCCGGGTCGGGGGAGACGATCGAGCGCAGCGCGCCAGCCTTGAAGTAGTCGGTCGGGTTGTAGCCCAGCGCGGCGCCGTAACGCAGGTTGACGCGGCCGATGTCGGCGATCAGCTCGGGGCTGGCGTGCCAGCTCAGATAGGCCTCACGCAGCGTGTTCACATTGGTCTGGCGCGGCGCTTGACTGCTGCGCGACAGGTCGAGCCGATCCGACAGTACCGCCCGCAGCCCTGGGGCGACGTTGCTGCCGTAACGCAGGTCGAGCGAAAGGCGCGCGCCGTCCAGGGCCGGCCCGCCGCGCTGCGATGTACGCGAGACCGAGCCCTCGCCAAACACCTGCCAGTCCCGCGGCGCACGCTTTTCCGGCTTGGCCTCGTCGGCCAGTGATAGCGCGTCGGCGTCGTCGGGCTTGTTGTCGGCAGGGGTGTCGGCTGCGCTGGCCGCTGCGGCCGCCAAAAGCAAAAGGCTTGCAAGGAGGAAGATTTGACGCACGGTCATTCCGGTTTGAATCGTGGCAGGTAGTCGCGCTGCAACCACGCATCGGGCACGTCGCGCCACGCGTAATCACTGTATCGCATGACCGTGACCCAGCTCGGGTCGAGCCCGTCGATGATCACGACCTCTGTTGGGCGCTCCATGCCCAACTGAGGCTGGAACTTGCGGTAGTACGCCGTCTTGAGCAAGCGCCCGCTTTCGGCATAAAAGAGCGCCTTGACGGGCCGCGCCGAATGGGTCTCGATCCACATCTCGACCTGGTGGTAGGTCACGTCGGGCGACAGTGCGACCAGCCGCAGCTTGTGGCAGCGCCGACGCACTCGCTCGCCGTCGGCCACCTCTTCTTCGCCGAGCCACTCCGCCCTGTAGTCCTTGGCCAGGTCAACGGTGACGACGTCGCCATTGGCTGCCTGGCCCAGCAGGCGCTGTTGCGGCGACAGGCGAATGCTGGCCTTGCTCGACGGGTCGAAGAACCACAGGTCGTTGCCATTTTTCAGCATCAGCTTGTTGGCGTCGCGCGGGGGGTCGGCGAAGCGGATCAAGGTGCGGTATTGGCCGCCCGACTTGTCGGCCTTGGAGAGGACCTCCAGCGTATTGACCTCGGTCTGCACACGGTTGCGGTACTCGATCAGTGTGACAACGACACCGAACGGTTTGGCGGGGTTGCGCACGGCGTCGCTGGCGGCAAGGATGGACTGCGCATCGGGCGCGGCACAAGCGGCGGCCACGGCACACAGCCAACCCGCGAACACAGTGCACAGGGACGCAAGATTCACGCGACTCTCCTCGGTGGGTCAGACATGACGGAGCGCGTCGACGATATTCATTCGCGACGCGCGCGTCGCCGGCAGGATGGCCGACAGCGATGCGACGATGACGAGCGCCACCGCACTGCCCGACATCATCAGGTATTCGCCGGCAACGCGCACCGTCAGCGGCACGGCTTCGATGCGCCCGGGCGGTGTCCACGTCAGGTCGAGCTGGTTGATGGCCCAGGAAACAGCCAGCGCCATGGCCACGCCCAGCAAAGACGCGGCCGTGCCGAGGGCGACGGCTTCGGCCAGGAACATTCGTTGAATGCCGCGGCGCCTCAGACCCAGGGCACGAACAGTTCCGATCTCCACCGTGCGTTCGACGACCGTCATGCTCATCGTGTTGCTGATCGTGAACAGCACGACGGAACCAATCAACACCGCCATGAAGCCGAAGATCGCGGCGAACATCGACTGCGTCTGGCCGTAAAAAGGGTTCAGCGTCTCGTAGTCGAGTATCTCGAGCGGGCGATCCTTCAAGGCCGTCCCGAGAAGTTGCTCGAGCCGGTCCAGCGCCTGGGGGATTTGGGCCGTGTGCCGTAACTGCAGCGCGATCGCGGTGACCTGAGGCAGGTCATTGCCGAAGATCAATTTCTGCGCTTGCCGCAGGTGCAGGGCCACGAAGACATCGTCGAGTTCCTTGCTGCCCTGAAACTCCGCTCGCACGACGGTGACCGCAGCCACATTGGGCGCGCCTCGCGAGCTTGCGGCAAGAATTTCGATGCGTGGCTGCGTCGCACTTTGTTGAGTAGGGGCAATGGACCCATTGGCCGCTGCGAGGGCCGCGATGTCATCTGGCAGGGCCGCGCGGTTCGTCGCGGTGGGCGGTTCCGGCGCGGAAACACAGTTCGAAACCTTCAGCGCGGCGCACAACTGGAGCACGCGGGCAACACCGGTACCGATGACTGCAGAGTCCGGGGCGGTGCCAGACAGCGTCAAGGGTTGCCGGAGTTCGCGCATGCCGTAGTCGTTCCAATCCAGCATGCGGCTCTGGTCATCGACCACAGTGCCGCTGGCGAAGATCGTGCGCGACACGCCTGCGGCGAAGTTGCCGGCGATGCCTCCGAATTCCAGAGTCGGCGTCGCGACCACCAGCATCGGCGCGAGCAGCGGATCGCTCTTCACCGTGGCCAGAACGGTCTCGTAATCCCGGATCCCGAAAGCTGCCGGATTGCCGCTGCCGTATAGAAAATAGCCCTTGTGTTGAATTTGCAGGTGGCCGGTGCGGGTGACGAAGTCGGTCTGGAGGCCGTAGGTGAGATCCTTGATGTAGCCACCGAACAGGAGCACGGCGACCAGCCCGAGGACCATCGCGAACAGCGTCATCAGGGAGCGGCGTTGGTTGCGCAGCAGATTGCGCAATGCGAGCGACAGCGTGTTCACGCCGGCACCCCGGCAGGGTTTCGGCCCCGCTCGACCGAGACGATGCGACCGTCGTGGATGTGGACGGCGTCGTCGGCCGCATCCAGCACCTTCGGGTCATGCGACGAAAACACGAACGAGACGTGATGCTGTTGCTGCAAGCGACGCATCAACTCGATGATTTCGGCGCCGGTCTTGCTGTCGAGGTTTGCGGTCGGTTCATCGGCCAGAACCAGTTGCGGCCGCCTGGCCAAGGCCCGCGCGACCGCGACACGCTGGCGCTGCCCGCCGGACAACTGCCCCGGACGGTGCCGCGCGAAGTCTGCCAGACCGACCGCCGCGAGAAGTTTTTCGACGCGACGGTGCCGCTTTTGCGGCGACATGCGCGCCAACCGCAGCGGGTATTCAACGTTCTCGAAGGCGGTGAGCACGGGCAGCAGGTTGAAATTCTGGAACACGAAGCCGAGCTGCTCGGCACGAAAGTCCGACAACGCGTCGTCGGAGAGCGTTTGCACCGGCTTGCCGCCGACCATGATCGTGCCGCTGTCGGGACGGTCGATGCAGCCGATCAGGTTCAACAGGGTCGTCTTGCCGCTGCCCGAAGGGCCTGAAATCACGGTGAATCGATCAGGCAGTATGACCAGATCGATGTCGACCAGTGCTGGCACATCAACCGCATCGAGGCGATAGGTACGCGAGACGTTTGTCAAGACGACAGGGTGCATTCGCGAATTCCGGTGACTCCGTCCTGGGTGCACCCCCGCCCGCAGCGGCCAAGCGAGCGTGATGCCGCCCACCCACCCGTAAAGCAGGGTCCGCAACGCCAAATTGTGCAACCCCAACCCATCCAAATGCGGGATGGTATGCGCTTGTGCCTGGGGGTGGTGTCGATAGAATCGAAGCACCATGAACCACAAGCCGAATGAGCCGGTTTCCGCGCCGGGCGATGCCACGCCGCAGGCCAGACAAGCGGCGCTGATCGCACGCAGGCGCCTGCTGCGTGGTGGCCTGAGCGTCGCCCCGGTGCTGATGGTGTCGGCGCCGCGTTCGGTCATGGCCGGCGGGATCTGCACTCCCGCGTCGTCGTACGCGTCGATCAACGCCAGCCGGCCGAACTTGCAGTACACGTGCTCGGGCCGCACGCCAGGCTATTGGAAGGAGAATCAATGGTTCGGCCAATGGCCATCGCCATACGTTGCGAGCGGAAGTGGCGCCACACTCTTTGATGCGGTGTTTGGGCCCGCCGGCGGATATCAGAGCAAGACGTTGCTCGATGTGCTGAAATTGGAAGGCAATGAGATGGGCCGCGACGCGCTGGCCAGGCACATCGTGGCGGCGCTGCTCAATGCCCAGAAGGGGCTCACGCAGGGCAATGTGCTCAGCGTGGTCACGGTCAAGGCAATTTGGGCTTCATTTGTCAGCAGGGGCTATTACGAGCCCACTGCAGGCATCAAGTGGTACGCGGACACTTCAGTGCCTGCCGGCACGGGCGGAATTACTCCTTGGCTCAAGTCCACCATGCCGGTCTAAGGCCGCGCGACGCCGTCGCTGAGCTGGGGCGCTGGTCGGTCGCGGGGTGCGTCGATTGGCGCGAGTGGGACGGCGAATTCGTGGTGCGGGCCGACAGCAGCGCCGCGACGTACCTCTTGTCGGCACTGCCCGGTGCGACACTCGAGGCCATGCGAGACGGCGCCACCTACCTTGACGAGATTGCCGCACGGGTGTTTTCCGGCTGCGCGCCGCCGAGCGCCGCAACTGCGGCCTTGGTTGCAACGTTTGCGGAGACAAGCACCGACATGCAGAGCCTGTTGGCGGTGCTGGCCGAACTCGAAGCCCTCGGCCTGGCCCGGGCGGACCTCGCTTGATCGTCGAGGATCTCCCGCCGCCGGCCCTCGACAGGTGCTTGCGGCAAGGAGGCCTGCGCCTGCGCACCGGGCCCGTGGTCACCAACATTCAGTCGCCGTTGCAGGCCGTGCGCAACGGCATCGCCCTGCACTACGCGCAGCACACGATCGAGCCCGACCAAGCGTTTGCCGACTTTTACGTGAGCGTGGAGCGCCCGCGCAGTATCCGGCGCTGGGTTGACAAGCAGGTGGTGTTTCGCTTCGACGGCACCCAGCCGTTCGCACCGCTGCCCGGCGATCAGGGCTTTGCGATGCTGGAGTGGGGACTCAACTGGTGCGTCTCGAGCCATTGCCACCAGTACCTGATCGTCCATGCGGCCGTGTTGGAGCGAGGCGGTCGTGCGCTGATCCTGCCTGCGCCCGCTGGCTCGGGCAAGAGCACCTTGTGCGCCGGGCTCGTGTTCGGAGGCGGCTGGCGTTTGCTGTCGGACGAATTGGCGTTGATCGAGCCTGCCAGCGGCCGCGTGGTGCCGCTGCCGCGCCCGATCAGCCTGAAGAACGATTCGATCGACGTGATGCGTGAGTTCGCGCCGTCGGCCGTGTTCGGCACGGCGGTGCATGAAACCGTCAAGGGCCGGGTGGCCCATGTGCGTCCGCCGGCAGACGGCGTGCTGCGCGCAGGCCACACGCCCTTGCCTGCCTGGGTTGTGATGCCTCGCTATGCGGCGGGTGCCGCCGCAGAATTGCAGCCGCTGTCGCGAGCCCGGGCATTCATGACGCTGGTGGACAATGCTTTCAACTACAACGTGCATGGTCGCGCCGGGTTCGCCGCCTTTGCCAACGTGATCGACCGTTGCGATTGCCACGAATTCAGCTACGGCAGCCTGCCGGAGGCCATGGCGGTGTTCGATCGATTGGCAAACTCCGAACGCCGGCTGGTGCAATGACCCCTCCCGGTACCGATTTGGTTTGCGAAGCGCTGCGCCGCCCGCAGCACCTGGCCGACCTCACGCCCGCCGGCTGGGATGTGCTGGTGCGGCAGGCACGGCGAGCGGGCCTGCTGGCCCGCATCGGCTGCATGCTCGAAGCGCAGGGCTCGATGGATTCAGTGCCCGATGCGCCACGCGCGCATCTGAAGGCAGCCATTGCGTTCGGTGCGGCGCAGCACGCCGACGCGATGCGTGAGTTGGTCTGCATCGATTGCGCGCTCGCGCCCACCGGGGTGAAGCCGGTGCTGCTTAAAGGCGCGGCCTACGTGGCGGCAGGACTGCTGCCTGCGATGGGACGGGTGTTCACGGACATCGACATTCTGGTGCCCAAGATCCGGCTGGCCGAGGTGGAGGCGGCCTTGATGTCGAATGGCTGGGCCACCACGCACCACTCGGCCTACGACCAGCGCTATTACCGCGAGTGGATGCACGAGCTGCCGCCTTTGCGCCACATTCATCGCCAGAACGTGCTCGATGTGCACCATGCCATCCTGCCCGAGACGGCCCGCCTCAAGCCCAGTTCGGCCAAGCTGCTGGCCGCCGCACGCCCGCTGCCAGGACACCGCTACGCCGTGCTCGGCCCCACCGACATGGTGTTGCACAGCATGGTGCACCTGTTTCACAACGACGATCTGAGCCACAGCCTGCGCGACCTGTCCGATCTGGATCTGTTGCTGCGCCATCTCGGCCGCTCACCGAGTTTCTGGTCCGAGTTGGTGGAGCGCGCGCGCGAACTCGATCTGGCTCGGCCCCTGCACTACGGTTTGCGCTACACGCACCAGTTGCTGGCGACGCCGGTGCCGCGCGAGACTTTGGTTGCGGCCAGCGTCGGTGGGCCGGGTCGGGTCATGACAGTGATCGGCGATTGGCTCTGGTCGCGCGCATTGCGCCCGCAGCACTCGACGGCGTCGGACATGTGGACGCCGGTGGCCATGTTTGCACTCTACGTGCGTGCCCACTGGCTGCGCATGCCGCCGCTTCTGCTGCTGCGCCACTTGACGGTCAAGGCACTGCGGCTCCACGAGGAGCCCGCGACAGTCCGCGCCTAGCAGGGCGATCTACACTCTAAAGACCCGCCACCAGGCTCTTGACCTCGGCGTGTTCTGGAAACTTTTTGCCGAGCTTGCTCAGCGGCTCGAGCAGGTCGCGCGCTTGCGCCTTCTGGCCCGCCTGGACATACAGGCGCGCCAGGCCGAGGCGCACGACATTGCTTTCGGGGACGAGTGCGAGCGCCTTTTTTTGAATCTCCAGAGCCTGATCGAGCTTCTTCTCGGCGGCCAGCGCCATCGCCAGCGTGTCCATCAACGCTGGCTGGTTCGGTACCAGGGCATTGGCCTTCTCGGCATACGAAAGTGCTCCAGGCTTGTCGGTCTTGACCATCAGCCAGGCGATGTTGTTCAAGGCCGCGGCGTGGTTGGGTTGCAACTCGATGACACGCCGGTACGCTACTTCTGCGTCGGCCATGTCGCGCCGCCCCAGGGCAGCGTCACCCAAGTAGACCGCAAACACAACGTCGTTCGCATGGTCCTTGGCCCAGGACTTCGCGAACTGGTCTGCCTCCGCCTTCTTGCCGGTGGCCGTCAGCAAGCCGTGATACCGGGTTGCCGCATCGCTGGGCGCGGCTTTGCCGAGCGCCGCTTTGTAGGCAACGAGCGCTGCGTCATTGTTCTTCTGAGCGCGATGAGCATCGCCTTCGAGCACGAACCCCATGCTCTGAGCGGGTTGGCGCTTTTGCAGGTCGCGAGCCAGCTTCAGCGCCTCGGCCGTTCGGCCGGCCTGCACTTCGAGCGCGAACAGCCGCAGCAAGGCTGGCGCGAAGTCTGGCTTGACGGCGATGGCGCGCTTGAGACTCTGGATCGCCGCCTCGGAGTCCTTCATCGCGAGATTGATGTCGGCGACCCGCATGTGCGCGAGCGCATTGCCGGGCTGGGCTGCCGCCAGCTTGTTGAACGTGGCGAGCGCCTGGTTCCGCTGGCCGGCCGCCAGTTGCGCGCGCCCCAGCGCATCGAGGATCGAGGGTTGATCCGGCAGGGCGGCATCGGCCTGCTGCGCGGCGGCAAGCGCGGGTTCGGCCTGCTTGTTCACCAGGTGGTTGTTGATCAGGCTCAGGTGCGCGGGCGCCTGGGTCGGGTTGAGCCGCACGGCGGTGGCCAGCAAGTCGGTGACTTCCTGCTGGCTCGCGCCGTTGCGCGCCCGCAGATCCGCCAGCGAAAGCAAGGCGCGCAGATGGCCAGGCTGGGCTTTGAGGACGGCATCGAAGCGCTGCTGCGCGGCTTGGGGCTTCTTGTCCGCGATATCGAGCGTAGCCAGGTTGAACGCCGCTGGGAAGAATGCTGCATCCTGCGCCAGCGCCTTCTCGAAACTCGCCCGCGCTTGCGCGGTGTCCTTCAGCCCCAGGTAGGCGGCACCGCGCAACAGTGACCCGAGTGGCTTGCCAGGTTGCTTGCTCTCGAGCCCGTCGATCGCCTTCAGCGCGCCCTGGAAATCGCGGCGCCGCAACTGCGCATTGACCAGTTCGAGGTCGGCCACGCTGCCGGTATCGGACGCTGCGATGCGCTGCAAGTCGGCCACCGCGCCCAGCGTGTCGCCTTTCAAGAACCGCGTGCGCGCCAGAGCCGTCAGATTGGTGGTGTTCTTCGGGTTTGCCTGCGCGGCACGGGAGAACATGGCACTGGCCTTGTCCAGATCGCCGGCCTGCATGTGTGCCTCGCCCGCCATTGCAAAGAAAACGCCATCCGAAGGTGACTGCGCCAGCATCGGCTCCAGCAACTCGAGCGCTTTGCTCGACTCGCCTGATTTGAGGTAGGCGGCCGCGAGCATGCGCCGCGCCGCGACCGCTTCCGGGTTGGCCTTCAAGGTCTTGCTCAGGTGGACGCGCGCCACGGCCACTGAGCCGGACGCAAGCTCGATGGCGCCGGCGAGCTGGTTGACCTGCGGATGGTCTGGCGCGACCTTGAGCAACTGCGACACCAACTCCTTGGCCGACTTGAAGTCACCCTTCTCGAAGGCCAACTGGGCTTGAAAGAAGCCCGTCATCGGGTGGCCGGGGCGCACCTTTTGCAGTTCGGCAACCTGTTCGCCAGCCGCCTTGCTGTCGCCGCTCGACATCTGCAACACGATGATGCCGGCGTGCGCCGTGAGGTTTGCCTTTTCGGCAACGATGGCCTTGCGGTAGGCCGCGATTGCGCCGTCTCGATCACTCTTGCCGAAGGCGAGCAAGTCGCCCTGCAGCAACCAGGTTTCGGCGTCGGCCGTGCCTGCGGCAATGATGCCGTTGACAACCTTGAGGGCGGCATCACGGTCGCCCTGGATCGCCAATTGGCGCGCCATGCCGACCTGCGCCGGCACATGGCCCGGCACCGCCTCGAGCGCCTGCTTGAATGCTGCGTCGGCCAGCGGCGCCGCACCGCTGCGGGCATGCGCCCAGCCAAGCGTCGTCTTCAGGCGGGCCTGCGCCAGCTTGTCATCGAGTGTTTGCGTGCTGAACTGGCTGATGATCTCCTTTTGTTTGCCCTGATCGAGCATGGCCCGCGCGAGCTCGGGCAGCACGGCCTGCCGCGGATGCTTGAGGTCGAGCGCCTTGCGCAATTCGACCTCGGCGACGACAGGTTCGTCACTGGCCAGCAGGGCTTTGCCGAGCAGAAAACGCGCCTCTGGCGAGTCCGGTGTCTTTTGCAGGAGGGTCTTCAACTCGATCACCGCGGGCCGCAGTTCGCCCTTGGCGAGGTAGGTCCTGGCCGAGGCCAGCAGTTTTTCCGGGCCGTCGCCGCCACAACCCGCCAGCAGCGTGGCCGCCAACGTCAAGGTGCAGGCCAGCGTCCATCGAGGAAGGTGTGTGGTCATGGGGGTGATGTGCATGGCAGGTTAGCGGTCGGCACGTAGGGTCAGTCGGTTCATCAAATCGTAGAGGGTCGGGCGGCTGACGCCAAGCAGCTCGGCGGCCTTGACGACATTGTCGTTGGCGCGCGCGAGCGCCCTCACCACGGCGCCCCGCTCAGCGGCGTCGCGAACGGTGCGCAGGTCGAACGACTCTTCAGTGGGCTCGACAACTTCTTCGCCGGGCAGGCCGAGGTCTTCGCGCCCGACTCGGCTGCCGTCGGCCATGATCGCCGCTCGCTTGACGACGTTGAGCAACTGGCGCACGTTGCCTGGCCAGTCGTAGCGTTCGATGGCAGCCAGCGCATCGTCGGTAAATCGCAAGGCGCTGCGCTGTTCGTCGGCGCTGCGCTTGAGAAAGGCGTGCGCGAGCAGCACGGCATCGCCGCGGCGCGCACGAAGCGGCGGGATGTCGACAACGATCTCTGCCAAGCGGTAGTAGAGGTCTTCGCGAAAGCGGCCCTCCTTGATCAGGGCACCGAGATCCTGGTGCGTGGCGCAAACGACGCGCACGTCGATCGCAATCTCCTGCCGCCCGCCCAGCCGTTCGATCTTGCGTTCCTGCAAAAAGCGCAACAGCTTGGCCTGCAACGATGGGGGCAGGTCACCGATCTCGTCGAGGAACAGCGTGCCCCCGTCGGCCGTTTCGATGCGCCCCACGGTGGTCTTTGCGGCACCGGTAAAGGCGCCCTTCTCATAGCCGAAGAGTTCGCTTTCGAGCAGGTTCTCGGGGATCGCGGCGCAGTTGATCGCGACGAACTTGCCGCTGCGCCGCGACGCCAGATGCACCCCCTGGGCCAGGACTTCCTTGCCGGTGCCGCTCTCGCCCAGCAGCATGACAGTGGCGTTGCTGGGCGCCACTTTCTCAATCGTTCGGCAGACGCGCAGCACCTTTTCATCGCGCGTGATGAGCCCGGCGAGGGCTTCACTGGGAGCCAGCACGCGCAGGCGTGCGTTCTCGGCCTGCAGCTCGTACACACGCAGTGCCCGGTCGACCGTCATGTTGAGCAGGTCAGCTTCGAGCGGCTTGGCCAGAAAGTCGTAGGCCCCGAGTTCGACCGCGCGGCAGGCGTTGGCCCGGTCGCTCTGGCCCGACAGCACGATGACCTTGATGGCTGGGTCCAGGCCGAGCAGGGCATCGAGCAGCGCAAACCCCTCACTGACCGAGTCAGCGTCGGGGGGCAAGCCGAGGTCCATCGTCACCACCGGGGCTGCGGCACGCCGGCACTGCAACAACGCGCTTTCTCTGTCGTGGGCGGTGACGGTGTCGAAGCGGTCGAGCGCCCACTTGATTTGCTTTTGAAGGGCGAGGTCGTCTTCGACGATCAAGACCTGCGGTCGCTTCTGTGCGCTCATGGGGCGGCTCACCGGGCGGCGTAGAGCTCGCGCTCGGCGCTGCGCGCGGCTTCGAACAATGGCAACAGCACGGTGACGACGGTACCGCGACCCACTTCGCTGTCCACAGACAGGCTGCCGCCGATCTCCTGAATGTACTGTCGGCTTTCGTAGGCTCCGATCCCCATGCCGTTGACCTTGGTGGAACTGAAGGGTTGGAACAGCCGGTTGCTGAGGAACTCAGGGCTCATGCCGTGACCGGTATCGCGAATCACGATCTTGGCCTGGCTGCCCTGGCGCGCCAGCGTCAGGCTGATCGTGCCTGAAGACTCGGTGGCGTCGAGCGCGTTCTCGACGATGTGACCCAGAACTCGTTCGACACGCTCTTCGTGACCCCGCGTCACGACCGGGTCGACTACCTGAACGTCAACCGCCCGGCCCCGCGCGACAGCCGCCGCACGGATGCGCTCGAGGAGTGTTGTCAGCACCACACCCGACGGAACACCGGCAGGCGTCTCACCGCTGCGCAACTGGAGCATCAGGCGCCGCATTCTCTCGAGTGAGTTTTCGACCGTGGTCAGCATATCCTCCTGGAATTCCGCATTGTCCTTGAGCCGCCGAGCGTTTTGCATCATCAGCGAAAGCTGGGCGACGATGTTCTTCAAATCGTGCACAACAAATGCCGACATTCTGTTGAAGGCCTCGAACTTGCGCGCTTCGAGCAAAGCGTCGGTGGCGTGCATCAGTGCCAGAAAGCTTGCCGCTTGGCGGCTGGCTGTTTTCAGCAGGTCTCGGACTTCCCAGTTGACCTGCAGCATTGCATGGGGACGCTCGATCACGACGATGCCCGTCAACTGGTCGCCGACGATGAGGGGTACTGCCAGCCAATGCTGCAGGTTCTCCACCAGCCAACCCGGCGGCTCTGCGCCCTCATACCGATCCGGGTGGGCACGGTATTCGTCGAGATCGACGACCCACTCACGCTCGTGCATGAACCGCGCAAAGGGCGAACTCATCGGCTCCGATGCGTTCGAGCGCGGCGCGTTCCAGCGCGCTGCCTGCACCAACTGGGTTCCCTCGGGATCCCTGTACCAGAGCGCGCCAGCCGGGCTGTGCAGCATCTCGGCCAGGCCACGAACGACAAGCCCTCCGACCTCGCGTGGCGAGCTGTCCGCGGCCAGGCGCGAGGTGAAACGCAGCCACTCGTTGCGGTAGTCGTAGCGATAACGAAAAAAGTTCTTGCCGACAAAGACCCGCACCTTGGCGCGCAAGGACCCTGAAAACAGCAGCAGGGCCAGCAGCACGAGGCCGACGCTCAGCAGCGCAATCTCGAGCGCTCCACCCCAGTCGCCGCCCACATGGCGCACGTAGTAACCGATCGCCGAGATCACCAGCAGGTAGACCCCGACCAGCATCAGGGTCGCGGTGTGGAACGCGGCATCGCGGGAAACCTGGAACGAGCCGCTCCAGTCCAATTGCCGCTTGGTGGCGATGTACAGCAGCGGCACCGGCAAGGCATGTACCGCACTCCGGATCATCACCGAATCAGCATCGAACTGTCCAAATAGCAAGACGTTGGAGTGCAGGTAGATGTCGAACAGGAAGATGCAGGCCAGGCCCAGGCACAGCGGCTTGGTGTGCCATCGCGACGCCTCGGCCGCGCCCCTGAACAACTGCTCAACAAAGACGAGGCCCAGAACGGGCAGTGCAAGCGACGCCAGCGGCACATTGCGCGCCAATCCGCCTGGGCGTGCGCTGCCCAGCGCATCCGCGAATACGAGGGCCGCTATGGCGACGACTGCGATGGTTGCAAGGCCGAGCAACATGGCGCTTCGAGCGCGTTGGCGCGGCCCCGGGGGGCGTAGCAGGACGATCGCAAAACCAAACCAGGCCGCGTAACGAGCCAGATCGAGCAAGCCGCCACTGGTCGCGATCCACGCGCTGCCTGTCAGCTGCGCGACCAGACTGGCCAGCGCCCACGCCGCACTGACCACGATCGCCGCGGTAAAACTTAGCTGGGCGGCTGTGTTGCGCTGTTGCGCGATGCAGGTGCGAAGGAGCGAAACCGCAAAAATGCTGTACGCCGCAGCCGCCAGCGCATGACTGTAGGCCGCCAGATTCACCGGCTCGGCACCCTAACGCGCACCCTTACCAGTGAGCACGACGGAAACGGTTTCGAACATGATCAGGATGTCGAGGAACAGGGTGTGGTTCTTGACATAGTAGAGGTCGTACTGCAATTTCTGCTTCGCGTCCTCGACAGTAGCACCGTACTCGTAGCGCACTTGGGCCCAGCCCGTGACACCGGGTTTGACGCTGTGCCGGATTGCGTAATACGGGATGTCCTTGGTCAGCGTGTCGACGAAGTAGGGCCGCTCCGGCCGCGGCCCGACCACGCTCATCTCGCCCTTCAGCACATTGTAGAGTTGGGGCAATTCGTCGATGCGCACATGGCGAATCAAACGCCCGATTCGTGTGACGCGATCATCCGCAGCCGTGGCCCACTGCGGGTTGCCATCCGGCTCGGCGTCGCAACGCATGCTTCTGAACTTGATCACTTCGAACGTCTTGCCGTTGAGGCCAACGCGCTCCTGGCGGTAAAAAATCGGACCGCGGCTTTCTAGCGCAATCAGCAGCATGGTGACAAGCATCAGCGGCAAGCTGACCACCAGCAACACGCTCGCACAGACCACGTCGAACGCCCGCTTCATCGCGGTGCGCAGAAATCCCTGATTGAACCCGTCGCCGAAGATCAGCCAGCCGGCATTGACATAGTCGAGCCTGATTTGTCCGAGTCGCTTCTCGAAGTGGGTGGAGATGTCCGAAACTCGAATGCCACTGATCTTGCATTCCAGCAAATCACGCAAAGACATGCTGCCACTGCGTCGGTCGGACACCGCCACGATGACCTCGTCAACGCCGGCCCTGGCGGCGGCCGCGGCCAGTGATGCCGTGCTGGCGAGGATCTGGGATTGAGGTACCGAATTGACGCTCTCATTGGGGCTCGGGAAGAAGCCGATGATGCGCGCGTGGGGGTCCGAGGCCATCAGTGACTCGCTGACCTGCTTGGCCACCGGCCCGGTACCGAGCACGAGGATGCGCGACTGCATTACAGCCAGCCTGCCGAAATGCCCACCGAGCGCGCGATGCGCAATAACTGCCAGCACAGTGCCCATCGCCGCATAGGCCAAGAAGTCGGAACTCGCGATGTGCCGCGGGATCAGGCTGAAGATGCCGTACGCCAACGGCAGCATGAGCAACGCCGCAACCAACGCACGCGTTACCGACTGTTGCAATGAGCGGCTTGCAGACGCTTGGTAGATGCCGGTGGCGCTGCCAACCACGAAGGTCCATGTCGCCAATGAAAGGCTGTGGCTCGCGGTCGTCGACACCAGGTTTGGGCTCTGCAAGTAAAAAGCGCCGAACCCCAGCGTCGCCAGCACGACGAAGCCGAAATCGAAGATCATCTGCAGGATGACATTCGCATTGATGTAGTGATTGAAGATGCGGATCATGCGGTAGCTCCGGGAAATGCGCGCCGTTGTCGTTGCTGCAGGCATGGCGTCAATGAGTGACTGGTCATGGCATGACTCAGCCTTGTTGGTCTGTCCTCACCGATCAGGCTCTTGCCAAGGCGGCAAGCAGGTTGTAGCAGGCGGCAACAGGCGGCTCTAGCCCCAAGATGAGTGGCCACCATCGGATTCGGTGTCACACGATGAGTGTCGCAGCCGTATTTCTCACACTCATGACAGCCACTCGATTTGCGGCCCGCTGGTTCTAACGCGGGGTGGTGCGACCGACGCGGGCAGGTCAAACGAGCCGCCCCAGCGGCGCAACGGCGCATAAGATGGTCGCATTGCAAGCCCTTCGGAGCCCTGAAATGTCGATGTCCGACCGCGATGGCAAGATCTGGATGGATGGTCAGATGGTCAACTGGCGTGACGCCAAGATCCACGTGCTGAGCCACACACTTCATTACGGCTGTGGCGCATTCGAAGGAGTGCGCGCTTACGACGCCGTTGGTGGCACTGCCATATTCCGGCTCCGGGAACACACCGAACGCTTGATCAACAGCGCCAAGATCCTGCGCATGAAGATACCGTTCACCGCCGAGCAAGTGATGGACGCACAGCGTAACGTGGTGCGAGCCAATGACCTGGCCAGCTGTTACATCCGGCCCTTGACCTGGATCGGATCCGAGAAACTAGGTATCTCCCCAAAGGGCAACACAATCCACCTGATGGTTGCTGCCTGGCCCTGGGGCGCCTATCTGGGTGAAGAGGGTGTGAAGCGCGGCATCCGGGTCAAGACCTCCAGTTACACCCGCCACCACGTCAACATCACGATGACGCAGGCCAAAGCGGTGTCGAACTACACCAATTCGATCCTGGCCAACATGGAGGCCACCGACGACGGCTATGACGAGGCCCTGCTGCTCGACGCATCAGGCTTCGTCAGTGAGGGAGCGGGCGAGAACCTGTTCATCATCAAGAAGGGCGTTGTCTACACGCCCGATCTGTCGGCCGGCGCGCTCAATGGCATCACGCGCGACACCATCTTCGCGATTTGCACCGATCTAGGCCTGAAGCTCGTGGAAAAGCGCATCACGCGCGATGAGGTGTACATCTGCGACGAGGCGTTTTTTACCGGCACGGCGGCCGAAGTCACGCCGATCCGCGAACTCGACCGCATCGAACTCGGAAGTGGCGAATTTGCCGGAAGACGCGGGCCGATCACCGAGAAGATCCAGGCCGCCTTCTTCGACATCGTCAACGGCCGCAATCCGAAATACGCCGAGTGGCTGGCCAGGGTTTGAGCCCGACGACAATCCGGCCATGAGCGCAACTCTCACCCCCCAGACCGCGGTCGAAGTGACCGTCGCGGACCTGCAAGGCCACGGCGTGGTCTTCTGCCCCAACCCGAAGATGGCGCTGTGGAGTGCCCACCCACGTGTGTTCATCGACGTGGCCACGACCGGTGACGGCAAATGCCCCTACTGCGGCACGGTCTACCGGTTGACAGCGGTATCGCGCTCGCCTGGCGGCCACTGACCGGCGTCCACGATCAGCGTATCGCTGCCGGCCTGACTCGCGGGGTCAGAGCTGCAACTTGCCGGCATACACCACCGGCCCGGTCGGCACGCCCGTGGGTGAGCCGCCCGGCGGCTCGACGCTGACCGCCAGCGCCGCGGTGCCGCCCTTCAAGAGCGTTGCGGGAAGGCGTAGTCGAGAGATCACCGTCGCACCATCTGCAGCAATCAGGCCAAGCGAGCGCGGCGCACCCTCGGGCGGCACCGACCACAGCTCGAGCACGCGATTGGCCTCCAGGTTCACCGGCAGCAGTGGGCGCGTGATCAGCGCGCGGCCATCGGCGCTAACGCTGGCGACGAAGCTATTGACGCCCTGCGCGGCCCCACCGGTGCCCTGCAGCACGACCACCACCGGCGGCTGCGCCGGCCCGGGCAACACCAGCAGCAGCGCCAGGCCGAGCGTTGCCACGCTGGCCAGGGCCGAGACACCGCGCCACAACGACAGCCGTTGCCACCAGTGCAACGGGGCCGTAACGGCCGCCGGCCAGAGCCGCTGCTCGATCAGCCGCCACACCCGCGGCGGCGGCGTCTGCGGCGCGATGATTGCCGTCAGCGGCATCAAGCGCTCGTTCCATTCTTGCAGCGACTCGCGCAACCCAGGGTGCCCCGGCAGCAAGGCCTCATAGCGCCGCCGCGCGCCGCCGCGCAGCGTGCCGGTCGCGTGCTGCTGCGCGAGTGCTTCAGCCAAGGTGGGTTTGGCGTAGTCCATCGCGTCAGTCTCCCGCTACCGCCACGTCGCGTGCGACCGACTGGTCCAGGCAGCGTTTCAGCGATTGCAGCGCGCGCCGCAGCCACGACTTCACCGTGCCCAAGGGCTGGCGCAGGTGATCGGCCACCTCGGCATACGACAGGCCGTCGTAGAACGCCAGCGCCACGCTTTGGCGCTGCGTGGCCGACAGGCCGTCCATGCATTGCGTGAGCTGGCGCACATCGCATGCGCGGCCCAGCAACTCGAGCGGCCCGGGGGCCTCGTCGGCGGCGCGCTCGACGGCGTCGGGCGAATCGTCCTCAGGGTCATCGCGTGTGGTCGACACCGTCTGCGGCTGCGCTTGTGCGCGGCGCAGGCTGTCGATGGCACGGTTGCGTGCAATGCTGGTCAACCACGTCAACGGTTGGCTGCGTGCCGCATCGAAGCCGCCGGCCGCGCGCCACACACTCACGTACACCTCCTGCAGCAGGTCTTCGGCCAGCGCGCGGTCACGCTGCACGCGCAACAGCACGGCAAACAGGTGGCCGCTGGTGCGGTCGTAGAGCTCGGCGAACGCAGCGCGGTCACCCAGCGCGGCGCGCGCGAGCAGTGTCGACAGCTCGCGGCTGCGCTCGGTCCAGTCGGGTGATGCGCTCGGGTTCATCGTTCAGACCTTGTTGGTTGCGCAGCGTATCGCGGCACGCGCGTCTCTACAATCCACGCCATGCCGCGCCCCAAAGCCCAGACCGCCGTGCTGATGGCCTCGGTCGACGATGTCGAGACCCAGTTCTACGAGGCGCTGCAGCGCGGCGACATCGAGCGCCTGATGGCCGTGTGGTCCGACGACGACGAGATCGTCTGCGTGCACCCGGGCGGGCCGCGCGTGGTCGGCCCGGCCGCGATCCGCGCCACCTTCGAGGCCATCTTCGCCAACGGCGCGATTCCCGTGCGGCCCGAGAAACTCAAACGCATCGAAGGCGCCGGCTGTGCAGTCCACAACCTGGTCGAGCGGGTGGACATCGCGACCAGCGAAGGCCTGCAAACGGCGTGGGTCATCACCACCAACGTCTACGTCAAGACCGCGCAGGGCTGGCGCCTGGTGGCGCACCACGCCAGCCCGGGTTCGCCGCGCGAACTGCCCGACATCGTCGACGGCTCGACCACCTTGCACTGATGGAGCGTTTTCGCGCGCCATGGTGGCTGCCGGGCGGCAATGCGCAGACCATCTGGCCGGCGTTGTTCTCGCTGCGCGCGCCCTCACGCAATGCTCCCGCGCCGCACTACCAGCGTGAGCGCTGGAGCACCCCCGATGCCGACTTCATCGATGTCGACCTTCAACACCGTGCCCCCGGCGCGCCGTGGCTGGTGCTGTTCCACGGCCTCGAAGGCTCGTCGATGAGCCACTACGCCCTGGCCTTCGCGCACGAGGCCGCGCAGGCCGGCCTGAACTTCGCGGTGCCGCATTTCCGCGGCTGCTCGGGCGAGCTGAACCTGGCGCCCCGCGCCTACCACTCGGGCGATTTCGAAGAGGTCGGCTGGATCCTGGCCCGCCTGCGCGAACTCAGTGCGACGCCCCTGGTCGTGGTCGGCGTGTCGCTCGGTGGCAATGCCCTGTTGCGCTGGGCCGAAGAGGCTGGCGCCAGCGCGGCGCGCACCGCGGCGGCGGTGGCCGCCGTCAGCTCGCCGATCGACCTCACCGCCGGCGGCCATGCCATTGGCCGGGGCTTCAATCGCGTCAGCTACACCCCCATGTTCCTGCGCACGATGAAGCCGCGTGCACTGGCCAAACTGGCCCAGCATCCCGGCTTGTTCGACCGCCAACGCCTGCTTGCCGCGCGCGATCTGTACGAATTCGACAACGTCTTCACCGCACCATTGCACGGCTTTCGCGACACCGACGACTACTGGGCCCGCGGCTCGGCCAAGCCGCACCTGCACACGATCCGCATCCCGGCATTGGTCATCAATGCGCGCAACGACCCGTTCGTGCCGGCCGCCTGCCTGCCGGCGCCGCACGAGGTCGGACTGCACGTCACGCTGTGGCAACCCGAACATGGCGGCCATGCGGGCTTTCCGGCCGGCAAGCCGCCGGGGCATGTGCTGACCTTGCCGCAAGCCGTGCTGGGCTGGCTGCGCAATCACGCCTGACGCAAACTGCAGCAATGTCGTGCCCCCAAGCTCAATGCGTTCGCGGCCGCCCGAGGGCGCGCCCAGCACGCTTGGGGCGGCCCGGCGGGCGCTGAGGCCATGGACGACATCGTCAGAGCCGCGCTGAAAAAGTGGCCCAACGTGCCGGCCTGCCGTGGCTGGCTGGCCCTGGACGCGCGCGGCGACTGGTACATGCGCGACGACCGCGTGCAGGCGGCGGGCCCGTTCCCGCGCATCAAGGGCAGCCGCATCCAGCACGATAAGTTGCGCGAGTTCATCCACCGCAACTACGCGCCCGACGATGACGGCGCCTGGTTCTTCCAGAACGGCCCGCAGCGCGTGTATGTCGAACTCGAAGCCGCACCGTTCGTGTGGCGCGTGGCGCCGCAAGACTTTGCCCTCACCAGCCACAGCGACCTGGCCGCCTCGCGGCGCAGCGCCTGGCTCGACGACGCGGGGCGCCTGTTCCTCGACACCGACCTCGGCTTCGGCCTGGTGCACACGCAAGACATGCACGAAGCCGCACGCGCCGTCGAGGCCGGGCTGTGGCTGCCCGAGCCACTGGCGTTCGCCGCGATGCCGCAGCGATTCGGCTATGTGCTGAGTCCGCAACAGGTGCACAGCCACGCTCAACGGCCATAGAACACATCGTCGGCACGCGGTCCATTCGAACTGGCCGGCAGCGGCGACGGCGAGCAGGGTCGGGCTGGGACGGGCGCGCATAGGGCGACTCCGGCAAGGGTTGATCGGATCAGCGTACTACGCAGCGCCCCGGCCGCCGGATGCGCCCACGCAGCAGACAACGAAAGGCCGACCCGCAGGTCGGCCATAGACAGAGCGAACGCCGGCTTACTTGACGCTGGCCACCATGTAGGCGACGACGGCCTTGATCTCGGCGTCGCTGGCGGCCGAGCCACCCTTGGGCGGCATCGCGCCCTTGCCCTTGATCACACTGGCGGTCAGGCCGTCGACGCCGGCCGCCAAGCGCGGGGCCCAGGCAGCCTTGTCGCCGATCTTGGGCGCGTTGGCCACGCCGGTCGCGTGGCACACGGCGCACGCCTGTGTGTACAGCGCGGGCGCGGTGTCGGCCTTGGCCTGGACAGCAGCCACGGGGGCAGCCGCAACGACCACCGCCGCCGCGGGCGCAGCGGTGCTGGCGACCGGCGTGGCCGCAGGAGCAGCCGGTGTCACCGGCGCAGGCGCTGCGGCCGCCGCCGGCACGGCCGGCACGGCCGGCACAGCCGCCACAGCCGCCACGGCCGCCGCCACCTGCGGCTCGTCGAATTTGCCGCCGCTCTGGTTGGCCATGTAGACCACCGCGCGGCCGACCTCGACATCGCTGAAATCGCCGCCGCCCTGCGCACCCATGGCGCCCTTGCCCTTGAGCGCCGCGGTCAGCAAGGCTTCATAGCTGTTCTTCACCCGCGGTCCCCACGCCGCGGCGTCGCCCAACTTGGGCGCACCGGCCACGCCGCTGCCGTGGCAGGCCACGCATTGCGCGGCATAGACCTGCTCGCCGGTCTTGAGCGTGCCGGGCTCGCTTGCGTCCTTGATCTCGACGCGGCCCACCGGCCCGATGCGCTGCGCCACCGCCTCGGCGCCGAGACTGTCGCTGCCGGCGGCGGGCATCTTGTCGGCGACGACATAGCTGACGAGCAGCATGATCGCGATGATCGGCACCACGAACGCAGCAACCACCGCCCACAACAACTGCTTGGGGGTCTTGATCGGGCCCTCGTGGGGCAGGTCGTGGTCAGCGTGGGCATCGCTCATGGAATCCTCAAAACAAAGCGTGCCACGGGGCACGCGAAAGGGTCAAATTATAGCGGCGACCCCTGGGCCGAGCCACCTTGCGATGCGCGCCACGACTGGGGCTCAAGGGCCCCACTGATAGAATCGTTCCCCTCGCGCCCGTAGCTCAATGGATAGAGTACTGGCCTCCGAAGCCAGGGGTTGCTGGTTCGATCCCAGCCGGGCGCACCAGCTTGCTGCAAAGCGCTCGGGCGTCCTCCAGCTCTAGGTCAAGTCGAACGCGCGAACCTCGCTGCTCGTCGCGCAGGACGATGGCGGTTGGTTGGCCCAGATCGCAGCACCTCGCCGGCTTCAAGCCGCATCTGCAACATCGATGCCCTGCCCCTCGGCCACCACCTGGCGCAGGCGCAACTGCGCATCGAGCACGACCAGGTCGGCCACCGCGCCGATGCGCAGCTCGCCGCGATCGGCCAGGCCGAGGTATCGCGCGGCGTGCGTCGACACACGTTGCGAGGCTTCGGTCAGGCCCAGGCCGAGACCAAGGATCAGGTTGCGCAGCGCCTGGTCCATCGTCAGCGTGCTGCCGGCCAGCGTGCCGTCGGCCAGACGCACGCCGCCGGCGCATTTGTGCACGACATGGCGGCCCAGCCGGTACGCGCCGTCGGGCATCGCCGCGGCGGACGTGGCGTCGGTGACGCAGTACAGGCCGGGGATCGCTCGCAGCGCGGCGCGCATCGCACCGGGGTGCACGTGCAGCAGGTCGGGGATCAACTCGGCATGCACGGCGTGGGCCAAGGCCGCCCCGGCCGCGCCGGGCGCGCGGTGGTGCAGTCCGCTCATGGCGTTGAACAAGTGCGTGAAGCCGCTCGCGCCGCAGCGCAGCGCGGCACACGCTTGTTCGTAGCTCGCTGCGCTGTGCCCGATCTGCACGCGCATGCCGGCCGCCACCAGCGCTGCCGTGGTCTCCAGCGCCCCCGCAAGCTCGGGTGCCAGCGTGACCACGCGGATCGGCGCCAGCGCGGCCAGCGCCAGGATCTCGACCGCCGCCGGCGTGACCGCGAACGCCGGCTGGGCGCCGAGCATGTCGGGGTTGATGTACGGGCCTTCGAGGTGCACACCGAGCACGCGCGCGGCGCCGCTGCTGCGTGTCACGCAAGCGCCCGCCAAGGCACGCAGTGCGGCTTCGATCTCCTCGCGCGGCGCAGTCATCGTGGTCGCGAGCAATGCGGTGGTGCCGTGCTGCGCGTGCGTGCGGGCGATGGTGTCGATAGCGGCGCCGGCCTGCATGGTGTCGGCGCCGCCGCCGCCGTGCACGTGCAGGTCGATGAAGCCCGGCAGCACCAGCGGCAGGTCGCTGTCGCGCCAGGCCTGGTCGGTCACCGGCTCGCCGGTCAGTGCGACGATGCGGCCGGCGTCGTGCACCAGCGTGCCGCGAACGAGCCCGTCGGGCGTGAGGATCAGGCCGGCGATCGTGTTCACAACAAGGGCCGCTGGCTGGCCTGCGCGAAATAGAACCACTCGTGGCCGGGCAATGCGTTGGCGTCGGGGAAGACGACGTGGCCGTCGGCAGACGCCAGCACCGGCGTGCCGTCGTGGCGCTCAGCGACATGCTCGCCTGCATGCACCGCGTCGAAGCTGCGCCAGGGGCGCACGAAGTGGTCGTCGGCGTGCTGGCGGTCGACCACTTCGCTCAGGCGCAGGCGCTCGAACTCACTGGCCGGCGGCGCCAGCGCGATGTCGGCCAGGCCGAGCAGCGCGATCGCCTGGCGGATCGCGCGGTAGCCGACATCGGGGGCGACCGGGTCCGCATGCTGCCCGCATTCCAGCGTCACGCCATAGCCCCCCTGCGAGCGCATGTATTCGGTGGTGCCGACGCCGTAGCTCGGGTCGGCGTCTTCGGCCAGCCCGAGTGCATGACGCCGCGCGGCGCCCTGCGCATACGCCGCCATCCAGCCTTCGACGATGCGCGTCGGGCCCAGGTGCGCGGCCAAGCGGCCTTCGGCGGCGGCGTGGCAGAACGGCTCGAGGGCCTCTTCGTTGTCAGCCGGCCCACGCATCACGAACGGCCGGCCGGGGCCCGAGAACGAGTGCAGGTCGAGCAGCACGTCATGCGCCGCCAGCCACGGGCAGAGCACGTTGGCGATGCGGTCCTCGAACTCGAGCGGCGAAGCCGTCGGTTGCAGGCGGCGATTCAGGTTGCGCTCGCCACGCCGCTCGCCTCTCGAGTACGCCAGCGGGTTGGTCACCGCCAGCAGGGTCAACAGGCCGTGCTCGATGCGCAGTTCACCGCGATCGAGTTCGCCGAGCACGCGCTCGATCGCCCTGGTGCCGCAGGTCTCATTGCCGTGCACGGCGCCGAGCACGATCAGCCGCGGCCCATCGCCACGGCCCCCGAGACCGGCGAATTGCTGGCTGCGCAGGAAAGCGGGGCTCGAACTCATCGGACGATTATCGAACCGCCTCGGCGTCCTGGGCGGCCCCCATCAGCATGTCGTGTACAGCGCGACGTCGGTGTTGGCGACCTCGAGGTTCTTGTACATCACCACCGACAGCGTCATCACCACCCCATACGCAATGCCTTGCGCGAAGTGCAGCGTGGGCACCCAGCGCCATGGTTGGCGCGAGGGGTCATGCCAGCACGGCCTCATCGAGCGTGAGCGTGCCTGCGCCCGCGTCGAGCGTGACGCGCGCGCCGAGCGGCAGCGCGCGGTTGGGCTGGCGGTGGCCGGCGGGCCAGCCGGCCAGCACCGGCTTGCCGAGTGCGGCCAGGTGTTCGCGCAGGAGCGCCACGGGGTCGGCGTCCTCGGTGAAGCTGCCG
The DNA here is from genome assembly GCA_031389565.1 of Burkholderiales bacterium. Classification (GTDB taxonomy): domain Bacteria; phylum Pseudomonadota; class Gammaproteobacteria; order Burkholderiales; family Burkholderiaceae_C; genus CADEEN01. Next base: position 24,666 of record JANMSR010000037.1, read on the forward strand.
AGCAGGAAGCCGCGCGTGCCGGACAGCACGCCGGCCAGGCGCAACTGCGTCAGCAGGCGGTCGACGCGGTACAGCGCTTCGGACACGTCTTCGAGGAACAGGATCGCACCGTCGGTGGGCCAGGCCCACGGCGTGCCGAGCAGCGCTGCGACGAGGCTGAGATTGCCGCCGACCAGCCGGCCGCTGGCAAGCCCCGGCGTGAGCCTGAAGACGGCGATCCAGCATGGCGTCAGCAGCAAAAGCTACTGGCACATGGCGCGAACCCCGGGGCTACGGCAGGCGATATCCAACGCGTGGTTGAAAACGCAAGGCTTGGTCAGCGTGAGAGACCTGTGGTGCAAGGCCCAGGGCTACACCACTTGAAGGAACCGACCGCTTCGTCGAGCGAGCCGACTTGTTGAACCGCCCACTGCGGATCCGCACGGTGGGTGGTGTGGGGGGCTGGGAGTTAGAAACTCCCGGCTACCCGATTGGGCCCCACTGCGCTACGAAAGTACGGCCGCGATCGCAATGATTTCCGGAAGCGGGATATCGCCTAGCTTCATACTGTTGTGCAGATCAGCGCCGATGCCCTGCAAAGTAATGTTCGCCGGGATGACATCACTAGGCCCGAACGCAGCAGAGCCACCGTACGAGATGTATCCCTTGTTGTACAGATCGTGGATTTCATACAGGACTTGATATAGATCCTTGCTGAACGAGCCTTGCTGCCGGTAGTCAGTCTTTCGTAGTTGCGGTTTCTGCTTTACCCCGCCAAGGCGGAGAAGGCAAAGTTGCCGGTAGGTGAGTTGTTCGGCGGCCTTGACGAGTTGGTGAGCAAGCGCCGGGCTGATTGTTGGATCAAATGCGATGCTGGCAAAGAGATGGGCGAAGTACGGGAGCTTTCTCTCCTCGGCTTCGCGTTGACTTTTCAGCAGCACGCTTTCTGCAACTTCTTCCGCGGCAGACCTGCCAGTTGAATTGAAGAAGCCATCGTCTCTGGGTTTCTCACCTGCTGCGGTGCGGGTGTTGACCTCAGCGGCTATCAATGCGAGTACGCCACCAACCTTTACTTTCTCGCGGGGTGCAAGCAGGCGCTCCGACGCCTCCTCGCCGATATGTTTGAGTGCTGAGGCCGCAGCAGCACCCGCAGCGCCCAAGGCCGCAGCGCCCGCAGGTCCGGCGGCGAGGAATCCTAGAGCGCCGCCGATGGCTCCGCCCGCTACTTCTGCACCGGCGTTGATGAGCCTCCGGATTCCACTGTTTGTGTCGGAGGCGTTTGAGTTGTCGGCCATGAGTGAAGGGTCGTTTGTGGGCCTAACGAATAGCGTTTATCCGACGCCAAGCCCGAAGCTCGACGAAGGCGCGGTGGCGCATGGCGTCGGATAAACCTCCAATGGCCGCGCGATCGGCGCCGCGCTGCTCGACGCCCGGAGCCCCGCTGAGCGGTTCGCATCTGGGTCCGCACACCAGGCCACTGTGCCCGTGCAACAAGGCCGTCTTCAGAGAAGCAGTCTGTTCCTCGTTCATGCCCTTCGCGCCGCCTGCACTTGCCTCAACCGCAAATCCGCACCGAGGTCATCGACAACGAATACAAATACAGCTTGCCAATAAGAGGAAGTCCCTTCAAGGGGTTGGGGGTTCGCGCGCAGCAGCGCGGTATCGATGCGATCGAGCAGCCGCGCGCTGCCCCAGCCGCCGCGCAGCGCGAACACCGCGGCGATATCGGCATCGGCAAACGCGGCATGCAGGTCGGCCAGGCGGGTGTTGTCGTCAGCGGCCAGGAAGTCGTGCTGCGGGTGCCGCGCGTGGCAGCCGGGCTACAGCCGCGCCCGCAGGCCGAAGCGCGCGAACAGCGGCTCGACCAGCGCGACGCGCTCGGGCGCGGACGGGCTGGCCGGCGCGATCACGCCGACGAGGTCGCCTGGGTGCATGTGGCGGTACGGTCGTTTCACGGCAGGGGCGCGTCCAGTGCGCCGTGAACGCTGCCCCCGTGCGCCTGCAGCAGCCGCTCGGCACGCCGCGTGTCGATGCCGCGCTTCAGGGCCACGATGGCCACCTTGATGCGGAAGTCGCAGGCCTGCAACGTGCGTT
>JANMSR010000042.1:0-1927 GCA_031389565.1 Burkholderiales bacterium
TTCGGTTCGGGCGCCGCCGCGCGCTCGATCCGCGAAGGCGCGCGGGTGATGAACATCGACATCGGCGGCGGCACCTCGAAGATCGCGGTCTGCGAAGGCGGCGCGGTGGTCGAGCAGACCGCGCTGGACATCGGCGCGCGCATCGTCGCGCTGGACGCAGGCGGACGGGTGCAGCGCATCGAAGCCGCCGGTCAGCGTCTGGCCGACGAGGTCGGGTTGCCGCTGTCCATCGGCGCGGTGCCCGATGCGGCCGGCCTGGCGCGGCTGGTCGAGCGCATGGCCGAGCGCTTGTTCGAAGCCCTGCGCGGCCCGGCGGTCAGCCCCGGCACCGCAGCCCTGCTGCGGCTCGAACCGCTGGCCGGCACGCGAGTGCCCGACGTGGTGTGCTTTTCGGGCGGCGTGTCCGAATACATCTACGGCCGCGAGACGCAGGCCTACGGCGACCTGGGCCCGGCGCTGGCCCGCGCCGTGCTACGCCGCGTGCAGGCCTGGGGCCCGCGCATCGAGACCCCCGACCAGGGCATCCGCGCCACCGTGATCGGCGCGTCGCAGTACACGATCCAGGTCAGCGGCAGCACGATCTTCGTCGCGCCGCAGGCCACGCTGCCGCTGCGCAACCTGCCGGTGATCACGCCCTTGCTGCCCTTGCAGGACGACGTGCTCGATGTCCAGGCCATCGCCGCCGGCGTGCGCACGGCGCTGCGCCGCATGGACCTGCAGGGCGCCGAGCAGCCGGTGGCGCTGTGCTACCGCTGGCAGGGCTCGGCCACCTATGCGCGCCTGGACGCGTTCTGCCGCGGCATCGCCGCCGGCCTCGCGCCGCTGCTCGGCCAAGGCCTGGCGCTGGTGCTGGTCGGCGACGGCGACGTCGGCGGCCTGGTCGGCATCCATGCCTACAGCGAACTGAAGGTGGCCAATCCGATCGTCTCGATCGACGGCATCGTGCTGCACGAATTCGACTTCATCGACATCGGCGCCCTGCTCGACACCTCGGGCGCGGTGCCGGTGGTGATCAAGTCGCTGGTCTTCCCGCCCACCGCGGCGCTCGGCCGCGACGACGTGCGCCGCCTGCGCTGAAGCCGTGGACACACGCTCATCACACGCCTGGCAGTGGATCTACCCGCCACTGGCCAGCCACGCCCACGGCTGGCTCGACGTCGGCGACGGCCACCAGGTCTATTGGGAAGAATGCGGCAACCCGCTCGGTCGACCGGCGTTGTTCGTGCACGGCGGCCCCGGCGCCGGCTGCACGGCCGACGACCGACGCTGGTTCGACCCCCAGCGCTGGCGCATCGTGCTGTTCGACCAGCGCGGCGCGGGCCGCTCGCGCCCGCTGGGTCAACTGGCGGCCAACACCACCGAGCACCTGCTGCGCGACATCGACGCGCTGCGCCTGCATCTGCGCATCGAGCGCTGGCTGCTGTTCGGCGGCTCGTGGGGCGCGACGCTGGCGCTGGCGTATGCCGAGCGGAACGCCGAGCGCGTGCAGGCCTTGGTCCTGCGCGGCGTTTTCACCGCGACGGCACCCGAGCTGCGCAGCCTGTACACCGAGCACCCCGCCGATCTGCTGGACGCCTTCGCGGCCCGGCTGCATGGCGGCGATGCCAGTACCGAACTCGCAGCGGCGCAGGCATGGCTGCGCCGGGAGCACGACCTGATGGACCGCGAGGACCCCGACGCCCGCCGGCAGGCACCTGCGCCCGCGCCCCCGCGCGACGCCGATACGCTGCTCGCGATGGCGCGCATCGGCGTGCACTACGCGCGCCACGGATTCTTCCTCAGCGGTGCACAGTTGCTCATCGACGCCGCCAGGTTGCGCAGCGTGCCCGGCGTGATCGTGCAAGGCGAGCGCGACCTCGTCACACCGCCGGCCGCCGCGCGGGCCTTGCACCACGCCTGGCCCGCATCGAAACTGCGGCTGGTTGCG
>JANMSR010000064.1:0-6257 GCA_031389565.1 Burkholderiales bacterium
CCACCGCGACCACCTTGTCCCATAGCGTCGCCTCGTCTTCGTAGACGAAGCGAAAGTCGGCCGGTGTGGTGTCGATCAGCTTGACGACCGTGCGCGCCAGTTCCGCCGCGCCCTTGCCACCTTCGGCCCAGTGCCGCGCCAGCACGATCGGCACGCTGTGGTGCGCCATCTTGCGCGTCAGCAGGGCTAATTCGGCCTCGGTGTCGGCACTGGGCCGAAGGCGGCAAGGGCGCGGCGGAACTGGCGCGCACGGTGGTCAAGCTGATCGAAACCACGCCGGCCGACTTTCGCTTCGTCTACGAAGACGAGGCGACTCTTTGGGACAAGGTGGTCGCGGTGGCGACCAAGATCTACGGCGCCGCCGAGGTCACGGCCGACTCAAAAATCCGCGCCCAGATCGACAAGCTGCAGGCCGACGGCTACGGCCACTACCCGGTCTGCATTGCCAAGACGCAGTACTCGTTCTCCACCGACCCGCACAAACGCGGCGCGCCGAGTGGGCACACGATCAACATCCGCGAAGTGCGGCTGGCGGCGGGCGCCGAGTTCGTCGTGATGGTCTGCGGCGACATCATGACGATGCCCGGTCTGCCGAAAGTGCCGTCGTCAGAGGCGATCGACGTCGGCGAAGACGGGCGCATCGTCGGTTTGTTCTAGCGCTCCGGCATGCGCGGGTCCCCCGGCCCGCGGCGGCTAGCGAAACGCGTATTTCGCCGTCAGCGCCAGCAGCGCGCCGCGCGGCAAGGCCGGCTCGAAGAAGCGGCGGTTGGCGTCGTTGACGATCACCGAGCCGGCATAGCGGCGGTCGGTGGCGTTGTCAATCCGAAGCCACTGCGCGAAGCTCCAGTCGCCGGCGGTTTGCGCCAGCCCGGCGCGCAGGTTGACGACGGTGCTGGCCGGCGCGCTGTCGTCATTGACATCGTTGACGAACAAGCGCCCGCTGTGCACGACCTCGACTGCCGCGTTGAATCCGCCCCAGGCCCGCGCCGGGGCATATGCCAGTTCGGCGAAGGCGCTGCGGTCGGGCGTGCCGGGCAGGCGGTTGCCCGCCGGGACGGGCACCGCCGTCGCGCCACTGCCGCTGACGAAGGCGTCGCGGAAGCTGGCGCGCAGCGCGGTCAGCGCCAGCGTCGCACGCCAATCGCTGCCGAGTGCGCCGGTGTACTGCAGCTCGGCACCGCGCCGCAGCGTGCGGCCGGCGTTCTTGAAAGTCGAGCGTCCGCCGAGGTTGGTGTCGACGACGATCTCGTCGGTGGTGCGAATCTCGAAGACCGCCGCATCGATGCGGTGCTCGGGCGCGGGCTGCCACTTGGCGCCGAGCTCGGCGTGGCGACCGCGCGAGGCCCGCAGGCTGGTGTTGAGGCCTGTGCCCACCGGCCGGTAGGCCAGCTCGGTGAAGGTCGGTGTTTCGAAGCCTTTGCCGGCGTTGGCGTACAGGTTCAGCGTCGGGCTCGCGCGCCAGGCGACACCGGCCACCGGGTTGGTGGCGCGGTAGTTCACGCCGCCGCTGTCGTCGGGGTTGCCGGCGACGATGAAATGGTCCACGCTGCGAAAGCGCACGCGGCTGGCGCGCACGCCGGCGGTGGCTGTCAGGCCGTGTTCGAACTCCCACGCCGCTTGCGCGAAGGCGTCGCGGTTGTCGACGTTGTTGCGCTCGTCGCGCTTCAGCGCCCCCTGGACGCCGTTGTTGTTGAGGTAGCCGCGACGGTCTTCGACCATGCGATCGAGCTCGACGCCGGCCGTGAGCCGCAGCCCTTGCGTGCCACCCAGCGCAATGCGGTGCGACACGGTGGCACCGACGCCGCTGTAGCTGCGCTCGAACGCGACGATGCCGCCGCTCGAGGTCGCCGGGAGTTGCGCGGCCAGCGGCACCGACAGCGCGTTGTCCAGGCGCCGCTCACCGCTGTACAGGCGCGCCGTGAGCCGGGTGGCGGCGCCGAGCGCGTGCTCGAAGACCACGCCGATCTGGTCCTGCGCCACCGACTTGCGCGCGTCCTGCGTCTTGGCAATCGCCACCGCTTGCTGCGGATTGGCCTCCCACTGCGCCCGCGTCAGGCCCAGCGGGTCGAGCGACACCGGCTGGTCGAGCGAGTTGACGATCAGGCTGATGCGGCTGCCGCTGCCGAAACGGTGCTCCCACTTGGCGTTGAGCTGCGTGCGCTCGGCGCGGCTGTGCTCTCGGTAGCCGTCGGTGTGGAATTGCGAGGCATCGAGCAGAACCGCGTCGGTCGCGCCGTTGGCCGCGAACGTCAGGCCCACCTTGACCAGGCCGTCGCGGCCCACGGCCGTGCGCAGCGTGGTGGTCGGCACGACCGCATCGCTGCCGCTGACCACCTGGACCACGCCGCCCGCGGCGTTGCCATAGAGCTGGGCCAGTGGCCCGCGCAGCACCTCGATGCGCTGCACTGACGTCAGCGCGATGTTCGAGGCCTGGCCCTGGCCGTCGGGCATCGTTGCCGGGATGCCGTCGACGATCAGGCGCACGCCGCGGATGCCGAAGGTCGAGCGCGAGCCGAAGCCGCGGATTGAGAGCTGCAGGTCCTGCGCGTAGTTCTGCCGGTTCAGCACCGTGATGCCGGGTACGCGATTGAGCACCTCCGACAGGTTGACCTGCGGCCCGCCGGCTTCGATGACTTCGCGCGTGACCACGCTGATCGCGGCCGGCGCGTCGAAGCTCGATTGGCGCGAGCGCTCGGCGGTGATGACCACGGTTTCGGCGATCGGCGCTGTCGCCTGCGCGAACGCGCCGCCGGCGAGCGCGGCCAGCAGGGCAGCCGCGAGCGCGGTGGTGGCCGGCGGCCGCATCATGGCGCGGCCTGGACCGAAATTTTCAGCGACGAAAACCAGGCCGCGAGGTCGTCGATGTCGCCGTCGCTGAGCGGCTTGGCCATCAGGCTCATCACCTCATGGCGCCGCGCGCCGCTGCGGTAGGCGCGCAACTGCTGGCCGAGGTATTGCGCCGGCTGGCCTGCCAGGTGCGGGGCGTCTATCGCCACCGCCAGGCCCATCGGGCCATGGCAGACCGCGCAGGCCAGGGCCTTCTGCCGCCCGGCCGCCATCTCCCCGGCCTGGGCGGCCAGGGCCGGCAGGGCTGCCAGCAACAGCCACGCCAGACCGAGTCGCCGTGTCACGGCGCGGCGTAGGTCACGCGGTAGAGCGCGCCTGCAAAGTCGTCGCTGATCAGCATCGAGCCGTCCTTCATCATCGCCACGTCGACCGGGCGGCCCCGGTACAGGCCGGTGTCACCGTCGAGCCAGCCGTCGGCGAAGACTTCGGTCTTGTCGGCGCTGCCATCGGCCTTCAGGCTGGTGAACATGATCCGCGCACCGATCGGCTTGGTGCGGTTCCACGAACCATGCTGGGCCGAGAACAGGCCGCCCTGGTACTTGGCCGGGAAGGCCTTGCCGGTGTAGAAGGCCAGGCCGAGGTCGGCGACATGCGCCTCGGTATAGACCTGCGGATCGGTGATGTTGGCCGGCAGCGGATCCTTGTCGTAGCCCTCATCGGTCATCCGCGTCTTGCCCTGCTTCCACGGATAGCCGAAGAACTGGCCGGCCTTGGTGGCGTGGTTGATCTCGCCGGCCGGGATGTCGTCGCCCATGCCGTCGGTCTGGTTGTCGGTGAACCAGAGGGTCTTGTCCTTCGGATTGAACTCCAGCCCCACCGAGTTGCGGATGCCGGTGGCGTAGACCTCGCGCTTGGAGCCGTCGAACGCATTCATGCGCACGATGCCGCCGATGCCGACCTTGTTGAACAGGGCCAGCTTGTTGCGCGGCGGCACGTTGAAGGGCTGGCCGAGCGTGATGTAGAGCATGCCGTCGGGCCCGATACGGCAGGTCCGTGCGTGGTGGTTGTACGACTCCTCTTCCGGCGGGATCAGCTTGCCCTGGGGCACGGTTTCGATCACCGCCACGTCGCCGCCTTCATAGAAGAATTCGGCGGCCGGGAAGTTCAGCACCCGGTTGTGTTCGACGACGATCAGGAAGCCGTCCCTGGTCCAGCAGACGCCGTTGGGCACATGGAACTTGGCCGCCGGCGCGAACGGCTTGACCTCGGTGGCCACGTCGCCGCTGTTGCGGTTGGTGACGGCCCAGACGGTGTTCTTGCGCGTGCCGACGAAGAGCATGTTGGTGCTCGGCGCCACGGCCATGTGGCGCGCGTCGGGCACCACAGCGTAGAGGTCGATCTTGAAGCCCGGCGGCAACTTGACGCGCTTCAGGTTCTCGCGCAGCGCGGCGGCGTTGGCACCGCCTTGCGCCACCGGCGGCATGCTCGGGTCGACGCCAGAGACCTTCATCTGCTTCAGGTTCTCGATGTTGGTCTGCACCTGCGCGACGCCAGTGCCAGCCACCATCAATGCCGCCGCGGCGCCCAGGGTGGTCAGGAACAACGATGCGGTCTTGTTCATGCGAGTCTTTCGTTTTCACAGTGGTGGGATGCCGTCGCGACAGGATTGCGCGGCAGCCTGCTGTCACTGGTAGTGGCCGTGCCGCTCCAGCATTTCGATCTTGTAGCCGTCAGGATCCTGGATGAAGAAGAAACGTGCGAGCAGTTCGTCGCCACGCTTGAACTCCTTGACTTCGGAGGGCGCGTAGCCCTTGTCGATCAACCCGGCACGGGTGGCCGTGACATCGGGCACCACCCCGCCGACATGGCCGTAGCCGGTGCCGTGCGTGTAGGGCTCGTCGCGGCCCTTGTTGAGCGTCAGCTCGATCTCGAAGTCGTTGTCGTCGTTGCGCAGATAGACCAGCGCAAAGTCGGGGAAGTCCAGGCGGTGCGCTTCGCGCAGGCCGAACACGTCGGCGTAGAACTTCATCGAGCGCTCGAGTTCGAGCACGCGGATCATGCTGTGGATGACTTTGGCCATTCGTTCTTCCGAATTCGGGCGGGTGGCCAGCCTCAGGAACGGGCGCTCAACGCCACGACCTTCGGCGGCGCCGAGGGCGTCGCAGTCGGTGCCGCTGTCGGTGTGGTGAAGGGCGAGGGTCTCGCTGCCCCTTTCGCCACTGCGTTTGGGAAGGCGACTCCAGCGGCGCGTTCGGTCTCGATCAGCTTGCGGCGCAGGAATCGCATGCCGGTGACGCGCAGGAAGGAGGCGAAGTTGGGCACCTCGCCGCGGTGCGCCAGGATCTCGTCGTGGAACTTCACGATCAGGTGGTTGGTGGTGCAGTGCTCGGCCTCGGCCATCTCGGCCAGCACGTCCCAGACCATGTTCTCCAGCCGGATGCTGGTCAGCACGCCGTGGATGCGGATCGTGCGCGTGCGCTGCTCGTACAGGATCGGGTCGGCCTTGACGAAGTATTCACACATGCTGGTCTCCTTGTTTTTTAGATGGCGCGCGCGCTCATCTGCTTGGCGATGTGGTCGGCCTGGCGGATCGCCAGTGTGACGATGGTCAGCGTCGGGTTTTCGGCGCCGCCGGTGGTGAACTGGCTGCCGTCGGAGATGAACAGGTTGGCCACCTCGTGGCTCTGGCCGAACGAGTTGCAGACGCTGGTGGCTGCCGAGGCGCCCATACGCGCGGTGCCCAGGTTGTGCGTGCTCGGGTAGGGCGGCGTGCGGAAGGTTTTGGTCGCGCCTGCGGCCTGATAGACCCGCTCGCCTTGCTTGAAGGCATGGTCGCGCATCGCGATATCGTTGTCGTGGTCGTCGAAGTGCACGTTGGGCACCGGGTTGCCCCACTTGTCCTTGACCTTGTCGTTGAGCGTCACGCGATTGCTTTCACGCGGCATGTCTTCGCCCACCAGCCACATGCCGGCCAGGTTCGTGTAGCGGTCCATCCACCAGGTGAAGTCTTCGCCCCAGCCGCCGGGGTTCAGGAACGCGGCCATGAACGGGATGCCCAGGGCCAGCGTCTCCATCTCGTAACCGCCGGCAAAGCCGCGCCTGGTGTCGTGGCCCGCCTCGTCGCGGATGATGCCGGCCATCGTCGTGCCGCGGTACATGTGCACCGGCTCTTTGAATGCGGCATAGACCGAGCCGGTCATGTGGCGCATGTAGTTGCGCCCGACCTGGCCCGAGCCGTTGGCCAGCCCGTCCTTGAACTTGTTGGAAGCCGACAGCAGCAGCAGCCGCGGGGTCTCGATCGAGTTGCCGGCCACGCAGACGACGCGCGCCTTCTGCCGCTGCTCCTTGCCGTCCTTGTCGAAATAGACCACGCCGGTCACCTTGCCGGCCTCGTTGTGCTCGATGCGCGTGACGTGCGACTCGGGCCGCAGGTCCATCTTGCCGGTCTTCTCGGCCTTGGGCAGCTCGGT
>JANMSR010000085.1:0-1627 GCA_031389565.1 Burkholderiales bacterium
TCCACATCGCCGATGGCCAAGGAGTCACGCCGCTGGTGCATGCCGAGCAGCGCGGGCAAGCGGTGATTGCCGACGTGTTGCGGCGCGCCGGCGCGCGACGCTAGACGCCGCGAGAGCCCGACGATGCAGCACCTGCCCACCTTCGACGATGTCGTCGCCGCTGCCGAACGCATCCAGGGCCACGCCCACCGCACGCCGGTGATGACCTCGCGCACGGTCGACGAGGATTTCGGCGCCGAGGTCTTCTTCAAATGCGAGAACCTGCAACGCATGGGGGCGTTCAAGTTCCGCGGCGCGTTCAATGCCCTGTCCAAGTTCGACGCGCCGCAGCGCCGTGCTGGTGTGGTGGCGTTCTCGTCGGGCAACCACGCGCAAGCCATCGCGTTGTCGGCCAGCCTGCTGGGCATGCCGGCCACGATCGTGATGCCGCACGACGCGCCGGCGTCCAAAGTGGCCGCGACGCGCGGCTACGGCGGCAACGTCGTCACCTATGACCGCTACACCGAAGACCGCGAACAGATCGGCCGCGAACTGGCGCAAAAGCACGGCCTGACCCTGATCCCGCCCTACGACCATCCGGACGTCATCGCCGGGCAGGGAACGGCGGCGCGGGAACTGTTCGAAGAGGTAGGCGCGCTCGATGCCTTCTTCGTCTGCCTGGGCGGCGGCGGCCTGCTCGCCGGCTCGGCGCTGGCCACGCGCGCACTGGCGCCGAACTGCAAGCTCTACGGCGTCGAGCCCGAGGCCGGCAACGACGGGCAGCAGTCGTTGCGCACCGGCGCCATCGTCCACATCGACACGCCCAAGACGATTGCCGACGGCGCGCAGACCCAACACCTGGGCCACCTCACCTTTGCGATCATCCGGCGCGATGTGGATGACGTACTCACCGCCACCGACGCGCAGCTCGTCGAGTGCATGCGCTTCTTTGCGTCGCGCATGAAGCTGGTGGTCGAGCCCACCGGCTGCCTGGCCTTTGCCGCTGCCCGCGAGATGAAGGCCCAACTCAAGGGCCAACGCATCGGCGTGCTGGTCAGCGGCGGCAACGTCGACCTCGAGCGCTTCTGTTCGCTGCTCAGGCCCTGACGGGCCGCGGTTTTCGCCACACGCTGGCCAGCCAAGGCTGCTGCTCATACGGCACGCCAGCGGGTCGATAGTAGTGAGCCAGCGCGACGAATCCGGCAGCGCTCAGGGTGTCGCGCCAGGCGGGCCAAGCATGGAAGGCGCCGTAACGGTCGCCGTTCCAGCCCTCTTGACCCTCACCGCGCGGATTCGAGCTGAAGAGCACGCCGCCCGCCTTCAGCGTGGCGTGCAACTCGCGCAGCACACGCGGCAAGGCCTGGCCCGGCACATGGAACAACACCGCGTTGGCGAACACCCCATCGAAGTGCTCGTCGGGCAAGGCCAGTTGCAGAAAGCTCTGTTCGAGCACCTCGCAGCCGCTGTTCGCGCGCGCCATCGCGGCCAACTTCGACGAGCCTTCGAGGCCGGTCGCGCGATGCCCGAGCGCTTTGAACGCGCAGAGGTCGCGCCCGGGGCCGCAGCCGAAGTCCAGCAACTCGAATGGCGGCGCCGCCTCGATGTGCTGCAGCATCGCGCCGATGTTCTGGCTCACGTCGTGACCGCG
>JANMSR010000129.1:0-3595 GCA_031389565.1 Burkholderiales bacterium
GGCGGTGAAGGCGGGCAGGTTCATGGCGGTGTCTCCGGTGCGCGTCAGCGCAGTTGCAGGGCGTCGTCGCCGTAGCGCAGGCCCAGGGGCTCGATCAGCAGTTGTTTGTCGCCGGCTTCGACGCGGCCGGCGTGCAGCGCTTCGATCCCCAGTTCGCGCGCCACGGCCACCGTGCGTTGGGCGTGTTCGGGGGCGACGAAGAGGGCGAAGCCCGCGCCCATGTTGAGTGTGCTGTAGGCCTCGTGGTCGTCGTGGCCGGCGTGGTGCTGGATGAACTTCAGCACCGCCGGCACGGTGGGCACGGCGTGGATGCGGTAGGTGAATCGGCCCGGGTGGCGCAGCAGTTTGCGCCAGCCATGGCCGGTGATGTTGGCGGCGTAGTGCGGCGTGATGCCGGCTTGCCACAGCGCTTCGGTCACCGGCGAATAGAGCAGGGTGGGTGCGAGCAGGGCGTCGCCGAAGCTCGTGCCGCTGTCGTCGATCGGCGTCAGGTAACCCTGCGGCAGGCGCTCGCTGAGCTTGCGCGCCAGGCTCAGGCCGTTGGCGTGGATGCCGCTCGAGGCCAGCAGCACGATGGCGTCGCCGGGCCCGAGCTTGTCGCCGACGGACAGACGCTGCTTCGGGTTGATGAGCCCGGTGCAGCTCGCTGCGAGGTCGATGCGGCCGGCTTCGACGATGCCCGCCAGCGCTGGCGTTTCGCCGCCGCCCCAGGCCACGTTGCACACCGTGCACGCGCGCTGCCAGCCGGCCACCAGGGCCTGAGACCGCGCCGCATCGCCGAACCAGTCGCTGCCGCCGGCGGCCCAGTAGGCCTGCACCACCAGGGGCGTGGCGCCGACAGTGATCAGGTCGTTGACGGCCATCGCGATCGTGTCCTGCGCGATGCTGTCGTAGTAGCTCTTGCCGGTGAGCCGGGCCATCTCGTCGGCCACCAGGGCCTTGCTGCCCAGGCACTCGACGATGCTGGCGATGTAGAACGGGCCGACGTCGACGACGTAGGCCGATTCGCCGCGCGAGGCTGCGACTTCGCTGAAGCCGTGGCTCGTGAGGTGCACGGCGGTGGCGGCGGCCGCGCGCTGCGCCGTGACCTTGAGCGGGTCGATCAGGGCGTAGTTGACGCCGGCCTGCTGATAGCTCAGGGGCGCGCTGGAGGGTGTGGGCGTCATGGGCCGCGATTATCGCGGCTGGCTCGGGCGTGTGGCCGCTCGGCCGTTGGCGCCCACCCGTAGAATTGGCCCATGAGTTATGTGGTTCTCGCGCGCAAGTACCGGCCGCGGTCGTTTTCCGAGATGGTGGGCCAGGACGCGGTGGTGCGGGCGCTGACGCACGCGCTCGAACGCCAGCGCCTGCACCACGCGTACCTGTTCACCGGCACGCGCGGCATCGGCAAGACGACGGTCTCGCGCATCCTGGCCAAGAGCCTGAATTGCACCGGGCCCGACGGCACTGGCGGCATCACCGCCACGCCCTGCGGCGTGTGCGGCGCCTGCACCGAGATCGACGCCGACCGCTACCTCGACTACATCGAGCTCGACGCGGCCAGCAACCGCGGCATCGACGAGATCCGCGACCTGCTCGAACGCGCGGCCTACAAGCCCGCCATCGGCCGCTTCAAGGTCTTCATGATCGACGAAGCGCATCAGTTGACCAAGGAGTCGTTCAATGCGCTGTTGAAGACGCTGGAGGAGCCGCCCGAGTACCTGAAATTCGTGCTCGCCACCACCGACCCCGAGAAGATGCTGCCGACCGTGCTGTCGCGCTGCCTGCAGTTCAACCTGCGGCCGATGGCGCCCGAGGTGGTGCACGAGCATCTGCAGCATGTGCTCGATGCCGAAGGCGTGGTCTACGACGAACTCTCGCTGCGCTTGCTGTCGCGCGCCGCGCGCGGCTCGATGCGCGACGGTCTGTCGCTGGCCGATCAGGCCATCGCCGATGGCGGGGGCACGCTGACCGGCAATGCGGTGCGCGCGATGCTCGGCAGTGTCGACCGCAGCCACGCCAGCGGCTTCGTGCGCGCGCTGGCGGCGCGCGACGGCCGCGCGGTGCTGGCCGGCGTTGGCGCGCTGCGCGAGCACGGCCTGTCCGCCGCCGGGACGCTGGAAGAGTTGACCGCACTGTTGCAGCAGATGGCCATAGAACAGGCCGTGCCCGGCGCGCTGCCCGAAACCGACCCCGACAGCGTCGAAACCCGCACGCTGGCCGCGCTGCTGGCCGCCGACGAGACCCAACTGCTGTACAGCCTGGTGCTGCACGGCCGCCAGGAACTCAACCTCGCGCCCGACGCCTATGCCGCATTGACGATGGTGCTGCTGCGGCTGTTGGCCTTTGCACCCGAAGGCACGCCGCCGGCGCGGCCGGCGGGCCCGGCCCCTGCGGCGAGCCGTACACCTGCGGCGCCCGCGCCGGCGGTGACGGCCGCAGCCCCGGCCCGACCGCCAACCCCATCGACGCGGCCAGCGCTCGCGACGTCACCGCCCGAGCCACCGGCGTGGCTCGATGAGGCGCCGGACGAATTCGAAGTGCCCGTTGTGCGCGAAGTGGCACCGCCGCCGTTCGTCGCGGTCACCGTCCGCGAGCCGGCGGCACTCGTGCCCACGCCGCTGGGCGAGCGCTGGGCCGGCATCGCCGCCATGCTCGAGCAGCGCCAGCTTGTCACCGCGCTGGCGCGCGAGCTGGCGCTGCAGGCCGAACTGATCGAGCAACACGACGGCGCCGCACCACTGTGGCGTCTGCGGGTCGAGCGCGACTCGCTGCGCACGGCCGCGTTGCGCGACAAGCTGCAGGCTGCACTCGCCGAAGCGCTGGGCATCGCCACGCTGCGGCTCGAACTCGAAGCCGGCACCGCGCAGGACACGCCGGCCAAACGCGCGGCCGCCGAGCGGCTGCAGCGCCAGCGGCAGGCCGAACAGATCATCCACAACGACCCGCTGGTGCAGGAGATGCTCGCGCAGTTCAAGACCGCGCGCATCGTGCCCGGCTCGATCAAACGGAGATTCACGCCATGATGAAGAACCAGATTGCCGGCCTGATGAAGCAGGCCCAGGCCATGCAGGACAACATGAAGCGCGCGCAGGACGAGCTGGCGCTGATGGAGGTCGAAGGCGTCAGCGGCGCCGGATTGGTGAAGGTGACGATGACTTGCAAGCACGACGTCAAGCGCATCACCATCGACCCGAGCCTGCTGGCCGAAGACAAGGACATGCTCGAAGATCTGGTCGCCGCGGCCTTCAACGACGGTGTGCGCCGCGCCGAGGCCGTGAGCCAGGAAAAGATGGGCAAGCTGACGGCCGGCATGCCGATGCCGCCGGGCATGAAGTTCCCGTTCTAGCGCGGCGTGGCCGAACCCAGCCTCAACGCCCTGATCGACGCGCTGCGCCGGCTGCCCGGCGTCGGCGTCAAGTCGGCACAGCGCATGGCCTTTCACTTGCTGCAGCATGACCGCGATGGCGCGCTGAAGCTGGCCCATGCGCTGACTGGCGCCGTGGCCCAGGTGCACCATTGCCAGCGCTGCCATACCTTCAGCGAGAGGCCGCTGTGCGGCGTGTGCAGCGACATGTCGCGCGACGCGAGCAAGCTGGCCGTCGTTGAAACGCCG
>JANMSR010000138.1:0-4898 GCA_031389565.1 Burkholderiales bacterium
GGTGGCGCCCAGGATGTTCAGGGTTTGGCCGCGACGCGCGAGTTCGTACTCGAACAGCGCCCCGAGGAGCTGCATCGCGATGTCCTTGAAGGCCAGCGTCGGGCCGTTGGACAGGGCTTGCAGGGCCATGCCGGGCTCGAGTGGCTTCAGCGGCACGATGGCGTCGCTGCCGAAGACGCTGCGCTTGTAGGTCTTGCGGCACAGCGCGCGCAGAGCGTCGGCGGGGATGTCGTCGATGTACAGCGACAGGATCTCGAACGCCAGGTCGGCATAGGACAAGCTGCGCCAGCGCGACAGCGTCCGGGCATCGACGCGCGGGTAGGACGCCGGCAGGTAAAGGCCGCCGTCGGGGGCCAGGCCTTCGAGCAGGATGTCGCAGAAGTCGCACTCGGTGCGGTCGCCACGCGTACTGACGTATCGCATACGCGCCTCAGCGGTCAAGCAGCCGCAGCGGAACTGGCTCCGCCAGGCCGCAGGCGTGCCTTGCAGGCCGCTTGGCCGCGAGACGCGGCCACTCCTCGGCCCGTCCAAGCCGACGCAGGTCGGCTTGGAGCCGCGGGCCTCGGCCCCCTTGAGGGGGAGCGGCGAAGCCGCTACGGGGGTGGGCCACGATCACGCCAGCTCTTCCTTGCGAATGCTGACGATCGGCGCCAACACCGTGGGCAGCGCCTGCATCCGTGCCAGCGCCTCGCGCATGCGGCCTTCGACGGTGTCGTGGGTCAGGATGATGAGATCGGTCTGGCGCTCGCCCTCGGCCGATTCACGTTGCAGCACAGCGTCGATCGAGATGTCGTGTTCGGCCAGGATGGTGGTGATCTTGGACAGCACCCCCGCTTCGTCGGCGACCACCAGGCGCAGGTAGAACGCGGTCACCACCTGCCCGATGGCCAGGATCGGCGTGTCGGCCATTGCGTCGGGCTGGAAGGCCAGGTGTGGCACGCGGTGGTCGGGGTCGGCAGTGGCCAGGCGGGTGATGTCCACCAGGTCGGCCACCACCGCGCTGGCGGTCGGCTCGGCGCCCGCCCCCTTGCCGTAGTACAGCGTGGTGCCGACGGCGTCGCCCTGCACCATCACCGCGTTCATTGCGCCTTCGACGTTGGCGATCAGGCGCTTGGCCGGCACCAGGGTCGGGTGCACGCGCAACTCGATGCCGTGCTCGCGACGCTTGGTGATGCCCAGCAGCTTGATGCGGTAGCCGAGTTGTTCGGCATAGCGGATGTCCACCGTTTGCAGCTTCGTGATTCCCTCGACGTGGGCCTTGTCGAACTGCACCGGCACACCGAACGCGATCGCGCTCATGATCGTGGTCTTGTGCGCCGCGTCGATGCCTTCGATGTCGAAGCTCGGGTCGGACTCGGCATAGCCCAGGCGCTGCGCTTCCTTCAACACGACGTCGAAGTCCAGCCCCTTGGCGCGCATCTCCGACAGGATGAAGTTGGTCGTGCCATTGATGATGCCCGCGACCCACTCGATGCGGTTGGCGGTCAGGCCCTCGCGCAGCGCCTTGATGATCGGGATGCCTCCGGCCACCGCGGCCTCGAAGGCGACCATTACGCCGCGTTCGCGCGCCGCGGCGAAAATTTCATTGCCGTGCACGGCCAGCAGCGCCTTGTTGGCGGTAACGACCTGCTTGCCCTGGGCGATGGCCTCGAGCACCAGGTTGCGCGCGATGTCGGTGCCGCCGATCAGCTCGACCACGATGTCGATGGCCGGGTTGGCGATCACCGCGCGCGCATCGGCCACCACGCCGATGTCATCGCCGACGATGGCCTTGGCACGCGCGGTGTCCAGGTCGGCCACCATGGCGATCTGGATGCCGCGGCCGGCGCGACGGCGGATTTCCTGCTGGTTGCGAGTCAGCACACTGAAGGTGCCCGCGCCGACGGTGCCGATGCCCAGCAGCCCGACCTGGATCGGTTTCAAGCTCGTCGAAGTGTTCACGTGTGATGCCGTTTGCGGTAATGGTCGAGAAAGCGCGCGATGCGCCCGATCGCCTCGGTGAGGTCGTCGGAGTTGGGCAGGAAGACGATACGGAAGTGTTCGTTGTCGGGCACGTTGAAGCCCGAGCCCTGCACGATCAGCACCTTTTCTTCGGCGAGCAAGTCGTAGGCGAACTGCTGGTCGTCGGCGATCGGGTAGAGCTTCGGGTCCAGGCGCGGGAACATGTACAGCGCGGCCTTGGGCTTGACCACGCTGAGACCGGGAATCTGGCTCAGCAGGGTGTACGCCAGGTCACGCTGGCGACCGAGCCGACCTGTCGGTGCCACCAGGTCCCTGATGCTCTGGTAGCCGCCGAGCGCGGTCTGAATCGCCAGTTGTCCAGGGGTGTTGGCACACAGCCGCATCGAGGCCAGCATGTTCAGGCCTTCGATGTAGTCCTTGGCATGGCGCTTGTCGCCCGACACCACCATCCACCCTGCGCGGTAGCCGCAGGAGCGGTAGTTCTTGCTCAAGCCGTTGAAGGTCACGAACAGCACGTCGTCGGCCAGCGCGGCGATGCTGGTGTGCGTGTGGCCGTCGTACAGCGTCTTGTCGTAGATCTCGTCGGCAAAGACGATCAGTTGGTGCTCGCGTGCGATCCCGACGATGCCTTGCAGCACCTCGTCGGGGTACAGCGCGCCGGTCGGGTTGTTCGGGTTGATGACGACGATGGCCTTGGTATTGGCCGTGACTCGTCTGCGGATGTCGTCCAGGTCGGGCAGCCAGCCCGAAGCCTCGTCGCAACGGTAATGCACCGGCGTGCCACCCGACAGCGACACCACCGCGGTGTAGAGCGGGTAGTCGGGCGACGGGATCAGCACTTCGTCGCCGGCGTCGAGTAGCGCGTTCATGCTGATGGCGATCAGCTCGGAGGCGCCGTTGCCGAGGTAGACGTCTTCGACCGTCACGCCGGCGATGTGCTTTTCCTGCGTGTAGTGGACCACCGCCTTGCGCGGCGCGAACAGGCCCTTGCTGTCGGTGTAGCCGGCCGCATGCGGCACGTTGCGGATCATGTCCTGCACGATCTCGTCGGGCGGCTCGAGGCCGAACGCGGCGATGTTGCCGATGTTCAGCTTGATGATCTTGTGGCCCTCGTCCTCCATCTGGCGCGCCTTGTCCAGCACCGGGCCGCGGATGTCGTAGCCGACGTTGGCCAGCTTGGCGGATTTGGTGATGGGCTTCAAGACAGGGCTCATGGCAGGGGAAACTAGAATTATCCACGCATGAAGTTCCAGCCCGACAGCCTCGCCGGCACCAACACCGTCTCCCGCCACGAGCGCGGCGCGCTGTGGATCAACGCTGTGCGCTGGGGCCACAGCGTGCTCGTGCCGTGGCGCGGCGACGTGCGGCCGTGGCCATTGGACGCCTTGTCGGCGCTGACCAGCGACCACTTCGATCAGGTGCTGGCGCTGAAGCCTGAACTGGTGATCTTCGGCAGTGGCGAGCGCCTGCAGTTCGTCTCGCCTGCGCACTACCGTTCGCTGATCGAAGCCCGCGTGGGCATCGAAACGATGGACACGGCGGCCGCCTGCCGCACGTTCAACGTGCTGGCCAGCGAAGGCCGCTCGGTGGTCGCCGCCTTGCTGATCCCGGCCAGCCCTTGAAGGCAAGGGCCATGCCTGCGCCCGTATAATTGCGGGCTGCACCAGCTATAGCAAGTTACCACTGCAACACGACGCCCCACATGACGCCAGCCCTCAATAAAGCCCTGCCGGAATTTGAAGCGCTCGCCACCAGCGGCGTGAAAATCACACCGCAAACCTTCCACAGCCAGGCCGTGGTGCTGTATTTCTACCCGAAGGACAACACCCCGGGCTGCACCACCGAAGCGATGCAGTTCCGTGACCGCCACAAGGATTTCGTCAAGGCCGGCGCGCTGGTGCTGGGTGTCTCGCGCGACAACATGGCCTCGCACGAGAAGTTCAAGCAGAACCTCGAGCTGCCGTTCGAGTTGATCGCCGACACCGAAGAAAAGCTCTGCCACATGTTCGGCGTGGTCAAGAACAAGATCATGTACGGCAAGAAGGTCAAGGGCATCGAGCGCAGCACCTTCCTGATCGACGCCGAGGGCGTGCTGCGCGGCGAGTGGCGCGGCATCAAGGTCGCCGGCCATGTCGACGAGGTGCTCAAGGCCGTCAAGCTGCTGAAGAAGGCGGCCTGAGCTTTGCGGGCCGCTCGGGGATCACCCCTGTTGCTTGTCACCTACAGGTCACGAACACGCACGGCGCCGGTCGCATAATGCACCCATGCCCGTGAGACGCGACGCGACGCGCACCCGATGAAAGCCGCACAGCCGACTGTGCGGCTTTTTTGTTTCTGAACGACAACCCCTACACGCCCCGCCCTCGCAATGCCCCTGCCCAAGCCCCCCGCACGCAAAGCCGCCCTCCTCGCCCCTGCTGACTTCGAAGCCCAGGCCGCACCCCGAACGGCCCCCCGGTCCTCCCAATCCAAGGCCAGCGCCGAGCCGCCCACCGGCGTGCTCGACCTGTTCGACAGCGGCGCGGCTGTCGCCGCACCGCCGCTGCCATTGCCTATGCCGCGCGCCAGCGCGCCGCTGCGCCCGCCGGCGCCTCAAGTCAAACCGCGCAAACCGCGCGGCACCGGCCCGGCCAAGCTGTTCGTGCTCGACACCAATGTGCTGATGCACGACCCGACCTGCCTGTTCCGCTTCGACGAGCACGACATCTTCCTGCCGATGATCACGCTCGAAGAGCTCGACGGCCACAAGAAGGGCATGAGCGAAGTTGCGCGCAATGTGCGTCAGGTCAGCCGCGACCTCGACGGGCTGGCGGCCGACGGCCTGCGCGATCCCAAGGAAGGCATCCCGCTGGCCAAGACCGGGCACCGCGAGGCCGCGGGCAAGCTGTACTTCCAGACTACCCTGCTCGACGTCAAGCTGCCTGCCGGCCTGCCCC
>JANMSR010000475.1:0-3010 GCA_031389565.1 Burkholderiales bacterium
TCGCCCAGCCGGCATGCAGCGGCGGCAGCAGGTACTGCTCGTGCAGGTCTTCCAGCACCTTGGGAATGCCAGCCGAGAGGTCGTTGTTGAGCAGGACGGTGCAGGGGTCGAAGTCCTTCGTCCCGAGGCGGCCGCGCTTGCGCACCAGCGGCTCGACCGTGATCGTGCTGCCGTCGGCCAGTGTCAGATCGGTGGGGGCCTTGACCTCGGGGTCGAGCGTGCCCAGGCGCACGTTGAGGCCGGCCTGGTGAAAGATCTGCATCAGCCGCTGGACGTTGGCCAGGTAGAACGTGTTGCGGGTGTGACCCTCGGGCACCAGCAGCAGGTTCTTGGCTTCGGGGCAGATTTTCTCGATCGCCGCCATCGCCGCCTGCACCGCCAGCGGCAGCATTTCGGGCGTCAGGTTGTTCCAGCCGCCGGGGAACAGGTTGGTATCGACCGGCGCCAGCTTGAAGCCGGCGTTGCGCAAGTCCACCGAACTGTAGAAGGGCGGCGTGTGCTCCATCCACTCGAGGCGGAACCAGCGCTCGATGGCCGGCATCGACTCGAGGATGCGCTGCTCGAGCTCGTTGATCGGGCCGGTGAGAGCGGTGATGAGGTGGGGAACCATGGTGCGGGCCTCGAAGACTGTCGATCGATTCTAGGCAATTGGGGGCCGGCCGCACCGAACAAAAAAGGGCCGCCCGAAGGCGGCCCGCTGTCATCATTGACGGCCCCAAGACGCCTGCGGCGTCGCCCCCCGAGGGGAGCTCGGGCCGCTTGGGAGCGGCCCGGCGCTGGCCCGAGAGCCCGCAGCGCGCTACTTGCTGTACGCGGTTTCGCCGTGCGACGTGATGTCCAGGCCTTCGCGCTCCTCGTCTTCGGGTACGCGCAGGCCGACCGCCAGGTCAACGATCTTGTAGGCCACGAAGGCGACCACGCCCGACCAGACCAGCGTGAGCAACACACCTTGCGCCTGGATCCAGACCTGGGCCCCGATGCCACCCCACTCGCCGCACTTGTTGACGACGTAGTTGCAGATGCCGGTGCCGCCCAGGCTCGGGCTGGCGAACACGCCGGTTGCCAGCGCGCCGAACGTGCCGCCGACACCGTGCACGCCGAACACGTCGAGCGAGTCGTCGGCGCCGAGCAGCTTCTTCAGGCCATTCACGCCCCACAGACAGATGATGCCGGCCAGCAGGCCGATGACCAGCGCACCGCCGACCCCGACGAAGCCGCAGGCCGGGGTGATGGCCACCAGGCCCGCCACGGCACCCGACGCGGCGCCGAGCATCGAGGCCTTGCCCTTCATCAGCGCTTCCCCGGCAGCCCATGACAGGGTGGCCGCAGCGGTGGCCACGATGGTGTTGATGAAGGCCAGCGCCGCGATGCCGTTGGCTTCGAGGTTGGAGCCGGCGTTGAAGCCGAACCAGCCGACCCACAGCAGCGAGGCCCCGACCATGGTCAGCGTCAGGCTGTGCGGGGTCATCGATTCACGACCGTAGCCGACCCGCTTGCCGATCATGTACGCGCCCACCAGGCCGGCGATCGCGGCGTTGATGTGCACGACAGTGCCGCCGGCGAAGTCGAGCGCGCCCTTGGCCCACATGTAGCCGGCATTGGCGGTCACCGCTTCGAGCGTCTTGTCGCTGGTGATCGCGTCCGGGCCGTCCCAGTACCAGACGATGTGCGCGATAGGCAGGTAGGCGAAGGTGAACCACAGCACCGCGAACAGCAGCACGGCCGAGAACTTCATGCGCTCGGCGAAGGCACCGACGATCAGCGCGGTGGTGATCGCGGCGAACGTGCCCTGGAAAGCAACGAAGGTGAACTCCGGCAAGTAGACGCCCTTGCTGAAGGTGGCCGCGATCGAATCCGGCGTGATGCCCTTCAGGAACAGCTTGTCGAGCGAGCCGATGAACGGGTTGCCCGCGGTGAAGGCCAGCGAGTAGCCGTACACCACCCACAGCACCGAGATCAGCGCGAAGATCATGAACACCTGCATCAGCACCGAGAGCATGTTCTTGCTGCGGACCAGGCCACCGTAAAACAGCGCCAGGCCGGGGATGGTCATCAGGATCACCAGCGCGGTGGCCACCGTCATGAACGCGGTGTCGCCCTTGTTGGGCACCGGGGTCGGTGCGGCGGCGGCCGACGCGGCTTCGGCAGGGGCAGCCGCAGCCGCCGGGGCGGCCGCCATGGCCGCGGCCGATGCCGCCGCTTCAGGCGCCGAGGCGGCCTGCGCGAAGCTCGCACCGGAGAAGCCGAGTACGGCCACTCCCAGCGCAATCGAAGCAATGAATTGTTTGAACATGTTGGTCGTCTCTTCTTGTGAGGTCAAAGGGCGTCCTTGCCGGTCTCGCCGGTGCGGATGCGCACCACCTGCTCGAGCGTGCTGACGAAAATCTTGCCGTCGCCGATCTTGCCGGTGCGGGCCGAGGCCTCGATGGCCTCGATCACGCGGTCGACCAGCGCGTCGTCGACGGCCGCATCGATGCGCACCTTGGGCAGGAAGTCGACCACGTACTCCGCGCCGCGGTAGAGCTCGGTGTGGCCCTTCTGGCGGCCGAAGCCTTTGACTTCGGTCACCGTGATGCCCTGCACGCCGATACCCGAGAGGGCCTCGCGCACTTCGTCGAGCTTGAACGGTTTGACGATTGCCGTCACCATTTTCATGAGCTGATCTCCTTAGAAGGTGTACTTCACGCCGACCACCAAGCTGGTCTTGCCAAGTTCCTTGCCATTGACCGGCGAGGAATAGAAGCTCTTGTCGGCATCGGTGCCAACGATGGCGCCACTGACCACCAGGCCGCTGAAGTCCTTCGACAGGGTCAAGGAAAAATCGGTGTAGCTGCCGGGGTCGGCAAACGGGCCCTTGATCTTCTGGTAGCCGATGTGCGGCGTGAACGTCAGGCCGTTGCCGACATCGAAGCCTGCCGACAGATCGAGGTAGTAGCTGTTCTTGCTGTCGGGGTTGGCGAAGGTGTTCGTCACCGCGTGCGAGTATTTCAGCGTCGCCGGCCCGTAGGTC
>JANMSR010000161.1:0-6622 GCA_031389565.1 Burkholderiales bacterium
GCGCTGCGCCGCCACAACCTGAAGTACGGCATGGTCACGATGTGCGTGGGCATGGGCCAGGGCGCGGCCGGTATCCTCGAACGCGTGTAGGAGGCAATCCGATGAGCATCAAGACCGGCATCGTCAACGGCGTCGCGACGATCGAGATCGCGCGGCCGGAGAAGAAGAATGCGCTGACCGTCGCGATGTACCAGGCGATGGCCGATGCGCTCAATGCCGCGCGCGAAGACGCGGCGGTGCGCGCGGTGCTGATCACCGGCCAGCCGGGCGTCTTCACCTCGGGCAACGACATCGAAGACTTCATGTCGCGTCCGCCGGGCCAAGGCAGCGAGGGCCTGGACTCACCGGTGTTGCGTTTCATGCGCGCGCTGTGCGAGTGCGACAAGCCTGTGGTGGCGGCGGTCACCGGCGCGGCGATCGGCATCGGCACCACGATGCTCTTGCACTGCGATCTGGTCTACGTGGCCGACGACGCGCGCCTGGCGATGCCCTTCGTCAGCCTCGGTCTGGTGCCCGAGTTTGCGTCCAGCCTGCTGGTGCCGCAGTTGATGGGCCACCGCCGCGCGGCGGAAAAACTGCTGCTCGGCGACCCGTTCACGGCCGAGCAGGCGGTGGAATGCGGCATCGCCAACGCGGTACTGCCGGCCGGCGAGGTGGTCAACCACGCGCGCCGCATCGCCGAGCGCTTCAACGCCTTGCCGCCCGGTGCCGTGCGCGAGTCCAAGCAGTTGTTGCGCGCGCCACAGCGCGAGTTGGTCGAGAGCACGATCCGCACCGAAGCCGCGTTGTTTGCCAAGCGGCTGCGCAGCCCGGAGGCGATGGAGGCCTTCCAGGCCTTCTTCCAGAAGCGCAAGCCCGACTTTTCCAAGTTCTGATGAGCTTGACTGCCAAGCTGCTTCTGTCTCCCGTGCTGGTGGCGCAGGCGGTGGTCACGCGCACGCGCATGCCGCGCCTGCCCGAGGCCGAGGGGCCCCGCGAAGGCAAAGTCGGCCGCGGCCCGCGGCTGCGGCTGTTGATTGTGGGCGACTCGTCCGCCGCCGGCGTCGGCGTGGCGCGGCAACACGATGCCCTGGCCGGCCAGCTCAGCCGCGCGCTGGCCGCGCAATGCAGTGCCTGCGTGCAGTGGCAGTTGCTGGCACGCTCGGGCGTGACCAGCGCGCGATGCCTGCAACTGCTCGCGTCCTTTGCAGGGACCACCGCCGACATTGCCGTAGTGGTGCTCGGCGTCAACGATGTCGTCGAGCAGGTGCCGTCAGCCCGCGCTGTGGCCGCGCGCGAGTCGATCGCCAACCGGCTGCGCAATGCGCATGGCGTGGCGCATGTGGTGTTCGCGCCGCTGCCGCCGGTGCACCGCTTCCCCGGCCTGCCGCAACCGCTGCGCTGGGTGGCCGGCGCCGACGCTCGCCGCCATGACGCCGCGGTCGCAGTATGGGCGGCGGGCCGCGACGACGTGTCGCATGTGCCGATCGACCTGCCGCTCAACCGCGGCGTGATGGCGGACGACGGCTTTCACCCCGGCGAGCCGGTCTACCGCGTCTGCGGCGTGGCGCTGGCCGAGCACATCGCGATCCACGTTTGGCCGCGGCTGGCCGCCGCCGGCTATTGAGCGCCCCCAGACCTGCCGCTTCGCGTCAGGCCCCCCAAGGGGGTCAAGGAAACTCGGGAGCGGCCCGACGTTTCCTTGAGAGCGTCAGCCGGCGGCGTCGAACGCCGCGCGCAGCCACGCCACGACGCGGGCGTCGACATCGGCCGTCGACGACAGCCGCACGGTGTACTGGCACATGCCGCCCGGAGGCAGCGCCTTCAGCCGCGCATCGGCCGGCAACCCCTTGGCGTTCAGACCGAGTTCGATCTGGGTTTGCGTGGCCGGGCCGAGCATTGCGAACTGTTTCTTGCGCCGCAGGCTGACGTAGCCCTTCTTCGGCGCGACATCGAACGCGCCGAGAGGTTCGATCACGGCCATCAGGTGTTCGTGCAAGGGCCGCAATGCGGCCTTGTTGCCGCTGTAGATTGCATCGAGCGGGGCGGTCGCCGCGGCCGCAGAGGGCGCCTCCACCTTGGACGCGTGGGCCAGCGCGTTGGCGTCGCCGTAGCCGAGGCCGAAGCGCTCGATCAGCATCGCACGCAGCTCGCCGTGTTTGGCCAGGCCGCTATTCGCGACGATGGCGCGCAACTCGGCCAGGCTCTTGCCGGTCTTGGTTTCGATGTTGCGCAATTGGGTGGCGGTGGCGGCTTGGGGGTCGGCCATGGTTCTTCTCCTGGGCGTTGGGTGAGGGGGCAGACTACAGCGGCCAATGCTCGCTTTTCGTGCGTGCCGGCAACACGAATTCCAGTCGATCGAAGGCGGCGTACATCAGCCGCGTCGTGAACGACGGGCGGCCGGTTTCGGCAATCGCTTTCAGGCTGCGCAGGATCATGTTGCCGCCCGACTGCATGCTCTTCGCAGTGGCGGTGCCGAGCGGCAAATCGAACACGCGCAGCGTGACCTCGACCCCGCCGGGCACCTCTTTCAACTCGTAGGCCACGCGGCACACCGGGTCGTCGTGCTGGGTGAAGCGGTGGGTGTGCACGAAGCGGTGCGGCGGGTCGCACTCGACGACAACGCCCGCCACCAGCACATGCTTGCCGCTGCCGGTGCGCATCTGCATGCGCGCTCCCGGCACCAGCCCGCCGGTGTGCAGCCTGGCGTTGAAGACGGCACCCTGGGCTTCGTCGGTCTTGGTCAGCTCGCGCCAGACGCGGTTGATGTCGGCGGCGATGACGATGCGAAACATCGCCTCGATGAGTTTGTCGGCTTCAGCCATGGCGGCGGGCTCGCTTTCTGGGGGGCAGAGGCAGGGGGGTGATTTCGGCGCCCTCGGCGCTGACCTTCAGCCGCGTCAGGCGTGCGGCCCAATAGGCGCTGATCTCAGTGGTCCAGCGTTCGTGGATCCACTGGATCGGCGTCGGGTTGAACCACAACCGCTTGTCGCGGCCGCGGCGCTCGGCGATCACCAGCCCGGCACCCTCCAGCGTGGCCAGGTGCTTCATCACGGCGAAGCGGCCCAGTTCGCCGTCGAAGGCTTCGCAGACGCGGTTGACGTTGCAGCCGGGCTCCTGCTTGAGCGCATCTAGGATGCGCCGGCGCGGCTCGGAAGCGAGGGCGAAGAAGACCGCATCGAGTTGGTCGGCGTCGCGCGCTTGGGCCATATATGTGCCACTATGGTCACATATAGGATCGATCGCGTCAAGTGCTTTTCGCCGCGCGCCGGGCCCGGGTTGCGGCGTGTCCGTCAGTCGCGCGCTTCACTCGCGGGGGATGGGCCGCGGCCGCCCATCGCGGTCGATCGCCACATAGGTCAGGTTGGCCTCGGTGACCTTCACCAACTCCAGGTTGGCCGGGTTGCGCTCGGCGTACACTTCCATGTGCACCGTGATCGAGGTCGTGCCGATGCGCTCGATGCGGGCGTAGAAGCTGAGCAGGTCGCCTACCGACACGGTTTGCTTGAACAGGAACTGGTTGACGGCCACGGTGGCAATGCGGCCCTTGGCCACACGCGATGGCAGCACGGCGCCGGCCATGTCGACCTGGGCCATCAGCCAGCCGCCGAAGATGTCGCCATTGGGGTTGGTGTCGGCCGGCAGCGGCATCACGCGCATCACCAGCTCGCTGCCATCGGGCAGGCGCGGCGGGGCCATCACGGTGGCGGGGTGGTGCGCTGAAGTCATGGCATGGGCCTCGAACCTGCTGGGCGAGCATTCTTCCACGACACTTGCGGCATGCGCCGCACCGCCACCGCCTCCTTGCCCGCTCCGATGGCCCCTTCGGCCCCGCTGCCCAACGCCGGGCTGTCCACGGTGCGCAAGCTGTTGCCCTACATCTGGCAGTGGCGCTGGCGCGTCGGTGTGGCGCTGGCCTGCCTGGTGGCCGCCAAGCTGGCCAACATCGGCGTGCCCCTGGTGCTGAAGTCGCTGGTCGACGCGCTCGATTTGAAGGCCGGTGACCCGCGCGCGGTGCTCGCTGTGCCCGTCGCGCTGTTGCTGGCCTACGGTGCGCTGCGCGTGTCGGTGACCCTGTTCACCGAGCTGCGCGAGTTCCTGTTCTACCCGGTGGCCGCGCGCATCGCGCGCCAGGTGGCGCTGCAGACTTTCGATCACCTGCTGTCCCTCAGCCTGCGATTTCACCTCGAGCGGCAGACCGGCGGCGTGTCGCGCGACATCGAGCGCGGCTCACGCGCGATCCATTCGTTGCTCAACTATTTCATCTACAACATCCTGCCCACCCTGGTCGAGATCACGCTGGTCATCGTGCTGTTGGCCAGCCGTTTCGACGGCTGGTTCGCGGCCATCACCTTAGGCGCGCTGGTGGCCTACATCGCCTACACCGTGACGGTGACCGAATGGCGCACGCACTTCCGGCGGGCGATGAACGAGCAGGACAGCAAGGCCAATACGCGGGCGATCGACGCGCTGATCAACTACGAGACCGTCAAGTACTTCGGCAACGAGCGCTTCGAACAGGCGCGTTACGACGAGAACCTGCAGCGGCTGGAGAAAGCGTCGATCAAGTCGCAGACCTCGCTGTCGCTGCTCAACCTGGGCCAGAGTCTGATCATCGCGGCGACCGTCACCCTGCTGGTCTGGCGCGCGACGCTGGGCGTCGTCGACGGCAGCCTGACGCTGGGCGACCTGGTGCTCGTGAATGCGCTGATGATCCAGCTCTACATCCCGCTCAACTTCCTGGGCGTGATCTACCGCGAGATCAAGCAGTCGACGGTGGACATGGAAAAGATGTTCGCCCTGCTGTCGACGCACCGTGAGATCGCCGACGCGCCGGACGCCCAACCGCTGGCGGTGCACGAGGGCACGGTCCGATTCGAGCGCGTGAGCTTCGCCTACGACCCGGCGCGGCAGATCCTCGACGAGGTGAGTTTCGAGATCCCGGCGGGCAAAACGGTGGCGGTGGTGGGCTCGTCGGGTGCCGGCAAGTCGACGCTGGCGCGGCTGCTCTACCGCTTCTACGATGTCGACGCGAAGGGCGGCGGGCGCATCACCATCGACGGCCAGGACATCCGCGCAGTGACGCAGGCCAGCCTGCGTGCGGCCATCGGCATCGTGCCGCAGGACACCGTGCTCTTCAACGACACCGTCGAATACAACATCGCCTACGGCCGCCCCGGGGCCGGACGCGCCGAAGTCGAGGGCGCCTCGCGCTCGGCGCACATCCACAACTTCATCGTCTCGACGCCGCTGGGTTACGACACGATGGTCGGCGAGCGCGGCCTGAAACTGTCGGGCGGCGAGAAGCAGCGCGTGGCCATCGCGCGCACGCTGCTGAAGAACCCGCCGATCCTGATTTTCGACGAAGCCACCTCGGCACTCGACTCGGCCAACGAGCGCGCGATCCAGGCCGAGATCAAGAGCGTGGCCCAGGGCAAGACCGCGCTGGTCATCGCGCACCGCTTGTCGACCGTGGTCGACGCCTACCGCATCGTGGTGATGGAGCACGGGCGCATGGTCGAACAGGGGTCGCACCCCGAGTTGCTGGCGCTGGGCGGGCGCTATGCTCGGATGTGGCAACTCCAGCAGTCGAGCGCTGGCCACGGCGAACCCCCCGCGACCGATGGACACCAAGTGGCTTGAAGACTTCGTCAGCCTGGCCGAGACACGCAGCTTCTCGCGCTCGGCGCAGGTGCGGCACGTCACCCAGCCGGCGTTCTCGCGCCGCATCCAGGCCCTCGAGGCCTGGGCCGGGCTGGACCTGGTCGACCGCTCGATCTACCCGACGCGGCTCACACCCGCCGGTGAGACCTTTCACGCCCAGGCGCTGGAAATCCTCGGCGCGCTGCAGACCACGCGCAACCTGATGCGCAGCCACCAGGCCGGTGGCGCCGACATGATCGACTTCGCGGTGCCGCACACGCTGGCCTTCGCCTTCTTCCCGCACTGGTTGCTGGAATTGAAGCGCGGCTTTCCAGGCCTGAAGAGCCGGCTGATTGCGCTCAACGTGCATGACGCCGTGCTGCGCCTCACGGAAGGCCATTGCGACCTGCTGATCGCTTACCACCATCCCTCGCAGCCGCTGCAACTGGCCGCCGAGCGCTACGAAATGCTGAGCCTGGGCCAGGAGACGCTGGCCCCGTATTCGCGCGCCGACAGCGCAGGCCAGCCCTTGTTTCGCCTGCCCGGTGACGCGGCGGCACCGCTGCCGTTCCTGAGCTACGCCTCGGGTGCGTACATGGCACGCCTGGTCGACCAGATCGTCAAGCATGCGCCGCACGCGCCGCAACTCGAACCGGTGTACGAGACCGACATGGCCGAGAGCCTGAAGGCGATGGCCCTCGAGGGTCATGGCCTGGCATTCCTGCCCGCCAGCTCGGTGCGCAAGGATGTGCGTGCGCGTCGGCTGGTCAGCGCAGGCGACGGCTGGGAACTGACGATGGAAGTGCGCATCTACCGCGAGCGACCCGAGGTGGCCCGGGTGGTCAAACCCGGCGCCGCGGCGCTGTGGGATCATCTGCGTGCCAGCCCGGGTTAACCCCCGTTTGTTCGCTCTGTGCGTGCGCGGGGTCATCGGCATTCATACAATCCGCGTTTGATGCCCTCCACCACCCTCCTGCAGGAGTTTGCCCGTATGA
Source organism: Burkholderiales bacterium (assembly GCA_031389565.1). Classification (GTDB taxonomy): domain Bacteria; phylum Pseudomonadota; class Gammaproteobacteria; order Burkholderiales; family Burkholderiaceae_C; genus CADEEN01. The sequence continues at coordinate 6,618 of JANMSR010000161.1, forward strand.
AGAAG
>JANMSR010000164.1:0-2168 GCA_031389565.1 Burkholderiales bacterium
CAGCACCTTTGTGCCCGACACCGGGGCGTGCATGTGCCTGTTCGAGGCCGCCGACGCAGACACCGTGGAGCGCCTCAACCGCAGCGCGAAGATCCCCTTCGACCGCGTCACGGCGGCGCTGGATCTGACACCCTGAGCGGCTCACACCCGCCGTACTGCAAGGATTTCCCGGGCGCGCTCGCCCGTGCCGCGGCTCACGCGCCCGACGATGGCGGCCGACGGGCCCGCGGCGAGCATGTGCGCGAAGGCGCTGCGCACCTCGTCGGCACTGACGGCCTGTAGTCGCGCCAGCACTTCACCGGGGGCTCGCAGGTGGCCGTGTACGAAGGTCTCGAGCGCCGCTTCTTCGAGCCGGCGCAGCGGCTTCTCGGCATCGTGCAAGCGGCGCACCGCGATCTGGTTGCGCGCGCGGTCGAGGTCGATCGGGTCGATGGCCTCGGCCTGCGCCCGCAGCAGGCTGCTGACGTCGCGCAGGAACTCGTCGAACTGCACGGGCGCGGTCGAGGCCTCGATGACGAGTTGGCCGCACATGTCGAACTGGTCGGCGGTGCATGAGGCGTGGTAGGCCAGCCCGCGCTCTTCGCGTACACGGGCCAGCAGCGGCGAGCTCATGCCCTCGCCGAAGACTGCCGCTGCGACGAGGTGGGCCGCATCGTCGTCACGCAGCGACGGGATGGGGAATCCCAACACCACATGCGTCTGGCTGCTGCCGGCCAGGGCACGCGCGCGCACCGCGCCGGCATAGGTCGGCGCAGCGATCAGGTTCGGCGCACCCTGCGGCATCGCACCGAACGCGGTTTCGGCCGCGCGCACGATGGCGTCGGAGTCGATGGCCCCCGCTGCGCCGACGATCAGATTCGCGCCGCTGTACTGGCGCGCGACATAGCGCACCAACTCGTCGCGGCCGAAGCGCTCGATGTTGCGCCGGCTGCCGATCACCGGCTGCGCCACCGCGTGCAGCCCGTAGCAGGCGCGGTCGAACAGCTTGTAGCCGGTGGAGACGGGGTCGTCGTCGTCCTCGGCGAACTCCTGCAGCAGCACCTGGCGCTCGCGTTCCAGCTCGGCTTCGGGGAATGTCGAGTGCAGCACGATGTCGCCGAGCATGCGCACGAAGTCGGTGGCGTGCGCCGCCAGGCCGCGCATCTGGTAAGCGGTGTGGTCCTTGTCGGTGTGCGCGTTGACCTCGGCGCCCAGGCGCTCGGCATCCAGGTTGATGCGCCGCGCATCGCGCTCGGCCGTGCCCTTGAACGCCATGTGCTCGATGACATGGCTGATGCCGTTGAGCGCGGCCGACTCGTGCGCGCTGCCGGTGCGCACGAAGATGCTGACCGCCGCGGTGTGCAGGTGCGGCATCGGCAATGCGATCACGCGCACGCCGTTGGGAAGTGCGACGAGGACGGGCCCGGGTGTTGTGGCGGGACCTTGCATCTAGCCGGCGAGCGATTCGACGCGGCGTGCAGCGCCCAGCCGGGTGTCGCTGCCTGCTGGGTCCTTCATGATGGCCACCATCGAGTCGCTCCTGCGCTGAACGGCTCGAATGCCGGGCCGGCGGCGCAGTGTGCCTGAATTGCTGCGGTTGGCGCGGCCTGTCGGCTCGGCGCTCCTATCATGCAGGCCATGACGACAGAAGAAGACAGCACCAGCGCCTTTATCACGCGCTGGCAGGGCGTCACGGCCTCCGAGTTGTCCACCGCGCAAAGCTTCGTCATCGAGTTGTGCGAATTGCTCGACGTGCCGCGCCCGCACGCCACGGCCGAGCAGGACTACATGTTCGAGCGGCCTGTCACCTTCGCGCATGGCGACGGCAGCAGCAGCGCCGGGCGCATCGACTGCTACCGCCGCGGCGCCTTCATTTGGGAATCGAAGAAGCTCAAGCCTGGCCTGGCGGCAGTGGTTGCGGGCAGCACCAGCAAGGCCTTCGACGACGCCTTGCTGCGCGCCCGTGCACAGGCCGAGGCCTATGCCCGCGCACTGCCGGCCAGCGAAGGCCGGCCGCCGTTTCTGGCGGTGGTGGACGTGGGCCATGTGATCGAGCTGTACGCCGAGTTCACCCGTTCCGGCGCCACCTACACCCCGTTTCCCGACCCGCGCTCGCACCGCATCCGCCTGGCCGATCTGGCCGACGGCGCGGTGCGCCAGCGCCTGCGCGCGCTGTGGGCCGACCCGCT
>JANMSR010000250.1:0-10937 GCA_031389565.1 Burkholderiales bacterium
GCACCTTCAAAGGCCACCCGGCCGACAAGAAGGCAGCGAAGAAGTAAAGGATGGCCACGACCATGGAAACCCAAGCAATCGTTCGCGGTGTGCGCCTGTCAACCGACAAGGGTCGGCTGGTGGCCGACCTGATCCGCGGCAGACCCGTCGACCAGGCCCTGAACATCCTGAGCTTCACTCAAAAGAAGGCCGCCGGCATCATCAAGAAGGCGCTCGAGAGCGCGATCGCGAATGCCGAGCACAACGACGGCGCCGACATCGACGAATTGAAGGTCAAGACCATCTACGTCGAGCAAGGCACGACGCTGAAGCGTTTTTCCGCACGCGCCAAGGGCCGCGGCAACCGCATCAGCAAGGGCACTTGCCACATCTACGTGACTGTCGGGAACTGAGGAAGAACACATGGGACAAAAGATCCACCCGACCGGCTTCCGACTGCCCGTCACGCGTGCATGGTCGTCGCGCTGGTTCGCCACCAAAGCCAACTTCAGCCAGATGCTGGCCGAAGACCTGCAGGTGCGCGACTACCTCAAGACCAAGCTGAAGAATGCAGCGGTGTCGCGCATCCTGATCGAGCGCCCGGCCAAGAACGCGCGCATCACCATCTACTCGGCGCGGCCGGGCGTGGTGATCGGCAAGAAGGGCGAGGACATCGAGAACCTGAAGGCCGAGCTGACCAAGCGCCTGGGCGTGCCGGTGGCGGTGAACATCGAAGAAGTGCGCAAGCCCGAGATCGATGCCCAACTGATCGCCGACTCGATCACCCAGCAGCTCGAGAAACGCATCATGTTCCGCCGCGCCATGAAGCGCGCGATGCAAAACGCCATGCGTCTGGGCGCGCAGGGCATCAAGCTGATGTCGTCGGGCCGCCTGAACGGCATTGAAATCGCCCGCTGCGAGTGGTACCGCGAAGGTCGCGTGCCGCTGCACACCCTCAAGGCCGACATCGACTACGGCTTCTCGGAAGCCAAGACCACCTACGGCGTCATCGGCGTCAAGTGCTGGGTCTACCGTGGTGACCGCTTGGGCCATGGCGAAGCACCGGCGGCCAAGCCGGAAGGTGGCGATGACGATCGCCGGTCACGTCGCGGTCCGCGTCCTGGCGGTCCAGGGGGTCCGGGCTTCCCGGGTGGCCCGGGCGCACCGCGCGGCCGCACCGATCGCGCCCCGCGCCCGAGTGGCGCGCCGGTTGACGGCAGCGCCAAACCGGAGCAAGCCCGTGTTGCGGGCGGTGCCGACGCACCCAAGCCAGCGGTCAAGCGCGTGCGCAAAGTGGTGACTCCGGTTGCCGGCGGCGACGCCAAAGGAGAATAAACATGCTGCAACCCTCACGCCGTAAATACCGCAAGGAGCAGAAGGGCCGCAATACGGGTATCGCCACGCGCGGTGCCGCCGTATCGTTCGGCGACTTCGGCTTGAAGGCCACCGAGCGCGGTCGCCTCACGGCGCGCCAGATTGAAGCCGCGCGCCGGGCCATCTCGCGCCACATCAAGCGCGGCGGCCGCATCTTCATCCGCATCTTCCCCGACAAGCCGATCTCGCAGAAGCCGGCCGAAGTGCGTATGGGCAACGGCAAGGGCAACCCCGAGTACTACGTGGCTGAAATCCAGCCGGGCAAGGTGCTCTACGAACTCAACGGCGTGCCCGAAGCGCTGGCCCGCGAGGCGTTCACGCTGGCTGCCGCCAAGCTGCCGCTGTCGTGCACCTTCGTCGCCCGCCAAGTCGGCGCCTGAGAGGCAAGGAAACCGCTATGAAAGCATCTGAACTGCGCGCCAAAGACGTGCCGGCGCTGGAGAAAGAAGTCTCCGAACTGCTGAAGGCCCATTTCGGACTTCGCATGCAAAAGGCGACGCAACAACTGTCCAACCATTCGCAACTGGGCAAAACCCGCCGCGACATCGCCCGCGCCAAGACCGTGCTGGCCGAGAAGAACAAGGGAGCCGCGAAATGAACACCGCTGCCGCAACGCAAGCCACCCCAGCCCCGGCCAAGGCCACCAAGGTCACCCGCACCTTCGTCGGCAAAGTGGTCAGCGACAAGCGCGCCAAGACCATCACCGTGTTGGTCGAGCGTCGGGTCAAGCACGAGCTCTACGGCAAGATCATCGGCCGCTCGAACAAGTACCACGCCCACGACGAAATGGGCGAGTACAAGATGGGCGACGTGGTCGAGATCACCGAAAGCCGGCCGATCTCCAAGACCAAGTCATGGGTCGTGACCCGCCTGGTCGAAAAGGCCAAGAACGTCTGAGGGCATTGCCCTGACCGTCGGCAAGACGGCCGGATCGCCGAGACACTGGCGGCCGGCCGTTTTTCATTCACCCGAGGAGACGCACCATGCTCAAAGTAGGAGACAAGCTGCCTGCAGGCAAACTGCAGGAATTCGTCGAGGTCGAAGGCGACGGCTGTTCGATGGGTCCGAACACCTTCGATGTGGCCGCGCTCACGGCAGGCAAGAAGATTGCCGTCTTTGCGTTGCCAGGTGCATTCACGCCAACCTGCTCAGCCAAACACGTCCCGGGGTATGTCGAAAAGGCGGCGGCGTTGCGCGCGGCAGGCATCGACGAAATCTGGTGCCTGTCGGTTAATGACGCCCACGTGATGGGTGCCTGGGGCCGCGACCAACACACGACCGGCAAGGTCCGCATGATGGCCGACGGCAATGCCGATTTCACGATAGCGATGGGCTTGACGATTGACCGCACATCTGCGGGCATGGGTATCCGTTCGCAGCGGTACTCTATGCTCGTCGTCGACGGCATGGTCAAGACGCTCAACCTTGAGGTACCTGGCAAGTTTGAGGTCAGCGGCGCTGACACACTGTTGCGCCAGGCCCAAGAGGTGCTCGCCTAAAGAACCTGCGCCGGCCGTTTGACAGCGCCCGCGTTTACCCGCTATCATCCTCGACTTCGCCGAAAACGGCGGCTTGCGCCATGCGCCAGTCTCGATTTCGGATTCAGCCCACACCACGGGCCCAAGACTGACCGCACGCCGAGCCCTTCCACGCAAGAGGGTGGCTGTAGTTCAAGTTGGGTAAAGAACATGATCCAAATGCAATCGCGGCTCGATGTCGCGGACAACACCGGCGCGAAATCCGTCATGTGCATCAAGGTGCTCGGCGGCTCCAAGCGACGCTACGCCGGCATTGGTGACGTGATCAAGGTCAGCATCAAGGAAGCCGCGCCGCGCGCCCGCGTCAAGAAGGGCGAGGTCTACAGCGCCGTGGTCGTGCGCACTGCCAAGGGCGTGCGCCGCGCCGACGGCTCGCTGATCAAGTTCGACGGCAACGCCGCCGTCTTGCTCAATGCCAAGCTCGAGCCGATCGGCACCCGCATCTTCGGCCCGGTGACGCGCGAGTTGCGCACCGAGCGCTTCATGAAGATCGTGTCGCTCGCGCCCGAAGTGCTCTGAGCGCTGCCTCGAAGGACCAACCCATGAACAAGATTCGCAAAGGCGACCAGGTCATTGTGTTGACCGGCCGCGACAAGGGCAAGCGTGGCACCGTGGCCCGTCGCGTCGATGACAGCCACCTCGTCGTTGAGGGCGTGAACGTGGTCAAGAAGCACGTCAAGCCCAACCCGATGAAGGGCAGCACCGGCGGCGTGATCGACAAGACCATGCCGATCGATCAGTCCAACGTGGCGATCTTCAATCCCAAGACGGGCAAGGCCGATCGCGTGGCTATCAAGCTGCTGACGAAGGCCGAGCAGGAAGCTCGCAAGACCAAGGACAACGGCGTGCGCGTCTACAAGTCCAGCGGCGACGAGATCAAGGCTTAAGAGGCAATCGACATGGCAAAGAAACAAGCTGCCGCCGCCACGGCCGGTGCCTCCGCCGCACCGCTGGCCCGTCTGCAAACGGTCTACAAAGAAAAGATCGTGCCCGACCTGGTGGCCAAGTTCGGCTACAAGTCGGTGATGCAGGCGCCGCGCCTGACCAAGATCACGCTGAACATGGGCGTCAGCGAGGCGGTGTCGGACAAGAAGGTGATGGACAGCGCCGTCGGCGACCTGACCAAGATCGCCGGCCAGAAGCCGGTGGTGACCAAGAGCAAGAAAGACATCGCTGGTTTCAAGATCCGTTCGGGTGTGCCGATCGGGGCGATGGTCACGCTGCGCGGCGTGCGCATGTACGAGTTTCTCGATCGCCTCGTCACCGTGGCGCTGCCGCGGGTGCGCGATTTCCGCGGCATCTCGGTGCGCTCGTTCGACGGCCGTGGCAACTACAACATCGGGGTAAAGGAACAGATCATCTTCCCCGAGATCGATTACGACAAGGTCGACGCACTGCGTGGCATGAACATCAGCATCACGACCAGCGCGAAGACCGATGACGAGTGCAAGGCCCTGCTGACGGCCTTCCGCTTCCCGTTCAAGAACTGAGGTGCCCAGTGGCCAAACAATCCCTCATCCAACGTGAGCTCAAGCGCGAGCAACTGGTCGCCAAGTTCAAGGTCAAGTACGACGAACTGAAGGGCATCGCCAACAACGCCAAGAAGTCCGACCCAGAGCGCTACGCTGCGCGCCTGGCGCTGCAGCAGTTGCCGCGCAATGCCTACCCGACGCGCCAGCGCAACCGCTGCGGCCTGACGGGTCGCCCGCGCGGCACGTTCCGCATGTTCGGCCTGGCCCGAAGCAAGATCCGCGACCTGGCCTTCAAGGGCGACATCCCCGGTGTCGTCAAGGCCAGTTGGTAATCGGACCGAGGAGATTCGCAAATGAGCATGAGTGACCCGATCGCCGATATGCTGACCCGTATCCGCAACGCGCAAAGTGTCGAGAAGGCCGCGGTGACGATGCCGTCGTCCAAGCTGAAGGTGGCGATTGCGCAGGTCCTGAAGGACGAGGGCTACATCGACGGCTTCGCCATCAAGGGCGATGCCAAGGCCGAGCTCGAAATCGCGTTGAAGTACTACGCCGGGCGTCCGGTGATCGAGCGCATCGAGCGTGTCAGCCGCCCCGGACTGCGCGTCTACAAGGGCCGCCACTCGATTCCGCAGGTGCAGAACGGCCTCGGTGTGGCCATCGTCACCACGCCGCAGGGCGTGATGACCGACCGCAAGGCACGCGCTTCCGGCATCGGCGGCGAAGTGCTCTGCTACGTGGCCTAAGGGAGGAACCGAGCGATGTCGCGCGTAGGAAAAATGCCGATCGCCGTCCCGCAGGGCGTGGACGTGTCGATCACGGGAGAGCAGATCAGCGTCAAGGGCGCCCTGGGCACCCTGACCCGCAAGGGCAACCCGCTGGTCACCGTCAAGAACGATAACGGCAAGGTGAGCTTCACCGCCGCCAATGACAGCACTGAGGCCGATGCCATGAGCGGCACCCTGCGTGCGCTGGTGGCCAACATGGTCAGCGGAGTGGCCAAGGGTTTCGAGCGCAAGCTGTATCTGGTCGGTGTGGGCTTTCGCGCCCAGGCCCAGGGCGCCAAGCTCAACCTGCAAGTCGGTTTCTCGCACCCGGTGGTGAAGGAAATGCCGGCCGGGATCAAGGTCGTGTGCCCGACCCAGACCGAGATCGTCATCAAGGGCGCTGACCGCCAGGTGGTGGGTCAGATTGCCGCTGAAGTGCGCGCCATCCGCCCGCCCGAGCCCTACAAGGGCAAAGGTATCCGCTATGCGGACGAGCGCGTGGTCCTCAAAGAGACCAAGAAGAAGTAAGGAGCGGCGACATGACGATCAACAAAAAGGATCAACGCATCCGCCGTTCGCGCCAGACGCGCGTGCGCATCGCCACGCAGCGCGTTGCGCGCCTGACGGTGTTCCGCAGCAACCTGCACATCTACGCGAGCGTCGTCTCCGACGACGGCACCCAGGTGTTGGCCAGTGCGTCGACGGCCGAGAAGGCCGTGCGCACCGAGCTCGGTGGCAATGGCAAGGGGGGCAATGCGGCGGCGGCGGCCATCGTCGGCAAACGCATTGCCGAGAAGGCCAAGGCGGCCGGCATCGACAAGGTCGCGTTCGACCGTTCCGGCTTTGCGTACCACGGCCGCGTCAAGGCGCTGGCCGAGGCGGCGCGCGAAGCCGGCCTGCAGTTCTGACGCAATAGAGGAATCGAGCAATGGCTAAATTTCAACCCCGCGCTCAGACCGAGGCCAACGACGACGGCCTGAAGGAAAAGATGATCGCGGTGAATCGCGTCACGAAAGTCGTGAAGGGCGGCCGCACGCTGAGCTTCGCGGCGCTGACCGTCGTTGGCGACGGCGATGGCCGCGTTGGCATGGGCAAGGGCAAGGCCAAGGAAGTGCCGGTCGCGGTGCAAAAAGCGATGGAATCCGCACGTCGCAATCTGAAGAAGATCGCACTGAAGAACGGCACGATCTACCACAACGTGCGCGGCGAGCACGGTGCGGCCAAGGTGCTGATGGCGCCGGCGGCGCCGGGCACCGGCATCATCGCCGGCGGCCCGATGCGCGCGGTGTTCGAGGTCATGGGCGTGACCGACATCGTGGCCAAGAGCCTGGGCTCGTCCAACCCGTACAACATGGTGCGCGCCACGCTGGACGCACTGAACAACTCCACCACGCCGGCCGCGGTGGCGGCCAAGCGCGGCAAGTCGGTTGAAGAAATCTTCAATTGAACCGGCGCCGGAGAACTGACATGTCCGACAAGAAAACCCTGACCGTCAAGCTCGTCAAGAGCGTGGCCGGCACCAAGCAGTCACACCGCGACACCGTGCGCGGCCTGGGCCTGCGCCGCGTCAACAGCCAGCGCACGCTGGAAGACACGCCTGCGGTGCGCGGGATGATCAACAAGGTCGCTTACCTCGTTCAGGTGCTGTGATGCAATTGAATTCCATCAAGCCGGCAGACGGCAGCCAGAAAGACCGCCGCCGCGTCGGCCGCGGCATCGGTTCGGGCCTGGGCAAGACCGCGGGTCGCGGCCACAAGGGCCAGAAGTCGCGTGCCGGTGGCTACCACAAGGTCGGCTTCGAAGGCGGCCAGATGCCGCTGCAGCGTCGCCTGCCCAAGCGCGGTTTCAAATCGGCTGCGCTGAAGTACAACGCTGAGATCACGCTGGCCGATCTGCAAAAGCTCGGCCTGGACGAAGTTGACCTGCTCAGCCTGAAGCAGGCCGGCCTGGTTCGCAACTCGATCAAGACCGTGAAGGTCATCAAGACCGGCGAGCTGAGCGTCAAGGTGGTGCTCAAGGGCGTCGGCGCGACGGCGGGTGCCAAAGCGGCCATCGAAGCCGCTGGCGGGTCGGTCGAGGCCGTTCCGACCTCGGGTGGCTCGGTCGAGACCGTTCCGACCTCGAGTGGCTCGGTCGCCGCGTAAACACCAAGGACAGCGGACTTGGCAACCAACGCCACCAGCACGGCACAACTGGCCAAGAGCGGCAAGTTCGGCGACCTGCGTCGCCGCTTGACGTTCTTGCTGCTTGCGCTCGTGGTCTACCGTCTGGGCGCGCACATTCCCGTGCCCGGCATCGACCCCGACCAGTTGCGCCAGCTCTTCAACAGCCAGAGCGGCGGCATCCTGAACCTGTTCAACATGTTCAGCGGCGGCGCCCTGTCGCGCTTCACCGTCTTTGCGCTGGGCATCATGCCCTACATCTCGGCGTCGATCATCATGCAGTTGATGACCTATGTCGTGCCCACGCTCGAGGCGCTGAAGAAAGAAGGCGAGTCCGGACGGCGCAAGATCACCCAGTACACGCGCTACGGCACGCTGGGGCTGGCGATCTTCCAGTCGTTGAGCATCGCGCTCGCGCTCGAAGGCTCGCCGGGCCTGGTGATCACTCCGGGCTTCGGCTTTCGCATGACGGCCGTCGTCAGCCTGGTCGCCGGTACGATGTTCCTGATGTGGCTGGGTGAACAAATCACCGAGCGTGGCCTGGGCAATGGCATCTCGATCCTGATCTTCGCCGGCATCGCTGCGGGCCTGCCGAGCGCCATGGCGGGTATGTTCGAGTTGGTGAACACCGGCGCGATGAGCATCTTTGCCTCGCTGTTCATCATCACGCTGGTTGTGTTCGTGACCTTCGCGGTGGTCTTCGTCGAGCGCGGCCAGCGCAAGATCCTGGTCAACTATGCCAAGCGCCAGGTCGGCAACAAGGTCTATGGCGGCCAGTCTTCGCACCTGCCCTTGAAGCTGAATATGTCGGGCGTGATCCCGCCGATCTTCGCCTCGTCGATCATCCTGCTGCCCGCCACCGTGGTCGGCTGGTTCGCCACCGGCGAAGGCATGCGCTGGCTGAAGGACCTCTCGGCGGCGCTGTCGCCCGGCCAGCCGATCTACGTGCTGCTGTATGCGGCGATGATCGTGTTCTTCTGCTTCTTCTACACCGCGTTGGTCTTCAACAGCCGCGAGACCGCCGACAACCTGAAGAAGAGCGGCGCCTTCGTTCCCGGTATCCGCCCCGGCGACCAGACCGCCAAGTACATCGACCGCATTCTGGGCCGCCTGACGCTGGCCGGTGCGATCTACATCACCGCGGTCTGCCTGCTGCCTGAATTCCTGGTCTTGAAGTACAACGTGCCGTTCTACTTCGGCGGCACCTCGCTTTTGATCATTGTGGTCGTGACGATGGATTTCTGGGCCCAGGTCCAGAGCTACGTGATGAGCCAGCAGTACGAGTCGCTTTTGAAGAAGGCAAATTTCAAGGCATCGTGAGATGGCCAAGGATGACGTCATCCAGATGCAGGGCGAGATTCAGGAGAACTTGCCCAACGCTACGTTTCGAGTGAAGTTGGAGAACGGCCACGTGGTCCTGGGTCACATCTCCGGAAAGATGCGCATGCACTACATCCGCATCCTGCCGGGCGACAAGGTCACCGTGGAGTTGACGCCCTACGATTTGAGTCGGGCTCGCATCGTGTTCCGCGCGAAGTGAGCGCCGCAGTTGCCAAAATTGAGTAAAGGTTCAGGAGAGCACAACATGAAAGTCGCTGCATCGGTCAAGAAAATGTGCCGCAACTGCAAGATCATCCGGCGCCACGGCGTCGTGCGCGTGATCTGCACCGACCCGCGCCACAAGCAGCGCCAGGGCTGAACGAGCCCGCTCGTGACAGCACGCTTAGGACACTGAAGGAACACCATGGCACGCATTGCTGGTATCAACATCCCGCCGCACAAGCACGCCGAGATCGGTCTGACCTCGATCTACGGCATCGGTCGCACCACGGCGCAGAAGATTTGCGAGAAGGCGGGCGTCGCACCCTCGAAGAAGATCAAGGATCTTTCCGACACCGATCTGGAAAAGATCCGCGAAGAGATCGGCCGCATGACGATCGAGGGCGACCTGCGCCGCGAGATGTCGATCAACATCAAGCGCCTGATGGACCTCGGCTGCTACCGTGGCGTCCGCCATCGTCGTGGCCTGCCAGTTCGCGGCCAGCGCACCAAGACCAACGCGCGCACACGCAAGGGGCCGCGCAAGTCGGGCGCCCTCGTCAAGAAGTGACGACTCGTCACTTCATCAAGAAATAAGCGAGCACGCGCGCCGCTAAAGACTCCAAGGAAAGATCATGGCCAAGGCACCCCAGAACACCGCCGCACGTCGCGTGAGCAAGAAGATCCGCAAGAACGTCGCGGACGGCTTCGCGCACATTCACGCTTCGTTCAACAACACCATCATCACGATCACCGACCGCCAGGGCGGCGCGCTGGCGTGGGCGTCATCGGGCGGTCAGGGCTTCAAGGGCTCGCGCAAGAGCACGCCGTTCGCGGCCCAGGTCGCGGCCGAAAACGCCGGCCGCGCGGCGCAGGAGCAGGGCATCAAGAACCTCGACGTGCGCATCAAAGGCCCGGGCCCCGGCCGCGAATCGAGCGTGCGTGCACTGGCCTCGCTGGGCATCCGCATCAACTCGATCTCCGATGTGACGCCGGTGCCGCACAACGGCTGCCGGCCGCAAAAGCGCCGAAGAATCTAACGGGAAACCCGGCTGATGCCTGCGGCATGCCGGGTCCTCACACTTCCAAGACCACCGTTCGAGCGCACAAAAAATAGCCGCCGAACTCGCGCGACAAGAAGGTTGCGTCAGATTGAAACAAGGACATCAACGTGGCACGTTACCTCGGCCCCAAGGCCAAACTATCCCGCCGTGAAGGCACCGACCTGTTCCTGAAAAGCGCCCGCCGCGCCATCGGTGACAAGTCGAAGTCAGAGTCCAAGCCGGGTCAGCACGGCCGCACCAGCGGCTCGCGCACCAGCGACTTCGGTCTGCAGTTGCGCGAAAAGCAGAAGGTCAAGCGCATGTACGGCGTGCTCGAGCGCCAGTTCCGCCGTTACTTTGCCGAGGCCGAGCGGCGCAAGGGCAACACCGGCGCCAACCTGCTGATGCTGCTCGAATCGCGCCTGGACAACGTGGTCTACCGCATGGGCTTTGGCAGCACCCGCGCCGAAGCGCGCCAGCTCGTCTCGCACAAGAGCATTACCGTCAACGGCAGTGTCGTGAACATTTCGTCCTACATGGTCAAGGCCGGCGACGCGGTCGCGGTGCGCGAGAAGGGCAAGAAGCAACTGCGCGTGCTGGACGCCGTCAAGCTTGCCGAATCGATCGGCCTGCCAGAGTGGGTCAAGGTCGATACCGCCAAGTTGGAAGGCGTGTTCACCAAGACGCCGGATCGCGACCAGTTCGGTGCCGAGATCAAGGAAGCCTTGATCGTCGAGCTCTACTCCCGGTAAACAAACAGGACAGCGGGGTGCCGGCCTTTGGCCGGCCCCCTTTCTGGATGGCTTCGCTTGCCGGGCGCGAAGTCATCAGTTCTCCAGCCCGGCAATCCATCAGCCTTATCGGTGTAACGAGCCGAGGGTATTGACAGGAACACCACTCAATGCAAACCAATCTGCTGAAACCCAAAGCCATCAATGTCGAGCCGATCGGCGGCCACCGTGCCAAGGCCACGCTCGAGCCCTTCGAGCGCGGTTACGGCCACACGCTGGGCAACGCTTTGCGCCGCGTGCTGCTGTCGTCGATGGTGGGTTACGCGCCCACT
>JANMSR010000281.1:0-3139 GCA_031389565.1 Burkholderiales bacterium
CTCGCATTGAAGGTGGTAGCGCAGAAATTCGGGGAAGCGCTCCTGGCGCACCGTGCCCATCAGGGCCTGCCAGCGGCGCTGAAGCGCCTGCAGATCGGCAGCGGTCTTCAGGCGGGAGAACAGGTAGTTTTTGAGCAGATCGGTGGCCGAGAGTTCGAGGCCGCGCGCGTTGAGCGTCTCGAACACGGTGTAAGCGTTCAACTCGTCGTCAACGGCGATGCGGATGAACATCAACTGCCGACCGGCGGTTTCCGAAATCAGACGGGTGAGGCGCGCGCCATCGGAATCGACAGCGGACCAGGCCTCGACCTGACGCTTGAAGTAGACGAAGCACTCCCACAGCAGGCGGTTCGACTTCGGCAGGCCGCGGGCATTCAGGGGGCTGCGAAGCTGGACCAGATAGTCCTGATAGAACGCATTGTCGGTTTCGTTGAGCGTGAGCTTGCTCGCTTCCACCAGCGAAGCCGGATCCTTCTCGCCGACGAATCGTGCGCGCAGCGCTGCGGCGCGCTGGCGGTTGTCCTGCACATCGACGCCGGCTTCGGCCAGGGCCACCAAGCGGCCGATGACCGCCAGCACCAGCAGACTCAAGGTGGCAATGCGCTGCTGGCCGTCGATGACGGCGAACTCGCGGTCGGACCGCCCCTCGACGACGAGCGCGCCCATGTAGTGGGTGTCATCAGGCCGCTCGGCCAGATCGATGATGTCGGTCCAGAGGTCTTCCCACTGCTCCTCGGTCCAGGAGTAGTCACGCTGATAGGGCGGCACTTTGAAGAGGCGGCCGTTGCCGATCAGTTCGAGGAACGTGGACGTACTGGTGTTCAACAGGTTGGCTTTGGCCATGGTTCGGTCTCCTGCCGGGCAATTGGCAGCGTCACTGCGGTTTTCCGGCCCGGGCGATGATCTCCGCGAGATCGTAGTTCACGCTCGTCACGCCGAAGTCGGGCTCGCGCTGGAACGGCCGGCGAACGTAGTGCACGCGGTGCTCGTCATCGGCGAGGAACTCGACGACGGCAAGGATGAAGTCGTCGGGCTTGTTCAGCGAGTACAGGATCTCATTCTTCGTCACCGTGATCGTTTCGGCCCCGCTGACCCTCCCCTTGACCTCCAGGAAGCGCAGCTTGCCGGTGCCAGGCACGCGGCTTTCGATGTCATAACCGAGTTTCTCAAACTCGCGGTCGGTCGGATCGAAGCCGAGGTTGCGCTCGATTTCCATGACTGCGGCGCGAGCCCTTGCGGCACTGGCTTGGGTATCTGCGGGCGCTGTCGGGGTTGCGATGGGCCGCCCGGTCATTGCCGCGAGCAGGCCCGCAGGCAACACCAGCAGCCCACCCAGCACCACGGGCGGCAATGGCGATATTTGGGCTTCGAGCTTCAAGTCCTGCAGGCGCTTTTCCAGTCGGCCTTGCAGCAGATCGGCCCGCTTGCGGGCCTCGCCCGAGTTGAGTCGGGCATTGGGCTTGCCGGCCTGCTCCTGCAACTTCAGTTGCTCGGCGCGGTGGTCCCAGTAGGTGATCTCCTTGGTGAGCCTGTCCTTTACCGCGGCTTCGGTCTTGGTGATGAGCGCGAGCTTGCCGCTCCGAACCTCTGCCAGGTGCTCCGGGACCACATGCGCGATGGCGTGGCCCAAGGCCTTCTGCTCAACCTCGCGGCTGATCCATTCGCACTCGCGTCGATCGAGGATCACGTCCGCGCCCGGCTCGCCGTCGGCCAGCGGCCGGTAGTCGAGGTAGGGCGCGTACTGGACGTGGCGCATGGCCCCGTCGGCGGCAAGTTCCACGTACAGCATCCGCTTGGACACGATGCGACGCTCACCCGAACGGGTGAGGCTCGCGTCCTGGATGGAATGCTCCAGAAAGAACAGCACGCGCGGCTGGGTGCCGGCATCGCGCTCGTCCACCAGGACCGTGCCGCGCCTGAGCAGATCGCGGTGGCGTTCGAGGGTGAGGTCGACCACCGAGTCGAGCAGTGGATGACCCGGGCAGACAAATGCGGCGAGCGGCTGGCCCTGCGGCGTGACGAGCGCCTTCTCGAAGGCGATGCGTTCATAGCGCGGCAACACCGGCTCGCCGGTGCCGATCAGGCGGTCCCGGTTGCGCACCGGGGCCGGTACTTGGGTCACCTCGTAGCGCCGGGGCTCGCGCTGCTTGGCGGTCCCACCCAGGCGCCGGAAGGCTTCGTGAAAGAACGACTCGATGTAGTGAGGCTGCAGGCGGCGGGCATCGGCGCGTTCCATGTCCTCGCGGATGCGGTGAACGCGGCTCACGTCCATGGCATCGTGCGCCAGCGCGCGTTCTTCGAGCAGGTCTTGCAGATGGGCGCGGTCGAGCGCCCGGTCGAGCACGGTGGACAGGTAGGCCCGGATCTCGGGACGTTCGCCATAGCGGATGGCCTGGATCAGCAGGTCCCTCAGCGACTTGCCCTCGAACTGGAGCTTGCCGAGCACGTCGAAAACCTGACCGCCCAGGGCTTGACGAGCCTGCTCGAGCTTTTCCAGCAACCTGCGATAAACATCGCCCTCGCGGGTTTCTTCGGCCACCAGGTTCCACAGATGGCACACCTCGGTCTGGCCGATGCGGTGAATGCGGCCGAAGCGCTGCTCGATGCGGTTGGGATTCCACGGCAGGTCGTAGTTCACCATCAGGTGGGCGCGCTGGAGGTTGATGCCTTCGCCGGCCGCGTCCGTGGCCAGCAACACCTGCACCTCGGGGTCGTGCCTGAACGACTCCTGCACCTTCAAGCGCTCTTCTCGGCCGATGCCGCCGTGGATGATCACCACGGCTTCCTTGCGGCCAAGGAGTGTCGTGATGCGACCTTCAAGATAATTGAGCGTATCGCGATGCTCAGTAAATATGACGAGCTTCTGGTGTGGTGATGGAGTGGGTGGCGGGATATTCCCTGAGCCATAGTGCGCGATCGGCACTGGTACTCGATTGGCGATGGCAGAAGTCGTGAAAATCTCGCTGAGGAGATTCGCCAATTCGCGCCACTTGGTGTCCGTACCACTGCGACGAACTGCAAGCGCCAGTGCCTCCAGACCCTTCAGGGTCTCGATCTCGGCTTTCAATTCCGTGATGGTCCGTGCCGCGGTCGCCTGGTCGAGGATCTCCTCCTCGGCAGCCTCGACCTCATTGTCAGG
>JANMSR010000320.1:0-4120 GCA_031389565.1 Burkholderiales bacterium
GCACCGCGGTGACTCGATGCCTCTCCAATGCCGGGAGGTTGCCTGATGAGCCGCCGGGCCGTCCCCAAGGCGAATACCGAAGCGCGCAGCGCGCAGGTTGCCTTATGAGCGCGCCGGGCCGCCCCAAGCGCGAAACCGCAGTGCGTAGCGCAAAGTTCGCCTGATGAACAAGCCGGCCACGGCCTGCACCCTAGGCCGCTTGGGAGCGGCCCGGCGCGGGCCCGAGGCCACGTGTCGCGGCGGCGCCGACCTACCGCGTGCCCGGCAGCGCCCGCAGCAGCACCAGCAGCGCGCCGTGCCCGCCGTCGGCCGCACTCGCTTGGGTGAACGCGATCACCTGATTCTTCTGCACCAGCCAGCGCTTGACCTTGTCTTTCAGCACCGGCTCGCGGCCGGGCGAGCCATGGCCTTTGCCATGCACGATGCGCACGCAGCGCAGGCCGTCGCGTTCGGCCTGGCGCACAAAGGCGGCCAGCGCGTCGCGCGCCTGGTCGCGACGCAGGCCGTGCAGGTCGAGCGCGCGCTGGATCGACCACTGGCCTCGCCGCAGCCGCGCCAGCACGTCCGGGCCAATGCCAACGCGGCGGTAGCTCAACGCGTCGTCGGTGTCGAGCAGGGTGCTCACGTCGAACTCGTCGGACAGGGTCGCGGCCAGGGCTTGGGCTTCATCGCGCAGGCGCTGCCGCGGCTCGGGCGCCACCGGCGCGCGAGGCAAGTCGACACGCTCGCCCTGGGTTTGCGGCGTGACGGCGCCAACGGTGATCCGAAACCGATCGCGCTCGATGCGCTCGCGGACGGCAGCCTGCGCTGCGATCTCACGCCGCGCGGCGTCTTCGCGGGCGTTTCGGGCGATGCGCTCTTTCAGCGCGGCCAGGCGCGCCAAGTCAGCATCCTTCATCTCATAGCAACCCGCGTTCGGCAAACGAAAGCACCGAGCCTGCACCCACCACCAGGTGATCGACCACGCGCACGTCAACCAACTGCAGCGCCGCGCGCACGCCCTGGGTCACCAACTCGTCGGCGCGCGAGGGTTCGGCCACGCCGCTCGGGTGGTTGTGCGCCAGCACGACGGCCGCGGCATTCAGGGCCAGCGCGCGCTTGACGATCTCGCGCGGGTGCACGCTGGTGTGCGCCAGCGTGCCCTGGAACATCACTTCGAATGCGAGCAGGCGCTGGCGGGTGTCGAGGAAGCAGACCGCGAAAACCTCGTGGCCGAGCGGACGCAGTTGCAGCGCGAGGTAGTCCTTCGCGCGCTGCGGCGAATCGAACAGCGGCTGCTCGGCCAGTTGCTGGCCCAGCACACGGCGCGCGATTTCGAGCACCGCTGCCAGCTCGGCGCGCTTGGCCGGGCCCAGGCCCTTGACGTTCTTCAACGCCTGCGCATCGGCGTGCAGCAGCCCGGCCAGCCCACCGAAGCGGTCGAGCAGCGACTGCGCCAGTTGCAGCACGCCCAGGCCCGGCAGGCCGGTGCGCAGCAGCAGGGCCAGCAACTCGGCATCGGCCAGCGCACCGGGGCCGCGGGCAAGCAGTTTTTCGCGCGGGCGCGCGTCGGCGGGCAGGTGGTGGAGGGAGTTCATGCCGTGGCGCGCAAGGTGTCTTCGGGGCGACCCGTAAAATCGCGGCCAGTCTATCGCCCTGCCTGTCGTTCAATCTTTTCTTCATCCTGTTGCCCAGCCCCGCCACCGTGACCGCGATTCAATCGGGTTCATTCCTGACCCTGCATTACCGCCTAGCCGGCCCCGACGGCGCCGCCGTGGTCGACACTTTTGCCGGCCCGCCGGCGACGCTGTCGCTGGGCAACGGCGAGTTGGCGCCGGCCATGGAGGCGCGGCTGATCGGCTTGGCCGAGGGCGCGCGCGCGAGTTTCGATCTGGCTGCGGGCGTTGCCTTCGGCGAGCGCAACCCCGAGATGCTGCAACGGGTGAAGCTGTCGTTGCTGCATGAGATGGGTGATCCCGAGGCGCACTACGCGATCGGTGATGTGGTGCAGTTCCCCACGCCCGACGGGCAGGGCGCCTACGCCGGCGTCGTGCGCGAGCTTGGCGGCGGCTGGCTGCTGTTCGACTTCAACCACCCGCTGGCCGGCTTGCCGGTGCGGCTGGATGTGCATGTGATCGGAGTGCTCTGACCATGTCGCTCGAAGAAGTCGTTCTGGCCGAGCCGCGCGGCTTTTGCGCCGGCGTCGACCGCGCGATCGAGATCGTCGAGCGCGCGCTCGTGAAGTTCGGCGCGCCGATCTATGTGCGCCACGAGATCGTGCACAACACCTACGTCGTCAACGACCTGAAGGCCAAGGGTGCGGTCTTCATCGAGGAGCTGGCCGAAGTGCCGCCCGGTGCGACGGTGGTGTTCAGCGCGCACGGCGTCAGCCAGGCCGTGCGCCGCGAAGCGGCCGAACGCGGCTTCTCGATCTTCGACGCCACCTGCCCGCTGGTGACCAAGGTGCACGTCGAAGTCGCCAAGCTGCACAAGCAAGGCTACGAATTTCTGATGATCGGCCACAAGGGCCACCCCGAGGTCGAGGGCACGATGGGGCAGCTCTATGACGGCATCTACCTCGTCGAAGAGGTCGCCGACGTGGCGCAGGTGCCGGTGCAAAACCCCGAGCGCCTGGCGGTGGTGACGCAGACCACGCTGTCCGTCGACGACACCGCCGCGATCCTGGCCGCCGTGAAGCGGCGTTTCCCCAACGTGCGCGAGCCCAAGCACCAGGACATCTGCTACGCCACGCAGAACCGGCAGGACGCGGTCAAAGTGCTGAGCCCGCAGGTCGATGTGGTGATCGTCGTCGGCAGCCCGACCAGCAGCAACAGCAACCGCCTGCGCGAACTGGCCCAGCGGCTGGGCCGGCCGGCCTACATGGTCGACGAGGCCGACGCGCTGCAAGCCGCCTGGTTCGAAGGCGCCACGCGGGTGGGGCTCACCGCCGGTGCCTCGGCGCCCGACATCCTGGTGCAACAGGTGATCAAGCGCTTGCGCGAGCTCGGGGCGGTCGCCGTGCGCAAACTCGACGGCGTGGTCGAGACCGTGCATTTCCCGCTGCCCAAGGGGCTGGGCGACAAGTCGATGGCCGAAGTGGCGGCGTCGCGCACGTCGGCCTGACGCGCGACAAGACTTCAACATGCTCGATATCAACCAACTGCGCCGCGACCTCGACAGCGTGATCGCGAAACTCGAGACGCGCAAGACGCCGCAAGAGTTTCTCGACCGCGAACAGTTCGTGGCGCGCGAAGCTGAACGCAAGCGCATCCAGACCCGCACTGAAGAGCTGCAAGCGCAGCGCAACAGCCTGTCAAAGCAGATCGGCCAGTTGAAGGCCAAGGGCCAGGATGTGGCCGCGGTGATGGCGCAAGTGGCCGGCCTGGGCGATGAACTTGCGTCATCGGCCGCGCGCAACGAAGTGCTGCAGGCCGAGATCACGGCGCTGCTGATGGGATTGCCCAACTTGCCGCATGACAGTGTGCCGGTTGGCGCCGACGAACACGCGAACGTCGAGGTCCGCCGCTGGGGCACGGCCCGCGCCTTCGACTTCGTGGTTAAGGACCATGTCGACCTCGGTGCCCCGCTGGGCCTGGACTTCGACACCGGCGCCAAGCTCTCGGGCTCGCGCTTCAGCTTCCTGCGCGGCCCGGCCGCGCGTCTGCACCGCGCGCTGGCGCAGTTCATGCTCGATGTGCAGACCCAGGAGCACGGCTACACCGAGTGCTACACGCCCTACATCGTCAACCGCGAAATCCTCGAGGGCACGGGCCAGTTGCCGAAGTTCAAGGACGACATGTTCTGGGTGCTGCGCGGTGGCGGCGAGGTGCGCGAGGAGCAGTACCTGATCTCGACCAGCGAGATTTCGCTCGCCAACACCGTGCGCGGCCAGATCCTGGACGCCGCTATGCTGCCGATCAAGCTCACCGCGCACAGCCCCTGCTTTCGCTCCGAAGCCGGCAGCGCCGGCCGCGACACCCGCGGCATGATCCGCCAGCACCAGTTCGACAAGGTCGAGATGGTGCAGATCACGCACCCCGACCAGAGCTATGCCACGCTCGAAGCCATGGTCGGCCACGCCGAGGCGATCCTGCAAAAGCTCGAGCTGCCGTACCGCGTGGTCGCACTGTGCACGGGCGAC